>NZ_JBIRBA010000028.1:0-123897 GCF_044326345.1 Actinomadura sp. 9N215 | reverse complement strand
CCCAGGGGGGCGACCCCCTGGAACCCCCGTCACCGGGCGGCGAACCGTTTCCCGAGCCGCTGGCGCGTCTCGGGAAACGGCCCGCCGCCCGGCGGGTCGTGCGACCTCCGGGCGCTGGGCGCCCTCCGGCCGCACGACCCGTGGCCCCGGCTTGGGTCGTGTCCAAGTGGGGGTGTTGTGGCTCGTCCAAGTCGCTGATCTCAGACGGTCCGGTTGTAGAGGTTGTTGGCGACCACTGATGAACGTTCTAGGGCGGCGTCGTTCAGGTGGGGTATTCGGGGATTTTCGCAGGGTCGCTCAGACGGGGACGGTGTTCTGGACGGCGCCCGCGACGATGGACGTGACGTCGTGGGTCCGGGCGTAGACGGCGCGCTGGAACTGGGCGCCGTTGCCGCGTTCGAGGAGGCCGTCCAGCATGCGGGTGACGGCGTCGAGGTCGCCTGAGCGGTCCAGTGCGGGGGCCAGGTGGGCGAGGAGCGCGTCCACGACCTGGCGGGCGGGGGCGGCGCAGCGGGTGGTCGGATGGACGAGGTCGTCCCGCAGCCCGGAGCGTCCGGCGCGCCACATCGCCAGCCGCATCAGGTCGGCCCGCACCGGGTCGGGCGGGTCGCCGTCGCGCCAGGCGCCGGCGGCGGTGTCGACCAGCGCGCGGACGAGCGCGGCCATCAGCACGGCGTCGTCGGCGTTCAGGCACACGTCCGGGACGCGGATCTCCACGGTCGGGTAGTGCCGCGACAGCCGCGCGTCGAAGTAGATCATCCCCTCGTCGACGAGGGCGCCGGTGGCGAGCAGCGCCTCGACCGTCGTCCGGTAGGCCTTCGCGGAGCCGAACAGCTCGGTGGGGCCGCTGGACGGCCACCGTCCCCACACCTGGTGGCGCCAGCTGTCGTAGCCGGTGTCGGCGCCCTGCCAGAACGGCGAGTTCGCGCTGAGGGCCAGCAGCGGCGGCAGCCAGGGGCGGATCCGGTCGAGGACGGCGACGCCCTCGTCCGCGGACTCGATGCCGACGTGGACGTGGCAGCCGCAGGTGAGCTGCTCGTCGGCGGTGGGCCCGTAGGCGTTCGACATCCGCAGGTACCGGTTCGACGGGGTCAGCGACGGGCGGACGGCCACCGGCGACGTCGCGAGCGCCGCCACCGCGATGCCGACCCCGGCGGCCGACTGCGCCGCCGCCAGCCGCGCCGACCTGACGTGCTCGGAGATCTCGGCGAGCGAGGTGCAGACCGGGGTGGCCGTCTCCAGCTGCTCGCGCTGCAGCTCGGTCTCCAGCGACTTCGAGCGCCGCCCGCCGGTGAGGAACAGCTCGTCGTGCCGCCTGGCGTACCGGATGACGGACCCGGAGACCGCCTGCGGCACGCCGGTCGCGGGATCGACGAGGAGCAGCTCCTCCTCCACCCCGAACGTGCGCGGACCTGTGCGAAGTGTCACCAGGTGGTTGTGCCCTGCTGTGCACCGATGTACGTCCCGCGCGGGTCTCGTCCTGGCCGGAACGCCCTGCTTACAATGCGCGCACTTGACCGAACGCTTGGTCAGAAATGAGGTGGTATGACGTACCTAGTCGGCCATTGGGCCACCGGGCATCCGGGCAGGCAGTCACTGCGGGCCATCATCGAGCACCCCGATCTCGAGCTCGCCGGCGTCGTGGTGGGCGATCACCGCGCGGCCGGGCTGGACGCCGCCGAGTTGGCCGGGACCGGCCGTCCCACGGGCGTGCTCGCCACCGAGGACCCGGCCGGTCTGCTCGCCCTCCGGCCCCAGGTGATCAGCCACACGGCGTGCGGCCCCGGCGGCCGGGTCGTGGACGACCTGTGCCGCATCCTGGCGTCCGGCGCGGGGGTGGTGTCGGACGCGCTGACTCCCATGATCCATCCGGCGTCCGCGGACCGGGCCGTCGTCCGGCGCCTGCGGGCCGCGTGCGCCACGGGCGGGTCCGCGTGCCTCACCACCGGCCCCGGGCCCCTGGCCGACCTGCTTCCGCTGCTGCTGAGCGGCGCGAGCCTGCACCTCGACACCGTCAGGATCACCGAGATCGCGTGCCACGCCCGCGGGGACGAGGCCGTCGTCCGCGAGTGCGGCTTCGGCGGGCCCATCGGGCACCGCCCGCCGATCGTGCGGCCCGGCGTGCCGACGCTGATGTGGGGGCCGATGATCCGGCTCGTCGCCGATCAGCTGGCCGTCCCGCTGGACGATCTCCGCGAGAGCCACGAGCTGTGCCCGGCGCCCGAGTCGTTCGACGTCCCCGCCGGACGGATCGCCAAGGGCGCCACGGCGGCGCTGCGGTTCCAGGTGTCGGGCATGCTCGGCGGACGTCCCGTGATCACCGTCGAGCACGTGGCCCGCCTGCGCGAGGACCTCGCCCCGCACTGGCCGGCGCCGCCGTTCGGCGAGCCCGGCGGCCACCGCGTCGAGATCGGCGGCGAGCCGCCGTGGCGGATGGACGTCGCCAGCCCCGGCGCCGCCGACCCGTCCGTGCCCGGGACGCTCGCGACCGCGCTGCGCCTGGTCAACGCCGTCCCCGCGGTGGCCGAGGCCCGGCCGGGACTGCACACCCCGCTGACGCTGCCGCCGTTCACCGGCCGCCGGCGTCTTCGCCGAGCCATGCGCTGAGCAGCGCGCCCGTCTCGTCCGGGCGGTCGACGTAGAGCATGTGCCCGGCGTCGATCTCGGTGAGGGTGAGGCCGGGGCCGAGCGCCGTGCGGCAGTCCACGACGAACTCGGGGCGCACCAGGTCGGCCTGCGCGGCGATGACCAGGTGGGTGGGCACGCCCACGGGCGGCGGGACGTGCGGCCGCGCCATGTCCGAATACGCGGCCACGATCGCGGCCGGTTCGTACCGCCAGCGCAGCCGTCCGTCCGGCAGGTGCTGGAGATGCTCGGCGACCTCGTCGTCCACCGCCTCGTCCGACGCCTCGGGCCAGCGCGCCGCGCCGGACGCCCGCGCCTCAGCGGCGTCGCCGAACGAGGCCTGCGTCATGTGCTCGCGCGCCCGCTCGCCCGCCCTCGCGGGATCCACCCCGATGGCCGGGTCGAGCAGGACGAGCCGCCGCACCCTCCGCGGCGCGGCCCGCGCCAGGTGCAGCGCGATCATCCCGCCGTAGGAGTGCCCGACGACGTCGGCCCGCTCGATGCCGTCCAGGTCGAGCGTGGCCAGGACGTCGGCGATGTGCTGCTCGACCGTCCACGGCGGCTCGTGCTGCGAACGCCCGTGCCCGCGCAGGTCGGGCGCGAGGACCCGGCGGTCCGCCAGATAGCGCTCGGCCATCCGCCGCCAGCGCGCCCCATGGCCCGCGACTCCGTGCAGAAGGACGACCGGGTCGCCCGCTGAATCCCCATACCGATGCACATGCAACGCCGCGTCCGTCATGCACCGAAGCGTAAACGCGCGGGCCTTCGCCGCGGGCCTTCTTCACCGGATGGCCCTGGTCAGGGGCGTTCCCAGCGGACGGAGCTGAGCGCCAGCAGGGCGACGTGGAAGGAGACGCAGGACTCGACGTCGTCGAGGTCGGCGTCCAGGACGCGTTCAATGCGGCGAAGGCGCTCGTAGAACGCGGGCCGGGACAGATGGGCCTGCTGCGCGGCGACGGCCTTGTTGCGGCCCGATTCGAGGTACAGCTCCAGGATGCGGGTCAGGTCGCTGCCGCGCTGGGCGTCGTACTCCAGGAGGGGCCCGAGCTCGCGTTCGACGAAGGTCTGGACGCGGGCGTCGTCGCGGAGCAGATGCAGGAGGCCGCGCAGGCGCAGGTCGGGAAGGCGGTAGAAGAGGCGGGCGCCCGCGCCGCGGGCGGCGACGTCGGCGACCTGCTCGGCCTCGAGGAACGAGCGGCGGACGTCGCGGATCGTCTCCACGACGGACCCGGCCGCCATCACGGTGTCGCCGGACTGCTTGCGGATGCGGGTCGCGACCTCGGTGAGCGCCGTCTCCACGTCCGCGCGGGCGGGCAGGGACGCGAGGACGCCGACGCGGGCGTGCGGGCCGCCCTCGTCCAGGACGCCGACGAGCGCGGCGAGGCGGGCGTCCTTGCAGGCGGCGGCTGCCGTCTCGGCCAGCGCCGACAGCTCACCCGCGGCCGGCACGGACGCCGCCGGGCCCCGGTGGCGAAGCACGACGCCGAGCAGCCGCCGGCCCGACAAGGGGACGCCGAGGGCGCGGGCCCGGGCGGCGGCCTCCTGCGGGTCGGAGTAGGCGTGCGCGAGGATGCGGGCGATGATCGTCCCGTGCGCCTGGCGTTCGACGCTCTCGGCGTGCCGGTCGAGGAGGCGGCCGAGGGCGAGGGTCGTGGCGGCCCGTTCGATCAGCACGGTCTCGCGGGGCGACGGCGGCGCGCCGAGGTCGATGATCAGGCGGCCCCAGTCCTCGCCGCGGGCGCCGACCATGGTGACCAGCCAGCCGGACGCCTCGTCGTAGCCGGTGCGGCGCCCCGGCCGGACGACGCGCGAGCGGGTCTCCCACGCCGACAGCAGCTCCGACGGGTCGGCCCCGCCCGCGTCGGCCGCGAGGACCTGGTGGGCGAGGTTCTCCAGGACGACCGGGTGCCCGCCCAGCGACGCGACCTGCCGGACGACCTCGTCCGTGGACGCGCCCTCCACCGACAGCTGCGTGAAGATCTCGTGGAGCTGCTCGGACGCCCGCAGCTCGGCGAACTGGTCCTGCACGATGCGGGCGTGCACCGACTCGGTGATGTCCACGAACGCGGGCTCGTGCGCCAGGACGATCACGGGCAGCCCGTGGTCCTCGGCGGCGCTGATCAGGGCGGGCGGCAGGACGCTGAGGTACCGGCGGCCCAGCTCGATCATCAGCCCGCTCACCCCGACCTCGGCGAGGTCGGAGATGTAGGCGCGGAGCCGTTCGGGCTCGTCCGGCAGCGCGATCCCGGTGGTGAGGACGAGCTCGCCGCCGTGCAGCAGATGCGCGATGTCGGTGACCTCGGCGACGTGCACCCAGCGGACCCGGTTGCCGGTGCGGTCCGCGCCCGCGACGACGTGCGGCTGGCCGCGGCGGACCGCGTCGAGCTGGAGAACGTCGTGCACAGTGGGCAGCATCACCAGCGATCCTATCCGGACAGAGTGTCAACGGCGCCGAGCACAAGCTTTACAGCCTGTCAGTCGCCGTCCTCCAGCCCCACCCACCCGCCATTCAATGGACGAGCTCCGCTCGGTTCCAGCAGAGCGTTAACCGGAGGGGGAGGGTCCTGACACTCTGCGGGTTTTCGCGGCGTCCTGGGCGAACAAGACTTGAGGCATGTCGGAACACGCGAATCTGCTCAAGCGCCACCGGGCGGTCATGCCGTCCTGGGTCGCGCTCAACTACCAGGACCCCATCGAGATCGTCGGCGGCAAGGGCAACCGCGTGACCGACGCCGAGGGGAAGGGCTACCTCGACTTCTTCACGGGCATCCTCACGAACATGCTCGGGTACGACGTGCCGGAGGTGCGGGACGCGGTCGAGCGGCAGATCGCCACGGGCGTCGTGCACACGTCCACCTCGTACCTGCTGCGGGGGCAGGTCGAGCTGGCCGAGAAGATCGCCCGGCTGTCGGGCATCCCGGACGCGAAGGTGTTCTTCACCAACTCCGGGACGGAGGCGAACGAGACGGCGCTGCTGCTGGCGGCGTACGCGCGCCGCAGCCCGCAGGTCCTCGCGATGCGGCAGAGTTACCACGGCCGGTCGTTCGCCGCGACGGGCGTCACCGGCAACCGGGCGTGGACGAACGTGTCGTTCTCGCCGCTGGACGTCCACTTCCTGCACGGCGCCGACCGGCACCTGCCGCAGTTCAAGGGCATGTCGGACGAGCAGTACACCGACGCCTGCGTGCAGGACCTGCGCCACGTCCTCGCCACCGCGACCAGCGGGGACGTCGCCGCACTGATCGCCGAGCCGATCCAGGGCGTCGGCGGGTTCACGATGCCGCCGGACGGCCTGCTCGCCGCGTACAAGAGCGTCCTGGACGAGTTCGGGATCCTGCTGATCTCCGACGAGGTCCAGACCGGCTGGGGACGGACGGGCCAGAGCTTCTGGGGCATCGGCAACCACGGCGTCGTCCCGGACATGATGACCTTCGCCAAGGGCCTCGGGAACGGGTTCGCGGTCGGCGGCGTCGTCGCGCGCGGCGACCTGATGGACGGCCTGCACGCGGTCGGGATCTCCACGTTCGGCGGCAACCCGGTCTCGATGGCCGCGGCGAACGCGACCCTCGACTACCTCCTGGACCACGACCTCCAGGCCAACGCCGCCAAGCAGGGCGCGACGATCATCGGCGGGCTCGCGTCGGCCGCCGACCGGCTGCCGATCGTCAAGGACGTGCGCGGCAAGGGCCTGATGTTCGCGGTCGAGCTGGCCGATCCCGGCGCCGGCGAGCCGAGCCCGCCGCTGGCCGCGGCGGTGATGGAGGCCGCCCGCGAGCGGGGGCTGCTGATCGGCAAGGGCGGCCTGTACGGCAACGTGGTGCGCATGGCGCCGCCGATGACCCTGACCGACGCCGAGGCCGCGGAGGGCCTCGGCATCCTGATCGCGTCCCTCGAAGCAGTGAATAAGGAAGCCACCCGATGAGCAAGCACGTCACGCACTGGATCGGCGGGAAGCCGTTCGCCGGGGAGGCGGAGCGGCGCGGCGACATCTACGAGCCCGCGTCGGGACGCCTCGCCGGGACGGTCGACTTCGCCGCCCAGCCCGAGGTCGACGCGGCCGTGGCCGCCGCGAAGGCCGCGTTCCCCGGCTGGCGGGACGCCTCGCTGTCGAAGCGCGCGAGCATCCTGTTCAGGTTCCGCGAGCTGGTGAACGAGCACCGCGACGAGATCGCGCGGCTGATCTTGTCCGAGCACGGCAAGGTCGTATCGGACGCGGCCGGCGAGGTCGCCCGCGGCCTGGACGTCGTGGAGTTCGCCTGCGGCATCCCGCACCTGCTCAAGGGCGGGTTCTCGGAGAACGTGTCGACCCGGATCGACGCGTACTCGATCCTGCAGCCGCTCGGCGTGGCCGCCGGGATCACGCCGTTCAACTTCCCGGCGATGGTGCCGATGTGGATGTTCCCGGTGGCGATCGCGTGCGGGAACACGTTCGTCCTGAAGCCGTCGGAGAAGGACCCGTCGGCGTCGGTGCGGCTCGCCGAGCTGTGGGCCGAGGCGGGCCTGCCGGACGGCGTGTTCAACGTCGTCCACGGTGACAAGGCCGCGGTGGACGGCCTGCTGCACCACCCGGACGTGAAGGCGGTCAGCTTCGTCGGCTCCACGCCGATCGCCCGCTACATCTATTCGACGGCGGCCGCGAACGGCAAGCGGGTGCAGGCGCTCGGCGGCGCGAAGAACCACATGCTGGTGCTCCCGGACGCCGATCTCGACCTGGCCGCAGACGCGGCCGTGTCCGCCGGGTTCGGCTCGGCGGGGGAGCGGTGCATGGCGATCTCCGTGGTCGTCGCCGTCGACCCGGTCGGGGACGAGCTGATGGCCAAGATCGAGGAGCGGGTCGCCAAGCTCAAGGTCGGCCCGGGCGACGACCTCGCGTCGGAGATGGGCCCGCTGGTGACGCGGGCGCACCGCGACAAGGTGGCGTCCTACCTGGACAGCGGCGTCGCGCAGGGCGCCACGCTCGCCGTCGACGGGCGGGCCCCGGACGTCCTCGGCGGCGCCGGGGAAGGGTTCTGGCTCGGCCCGACCGTCCTCGACCACGTCACCCCGGAGATGGACGCCTACAAGGACGAGATCTTCGGCCCGGTGCTGTCGGTGGTGCGGTCCGGCTCGTACGAGGACGCCATGGAGCTGATCTCGGCCAACCCGTACGGCAACGGCACCGCGATCTTCACCAACGACGGCGGGGCGGCGCGCCGCTTCCAGAACGAGGTGGAGGTCGGCATGGTCGGCGTCAACGTGCCGATCCCGGTGCCGATGGCCTACTACTCCTTCGGTGGCTGGAAGGACTCACTGTTCGGTGACAGTCATGCGCACGGGATGGAAGGCGTCCACTTCTATACGCGCACGAAGGCGGTCACCTCGCGTTGGCTCGACCCCAGTCACGGAGGGGTGAACTTGGGGTTCCCGACCAGCGGTTAAACCGGTCCGCGGCAGGCCCTTCCCGTCGGTTGTTTTCGTCGCGCGGCGGGCGACGAATAATGCCAACATCCATTGACGCCCCCTGGGGCGGGAGACACAATCTGACTGTCTCAATTAATTGGGGCGAAATTAAAGTCAGTTGTGCAGGAGAGCCGCGCGATGACCGCAGTCGACCACGCAGCAGAGGTGGACGCGCTCGGCAGACGATTTCCGGGCTGGACCATTTGGTTCGGCCCGTTCACCGGCCACTGGTGGGCGCTGCCGCCGAAGGACCGCGACGTCGGCGACTTCCTGGAGGCCGATACCCCGCAACGGCTCATCGCACGGATCGAGGTGGTCGAGCGCACCGCACCGAAGCGACCCGCGGCCCAGTACGGCCGGGCCGGAACGGCCCGTCCCGGCCGCGGGCCCTCCCGCCACGACCCCCGGCCTGACGTGCGACGTCCTTCGAATCTCCTCCGTCTCGAAGGCGTCACACCGTCGCCGTCCGGCCGGGTGCCGGCGATCGCGTGGCCAGGCAGCACTGCAAGGTGATCCGCTGTTCCCCAACCTCGTCACGTCCGCCGGTGCCGCCGCGGCCCCGGGAAGGGCGGCAGTCCGCGCCATATCCCTCTCCAGCAACCTCCGTGTATGGCGCGGACGCCAGCACCCGCCGTCCCCCGGGGTCTCGGCGGTTTCTCCATTAACAACCCGTCCGAAACGTATGGCCCGCAATCTGCGGCGGAATCGCATTCACGGCGCGTCCCAATAGGACAGCCTTTGCTTACCGTCCGGGGATGAAACGGCAAACACGAGCGTCCCCGGACTTCGGCGTCGCAGGCCGTTCCACCTCAATTCGGCGGGGACCCCACCCGAGACCGGCGATGAACTCGTGGGCGGTCGCCGGAGCAGACGAGAATGGCGGCGCCCCCATTCAAACGACGCGCTCCGCTCGGCCCCTGTTTGGGGGAGGCGCTAGGCTGCGCCGACGGAGGCCCCGCGCGAGAGGCGGGGTCACTGCGCGCGGATCGGGGAGCGACATGCGGGTGAAGGCCACGATGCGGGTCAAGGTGGGAGCGGCCGTGGTGGCCGCCCTCGCGCTGACCGCCGCCGGTCTCGGCGCGAGCGGCAGCGGCGGCGACGACGACAAGGAGCCGGTCGGCGTCGCCCAGGTGGCGAGCACCCTCGGGCCCGGCGAGGGCATGCTCAACCTCCTCACGCTGCCCGGCGCCATCGAGAGCGGCAGCACCGACCCGCGCGTCGACTGGGTGACCCCGTTCCAGGAGCGCACCGGCTGCAAGGTCGGGCTGAAGGTCGTCAAGACGCCGGAGGAGATGGCCGACCTCATGCGCGACGGGGACCGCAGGTACGACGGCGTCGCCGCGCCGCCCGAGGTCGCCGGACGGCTCGTCGCCGAGAACCAGGTCGCACCCGTCAACACCGACCTCGTGGACGGCTACAAGAAGCTGGAGCCGGAGCTGCGCGGGCAGCTCAAGCGGAACGGCAAGCACTACGGCATCCCGTACGTGTGGGGCGTGAACCTCCTCATGTACGACACCAGGGCCGTCCCGCCGCCGGGGAGCTGGGCCGCGCTGTTCGACCCCGGCCAGGCCCGCCGGTACTCCGGGAAGCTCGTCATGCGGGACAGCCCGCTCGCGATCGCCGAGGCCGCGCTCTACCTCAAGGCCAAGGAGCGCAAGCTGAAGATCCGCGACCCGTACTCGCTGACGCCGAAGCAGCTCGCCGCCGCGGGGCGCGTCCTGGCCGCGCAGCGACCGCACGTCGAGCAGTACTGGGAGCGGCCCGCCGACGCCGTCAGCGCGTTCGCCGGGGGCCGCGCCGTGCTGGGCCAGGCGTGGCCCTACCAGGTGGACGTGCTGAACCGCGCGTCCCGGCCCGTGCAGGGCGTCATCCCGTCCGAGGGCGTGACCGGCTGGATGGACGCCTGGATGATCGGCGCGCGGGTGCAGCACCCGAACTGCATGTACCAGTGGCTGCAGTGGACCGCGTCGCCGGACGTCCAGCAGCAGGTCGCCGAATGGACGGGAGTGGCGCCCGCCAACCCGCAGGCCTGCTCCGGCGACCGCCTCAAGCCGGGGTTCTGCGCCGCCTACCACGTCGGCGACCGCGACTACCTCGACGACATCTCCTTCGCGCACGCGCCGTCGAAGGCCTGTGGCGACACGTCGGAGAAGTCGGAGAAGAACGACTGCACCGACTACGCCGCGTGGACCAAAACGTGGATCGAGTCCACGAAGCTGTAGCGACCTGCCCGAAGTCGCAGAGGCGGAGCCGAAGTCCGTAGCGGACTAGCCGAAGTTCGTAGCGGTCTAGCCGAAGCTGTGGCGGCCCCAACCGCACCGGAGCCGTGGAGGCCTGGTCCGGGACGCTCAGGAGGTCGGAGCGGGGTGTGAAAGGTCTCTCCGGCGCGCCCGACCGCCCCCAGTCGGGCGCGCCTGCCGGGTGGTCCCGGGCTTCCCCCCGAAGGCCCGGGTCACCCTTCTCCCTGGAGAGACCTCCTCGACGACGGCGCCGTCATGCGGAAGGGGCCGTCGTCATCGCCGGCGGCCGCTCCCCGACCGGCCGTCCGGCATTCGTGAGCGGCTCCCGAGAGCCCCGCCGTGGGCGGGGTGCCGGCGGGGCGGGTGCGCAGTCGTCGCACGCGAACACCCCGGTCGAATCCGGCAGGCGGCCGACGCGTACGCGCGGCCGGGGCCACCTCTTGCGGCAGACGACGCACGCGTCTCCCAGGCGCTGGGCTGTGCTCAGCACGCCCGGGTCCACGGTCGGCTCGTCCGTCTGGCCCATGTACCCATCCCCCTGGCGGGAGTCGACGTCACGTGACTTCCTTTATAGGCCGGGAAGTGTGTTGTCACTGTTGCCACAGGTGAAAAGGGCGGCAAAGCCTTACGTGTCGCCCAGCCGTCCAAGATCGTCCGCGCTAGGCGGCCCGGCGGTGGGGTGCACACGGCGGGTCGGCGGACGCTCTGACCAGGGCGGATGCAGACCATGGCGATACGGCCGCAGGCCGCGTGTTTTGCAGTTTCTTGGATGGATATTGCGTACAAAGGAGGCATGTCGGACCGGAACGCCGGAGCGCGCGTCCGGCCGGACAGGCCCCGCCCCGCGCGGGCGCGCGACCGGCGCCCGGCGCGGGAACGCGAGACGCTGGTCGCGATCGGCGCGTCCGGCTTCCTGCTGCTGGTCGCGGCGGCCGTCGCGGCCGTCGCGCTGGCGCTGCTCGCGGACGTCGGGGAGGTGGGCGTCCTCGCGCTGGTCATGGCCCTGCTCGGCCTCGCCGGGCTGGGGCTGGTCGCGTGGGGCGTCCGGTGGGGCGTCCAGAGGGCCGTCCGCGATGCCGTCCGGGAGACGCTGCGGCCGGCGGCGCGGCTCCAGGCAGAGATGGCCGGGATCGACGACGCCGATCTGAGCAGCCGCGTCCCGGTGCCGTCCACCGGCGACGACCTCGAACGGCTCGCCCGCCGCGTCAACGCGCTGCTCAGCAGGCTGGAGACCGCGGCGCTCCAGCGGCGCGCGTTCATCGCGGACGCCTCGCACGAGCTGCGCACCCCCCTCACCGGCCTGCGGACCAGGATCGAGCTCGCCCTCGACGCCCCGGACGACGGCGACCCCGTCGACACCCTCAGGCACTCCCTGGACGACGTCGACCGCCTGCACCACATCGTCGACGACCTCCTCGTCCTCGCCCGGCTCGACTCCGGCGACTCGCCCGCCCGCGAGATCCTGGACCTCGGCGCGCTGGTGGAGGCCGAGGCCGGCCGGCGCGCGCCGCCCGTCCCGACGACGGTCAAGGCCGAGGCGGGCGTGCTGGTCGAGGCGAACCCGCCGCGGCTCGGCCGCGTCCTGCTCAACCTGCTCGCCAACGCCGAGCGGCACGCCGTCGCGGTGATCGAGGTCACCGTGCGCGCCGAGCCGGGGGAGGCGGTCGTCGAGGTCCGCGACGACGGTCCCGGCATCCCGCACGCCGACCGCGACCGCGTCTTCGAGCGGTTCACCCGGCTCGACTCCGCGCGCAGCCGCGCCGACGGCGGCAGCGGCCTCGGCCTCGCCATCGCGCGGCAGATCGCCGTCGCGCACGGCGGGCGCCTCTACGTCGGCGACGGCGCGTACGGCGCGCGCCTCGTCCTGCGGCTCCCGCTCGCCGGTCGGCGCTGACCCGCGCGTCCGCGCGGGCTTGCGCGTCCGCGCTGGCTTGCCCGTCCGCGATCTGGAGGCGCGCGTGCGCGACGAGTCGCGGCGGGGACGCGACCCGCGGCCTGGATTGTCGGACAATGAACGCGTGATGCCTCCATCAAGCACCGACGCGCCCGCCCGCGAGCTGGTCGTGCTCGGCTCCACCGGTTCGATCGGCACCCAGGCGCTGGACGTCGTCCGCCGCAACCCCGGCAGGTTCCGGGTGGCCGGGCTCGCCGCCGGCGGCGGACGGGTCGGCCTGCTGGCCGAGCAGGCGCTGGAGTTCCGTCCCGAGATCGTCGCCGTCGCCAAGGCGTCCGCCGCGCAGGAGCTGCAGCTCGCCTTCTACGCCGAGGCCAAGCGGCGCGGCTACGCGTCAGGCGACTACCCCATCCCGAAGATCGTCGCAGGCCCGGACGCCGTCGCGGAGACGGCGGCGTGGCCGTGCGACGTGGTGCTGAACGGCGTGACCGGCGCGCTCGGCCTCGCCTCCACGCTGGCCGCGCTGGACGCCGGCCGCACCCTCGCCCTCGCCAACAAGGAGTCGCTCATCGTCGGCGGCCCGCTCGTCAAGGAACGGGCGCGGCCGGGGCAGATCGTCCCCGTCGACTCCGAGCACTCGGCGCTCGCCCAGTGCCTGCGCGGCGGCCGCGCCGGCGAGGTGCGGCGGCTCGTGCTGACCGCGAGCGGCGGCCCGTTCCGCGGGTGGACCCGCGCCGAGCTGGCCGGCGTCACGCCCGACCAGGCCATGAAGCATCCGACCTGGGACATGGGCCCCGTCATCACCATCAACTCCGCGACCCTCGTCAACAAGGGCCTGGAGGTCATCGAGGCGCACCTGCTGTTCGACGTCCCGATGGACCGGATCGAGGTCATGGTGCACCCGCAGTCGATGATCCACTCGATGGTGGAGTTCACCGACGGCTCCACGCTCGCGCAGGCGAGCCCGCCCGACATGCGGCTGCCGATCGCGCTCGGCATCGACTGGCCGGACCGCGTCCCGGACGCCGCGCCCGGCGTCGACTGGACGCGGGCGCACACCTGGGAGCTGTTCCCGCTCGACCAGGAGGCGTTCCCCGCGGTGGCGCTGGCGCGCCGCGCCGGTGAGCTGGGCGGGACGTTCCCCGCCGTTTACAACGCCGCGAACGAGGAATGTGTGGACGCGTTCCGCGCTGGACGCCTCCCGTTCCTCGGGATCGTCGACACCATCGCGCGGATCGTGGACGAGCACGCCGCGGAGGAGCGCGCGCACGAGGGTGATCCGGGCAAGGCCGGAGAGCTGACGATGGACGACGTCCTCGCGGCGGACGGCTGGGCCCGCACCAGGACCCGAGAACTGACCGGAACCGACTGAGACCCACGGAGGCCCGCCTCGCCCGCCTCCGGACGATGCCCGAGGAGAGCCGATGGCGTTCCTGCTCGGCGCGGTGGCGTTCGTCGTCGCGCTGCTGCTGTCGGTGATGCTCCACGAGGGCGGCCACCTGCTGCCCGCCAAGCGGTTCGGGATGAAGGCCACGCAGTACTTCGTGGGCTTCGGGCCGACGCTGTGGTCGACGCGGCGGGGCGAGACGGAGTACGGCGTGAAGGCGATCCCGCTCGGCGGCTTCGTCAAGATCGTCGGATACACGCCGCTGGAGGAGATCGACCCGGCGGACCGTCCGCGCGCGTTCTACCGGCAGCCCGCCGGACGCCGCGCGATCGTGATCGTGTCGGGCGTCGTCGTCAACTTCGTGTTCGCGTTCCTGCTGCTCATGGCGATGGCGATGACGGTGGGCGTGCCGCGGTCCGGCACCGTGACCAGCACGGTCGACGAGGTGACGCCGTGCGTGCCCGCCGGGGTGCGGTCCGACTGCGGCAAGGGCCGTCCGCGCTCGCCCGCCGCGGCGGCCGGGCTCCGCGTAGGCGACCGGGTCGTGTCGTTCAACGGCACGCCCGTCGCCGACTGGGACGAGCTCACCAAGGCCATCGACAAGGCGAAGCCCGGCCAGACGGTGCCCGTCGTGGTGCGGCGGCAGGGAGCCCCGCAGCCGGTGACCCTGCCGATCAAGCTCGCGGACGTGGACGGTCAGCCGTTCGTCGGCATGTCCGCGAGGGTCGTCGGCGGCGGCTACGACCGGACGGGCCCGCTCCGCGCGACGGAGTTCGCCGGACGCGCGATCGGCCGGACCGTCGCCGGCATCGGCGAGGTCGCGGTGGACCTGCCGTCCGCCGTCCCGCGGCTGTTCTCGCCCGAGCGGGAGAGCACGCCCGGCGGCCAGGTCGGCAGCGTCGTCGGCGCGACGGACGTGTCCGGCCAGATCTTCGCCTCCGACGCCAACTCCGTCCGCGACAAGATCGCGCTGTTCCTGTCGCTGGTCGTGTCGGTGAACGTCTTCCTCGGGGCGCTGAACGTCCTGCCGCTGCTCCCGCTGGACGGCGGGCACCTCGCGGTGGTCGGCTACGAGCGGGCCCGCGCGGGCGTCAACCGGATCCGGGGCCGTCCGGATCCGGGCACGGTCGACCTGACCCGGCTGCTGCCGCTGACGTACCTGGCCGTCCTGGTACTGGTGGGGCTCGGGGTGCTGCTGATCCTCGCGGACGTCTTCAACCCGCTCCAGCTACCCGAATGACACAAAACGTTCACCCAAGGTAGTCGATCGGTCACATCGGTGGATGCCGGGCGGCGTCCTCCCGGACACGCGCGGCGCTTAGTCTGGAGTACGGGGCCGCGAGTCAGAGGAGAGGGATGAGCGTTTCACTGGGAATGCCGGGCGTCCGCGGCGAGGACGACGGGCGGAACGGGCCGGGCGCGCCGGGCCTGAGCACGCCGCGCCGCAGGTCCCGGCAGATCATGGTCGGCAGCGTTCCGGTCGGGGGCGACGCCCCGGTTTCGGTGCAGTCGATGACCACCACCCTCACCGCCGACGTGAACTCGACGCTCCAGCAGATCGCGGAGCTGACCGCGTCCGGGTGCCAGATCGTCCGGGTCGCGGTGCCGTCGCAGGACGACGCCGAAGCGCTGCCGGCGATCGCGCGCAAGTCGCCGATCCCCGTCATCGCCGACATCCACTTCCAGCCCAAGTACGTGTTCGCCGCGATCGACGCGGGGTGCGCGGCCGTCCGGGTCAACCCGGGCAACATCAAGAAGTTCGACGACAAGGTCGGCGAGATCGCGCGCGCGGCGGCCGGCGCGGGCGTCCCGATCCGGATCGGGGTGAACGCCGGCTCGCTCGACAAGCGGCTGCTGGAGAAGCACGGCAAGGCCACGCCCGAGGCGCTGGTGGAGTCGGCGCTGTGGGAGTGCTCGCTGTTCGAGGAGCACGGCTTCCGCGACATCAAGATCTCGGTGAAGCACAACGACCCGGTCGTGATGATCGACGCGTACCGGCAGCTGGCCGCGGCCTGCGACTACCCGCTGCACCTCGGCGTGACCGAGGCGGGCCCGGCGTTCCAGGGCACGATCAAGTCGGCGGTGGCGTTCGGGGCGCTGCTCGCCGAGGGGATCGGCGACACGATCCGGGTCTCCCTGTCCGCGCCGCCGGTCGAGGAGGTCAAGGTCGGCCAGGCGATCCTGGAGTCGCTGGGGCTGCGCACGCGCGGGCTGGAGATCGTGTCGTGCCCGTCGTGCGGGCGCGCGCAGGTGGACGTGTACACGCTCGCCGAGCAGGTCACCGCCGGGTTGAAGGACTTTCCCGTCCCGCTGCGGGTCGCGGTGATGGGCTGTGTCGTGAACGGCCCGGGCGAGGCGCGCGAGGCCGACCTGGGCGTCGCGTCCGGCAACGGCAAGGGGCAGATCTTCGTGAAAGGCGAGGTCGTCAAGACCGTGCCGGAGGCGCAGATCGTGGAGACGCTGATCGAGGAGGCGATGCGCATCGCCGACGAGATGGGCATCGAGATCGGCGAGGACGGCTCGGTGTCCGGCCCGGGCGCCGACGTCGTCGTCACCTGACACCGCGCATCGCATCGCCCACAGCGAAGACCTAGAACGGCCGAGAGCGAAGACCTAGAACGGCGAGAGCGAAGAACTGAACGGCTGAGAGCGAAGAACTAGAACGGCGAGGGCCCCGGGTGCGGAACCCGGGGCCCTCGCCGTTTCGCGTGACGCTCGCCGTTCGCGTGACGGCCGTTGCCGTTTGCGTGACGGGTCGTCTCTCGCGTGCGTGACGGTCCGGATCCGGAACGTCCGGGGTGATCACAGAGTTCCGCTGATCTTGTCACGATTCCGCATCCACTCGGGTTTGGGCCCTGTCCGGCCCCCCGCCGGGACGCCACAATCTTCACTCATTTACCCGTATGTCTGACTCAATCAGGAGTCGGCACGTTAAGGGGGATTTGTGAAGAGGATCGTTGTCGTGGCCGCGGTGGCCGGCCTCGGTCTCACCGGTCTGGGCGCCACAAGCGCGCAGGCCGCGAGCCCCTCCGCCGGATCGGCAGGAGGCTACAACCCCGCCTCGCTCAAGTGGCACGCCTGCCCGGCGGACTTCGTCAAGACGGTGCACGACCTCTACGACGTCATCTACCCGGTCTCCAAGATCGTGCAGTGCGCCGAGCTGCCGGTCCCGCTGGACCACGCGAAGCCGAACGGCAAGAAGATCACGCTCCAGCTCACCAGGACGCCGCACACCGGCAAGGGCCCGGCCAAGGGCGACATCGTCGTCAACCCGGGCGGTCCCGGCGGCGGCGGCGCGCTGTTCGGCCCGCGCGTGTTCGCGCAGAACTCCGCGCCGATGCGCGACGCCTACAACGTGATCGGGTTCGACCCGCGCGGCGTCGGCATGAGCGTCCCCGCGCTCACCTGCGACGAGAAGTACGGCCTCGCCCCGCGTCCCGACTACGGCACCGGCGACCGCAAGTCCGTCCAGACGTGGCTGAAGCTGACCGAGGCCTACGCCGAGAGCTGCGCGAAGAACGACAAGATCGGGCTCCTGGACCACATCAAGACCATCGACTCGGTCCACGACGTGGAGTCGATCCGGCGCGCGCTGGGCAACGACAAGCTCGACTGGTACGGCGCGTCCTACGGCACCTACCTCGGCTCGGCGTACGCCACCGTGTACCCGAAGAACGTCGACAAGATGGTGCTGGACGGCAACGTCGGCCCGTCAGACGTCTGGTACGACGCCAACCTCAACCAGGACGTCCAGTTCGACATCAACTTCGAGTACTACCTCGGCTGGATCGCCAAGCACGACGCGACGTACAAGCTGGGCAAGAAGCAGGGCGAGGTGCGCGACTTCTTCTACGACCTGCGCGCCAAGCTGAAGAAGCAGCCGGTCCGCTACACCGACCCCGACAGCGGGCAGGAACTCGCCGTCGGGCCGGACGAGCTGACCGACACCATCCTCAACGCCGGATACCGGCGCAGCCAGGCGGTGTGGCACGGGTACGCGGCCGGGCTGGCGGCGTACAAGGCGGGCGACACCGCGACGTTCGCGCAGACCTTCGGCGGGCCGACCACCGGGGGCGTCGCGGACAACGGCAACGCCGTCTACCTCGCGGTGCAGTGCACCGACGTCCAGTGGCCGCTGAGCTGGAAGAAGTGGCAGCGCGACAACGACCGGATCAACCGCAGGCACCCGTTCGAGACGTGGGCCAACGCCTGGTTCAACGCGCCGTGCCTGTTCTGGGGCGCCGAGGCCGGCGAGCCGGTCGACATCGGCCGGACCCGCGACCTGCCGCGCAACATCCTGATGTTCCAGTCGACCAACGACGCGGCCACCCCGTACGAGGGCTCGCTGGACATGCAGCGCCGGCTCAAGGGCTCGCGCCTGGTCGTCCAGGACGGCGACCGCACGCACTGCATCGTCCACCGCGGTTCCGCGGCTGTGGACGCCTACTTCGACGCGTACTTCCTGCGGGGAGAGCGTCCGGAGGAGCGTACGGTCCACGTCCCGCAGCTCGGTGACCCGACTCCGCCGGCGCAGGCGTCCGCCAAGACGCTCGTGGGCACCGGGTCGCTGACGGCCGCGCGCCTGAAGGCGGACATCATCCGCTGACGCGTCCGACGCGCGGAGGGCCCCGGGGAGCGATCCCCGGGGCCCTCACGCGTTCGCGCGGACGGACGAACGAGGGCGAACGACCTGCAACATCACGAAGTTCCGTTGATCTTGTCACGATTCCGCATCCAGTCATCCCGGCCTCTGCCGCGATAACCGACATAGCGCCAGAATCGCCACGCAATCCGCATCCGCAATGCATCGGCGTGGCTCCCCCCTCCGGTCTCCCCGCGTCCGGGTTCCGGAGCCGCCGATCTGAGGGGGTCAGGTGAAAAGGATTCTTCTCGTCACGGCCGCGGCGGTCGTGGCGGCCGGCGGCACCGGCGCCGCCGTCTCCGTGAGCGCGGACACCGGCCAGGCCGGCGCCGCCGCGGTCGCGGCCCAGGGCATCGACTGGGGCAAGTGCGAGGTCAGCGGGCCGGACGACCCGATGAACAAGGCCCAGTGCGCCCAGGTCCAGGTGCCGCTCGACCACGGCCGCCCGCACGGCCCCAAGATCTCCATCGCGGTGTCGCGGTTCAAGCACACCGACGAGAAGAACTACCAGGGCGTCCTGTTCGTGAACCCGGGCGGCCCCGGCGGCTCCGGGCTCGCCTACGCGCCGGCGCTCGCCCGCTGGATCGGCGGCACCGGGCACCCCGACGTCGCCGCCAAGTACGACATCATCGGCTTCGACCCCCGCGGCGTCGGGTCCAGCAAGCCCGCGCTGAGCTGCGACCCGCACTACTCCGACCCGATCCGCCCGGACTACGTCCCGAGCTCGTGGAAGGAGGAGAAGGCCTGGATCGCCAAGTCGAAGAAGTACGCGCAGGACTGCGCCAAGAAGTTCGGCGGGCTGCTGCCGCACATGCGCACCACCGACGCCGCGCGCGACGTCGAGGCGATCCGCGCCGCCCTCGGCCAGAAGCAGATCAGCTGGTACGGCTTCTCCTACGGCACCTACTTCGGCGCCACCTACGCCACGCTCTACCCCGGCCGCGTGAAGCGGATGGTGATGGACGGCAACGTCAACCCGAAGACCGTCTGGTACGACGCCCAGCTCGACCAGGACAAGGCGTTCGAGCGCAACATGAAGTCCTGGTGGGCTTGGACCGCCAAGTGGGACTCGGTCTTCCACCTCGGCACGACGGAGAAGGCCGTCGAGGCGAAGTACTACGAGGTCCGCGCCGCCGCGAAGAAGGCCCCGATCGCCGGCAAGATCGGCCCGGACGAGCTGGACGACATCGTCCTGACCGCCGGGTACAACACGGGCTACTACATCCCGTTCTCGCAGATCCTCTCCCAGTGGGTCAACGAC
Organism: Actinomadura sp. 9N215; assembly: GCF_044326345.1. Lineage (NCBI taxonomy): Bacteria > Bacillati > Actinomycetota > Actinomycetes > Streptosporangiales > Thermomonosporaceae > Actinomadura > Actinomadura sp. 9N215. The sequence goes on along the minus strand of NZ_JBIRBA010000028.1, from coordinate 104,409 downwards.
AAGGACCCGTCGGGCCTGCTCGACTGGCTCAACCCGGGCGGTGACGACAACGGCTTCGCCGTGTACAACGCCGTCCAGGCCGCCGACGCCAAGTGGCCGCGCAACTGGTCGAAGTGGCACCGGGACGCCGAGAGGCTCTACAAGCAGGGCTACCGGTTCAACACCTGGAGCAACGTCTGGTTCAACGCCCCGATCGCGTTCTGGCCGTTCAACGGCGGGCCCGAGTTCCGGCTGAAGGGCGGCAAGAACCTGCCGGGGATGCTGCTCGTCCAGTCCACGGAGGACGGGGCGACGCCGGTCGCGGGCGGGCTGGAGATGCACAAGGTCTTCCCGTCGTCGCGGTTGGTGTTCGAGGTCGGCGGCAAGACGCACGCCAACACCCTCAACGGCAACAAGTGCCTGGACGACAAGGTCGCCGCGTACCTCGACACGGGCGCGCTGCCGGAGAGCCGCCGCGGCCCGGACGCCTACTGCAAGGCCCTCCCGGAGCTGAACGACCCCGACCCGACGGCCATGCGGACCAAGGCCGCCGGACCCGCAGCGGGCAAGGACCTCCCGGTCGGACGCCCCTAGCACGCTCGTAGATTCCGGCCCGAACGCCACGGTTCGCGGCGTTCGGGCCGGAATCGCGCGAACCCGAGGTTCGCGCAGCTCGCGGCGTCGCTCCGATAGAAAACCGGAGTGCTGAACGACGCTGGAAAGAGGGCCGCCGCCGGGACGGCCGCCGCCGCAGTCACCCTCGGGGCCGCCGCGTTCGCGGCCCTCGGAACGCCCGCCGTCGCGAGTCCCGGGCCCGCTCCGCGGCCCGCCGGTCTCGCCTGGAAGTCCTGCCCCGCCGACGACCCGGTGGAAGGCAAGCGCCTCAAGGGGTTGCAGTGCGCGTCCGTCCGGGTGCCGCTCGACTACGCCCGCCCGCACGGCGAGCAGATCACGCTCGAACTGACCCGCGCCCGGCACACCGCTTCCCGGTCCCAGGGCGCGGTGCTGCTGAACCGGGGCGGGCCCGGCGCGCACGGACGCGACATGCCGGCCGTCTTCAAGCGCGCGCTGCCCGGGAAGGTCGCCGCGTCCTACGACTGGATCGGCTTCGACCCGCGCGGCGTCGGCGCCAGCAGACCCTCCCTGATCTGCGACCCGGGCTACCAGGACCCTGGCCGCGCGCGTCCCGACACCATTCCCGCGAACGCGCGCGAGGAGCGGGCGTGGACGACCCGCGCCAAGGCCTACGCCGACGACTGCGCCAGGAAGTACCGGCGGATCCTGCCGCACATGGGCACGGCCGACTGGGCCCGCGACATGGACGAGATCCGCCGGGCCCTCGGGCAGGAGAAGCTCAACTACTTCGGCTACTCCTACGGCAGCTACCTGGGCGCGGTGTACGCGACGATGTTCCCCGGACGCGTCCGCCGGATGGTGCTCGACAGCGTCGTCCGTCCGAGCGGGGTCTGGTACCAGAACAACCTCGACCAGAACGTCGCGTTCGAGAAGCGGATCCGCGCGTACTTCGCCTGGATCGCCCGCCACCACACGACGTACAGGCTCGGGACGTCCGAGCGGCGGGTCTCGGCCGCGTACGCCAAGGTGCGCGCCGCGCTCAAGGCCAAGCCCCTCGACGGGAAGATCGGCCCCTCCGAACTGGACGACGTCTTCCTCGCCGACGGCTACGGCGACTACAGCTGGTCGGCGCACGCGCAGGCCCTGTCGGCGTACGTCGTCCGGCACGACGCGGGCCCGCTGCGCAAGGCGTGGCAGCCGCCGGGACGGCTCGACCAGAACAACTACACCGTCTACGGAGCCGTCCAGTGCCGCGACGCGTCCTGGCCGCGCGACTGGGGCCGCTGGCACGCCGACAGCGAGCGCCTCTACCGCGAGGGCCACCGTTTCGAGACCTGGAGCAACACCTGGTACAACGCGCCGTGCGCATTCTGGGCGGTGCGGGGCGGCCCGCCGCCGCGCGTGCAGGGCTCGCCGTCGCTGCCGCCGATGCTGCTCGTCCAGGCGAGCGAGGACGCCGCCACGCCGTCCCCCGGCGCGCTGGAGACGCACCGCAGGTTCCCCACGTCCCGACTGCTCATGCAGGTCGGGGGCCACAATCACGGCGTCTCGCTGTCCGGCGACCGGTGCGTCGACCGCGCCGTCGCGGCCTACCTCGGCGACGGCCGGGTGCCCGCGAGCCAGGTCGGGCCGGACGCCGAGTGCGAGGCCGCGCCCGAGCCCGAGCCCGCCGCGGGCAAGAAGCCGGATCGCGCGGAGCACGCCGCCTCGCACCGCTGAACCGTCCTCCCCGCGGGCCCGGATCGCGCACGCCCGGACGTGCGTTCTCCGAGCCTGCGGGGTGCTCGGACCTCGGACGGCATAGGCTGGTGCACGTGGTGCTTTCAGTGGTGAGGGGCCGGTAGCCGTGCGCATGCTGGGCTCGATCCCGGTGCGCGTGCTGGACGACCGGCACCGGGCGGAGGCCCTCGCGATCCTGGACGCCGAACCGGTGTCCAACGTGTTCGTCAGTTCCCGCGTGCATGCCGCGGGCCTCGACCCGCGCCGCCTCGGCGCGCAGATGTGGGGCTACCTCCGGGACGGACGGCTCGTCTCGCTGTGCTACTCCGGCGCCAACCTGATCCCGGTCGCCGCGGGCCCGGAGGCCGTCCGCGCGTTCGCCGAACGGGCCCAGGCGCAGGGACGGCGGTGCTCGTCGATCGTCGGGCCCGTCGGCGCGGTGGGGGAGCTGTGGGAGATCCTCGCGCCGTACTGGGGGCCGCCGCGGGCCGTCCGCGCCGACCAGCCGGTGATGGCCACGTCCACCATTCCGGACGTGGCGGGCGACCCGCGGGTCCGCCGAGTCCGGATGGAGGAGTTCGACGTCGTCTACCCCGCCTGCGTGGCAATGTTCACCGAAGAGGTCGGGGTCTCGCCCGACACCGGCGACGGCGGGGTGCTCTACCGGGCCCGCGTCGCCGAGCTGATCCGCGACGGCCGCGCGTTCGCCCGGATCGAGAACGGCCGCGTCGTGTTCAAGGCCGAGATCGGCGCCGTCACCCCGCGGGCGTGCCAGGTGCAGGGCGTCTGGGTGCCGCCGGACCTGCGCGGGCAGGGCCGCGCGGCGGCCGGGATGGCCGCCGTGGTGGGGGAGGCGCTGCGGGCCGTCGCACCGACCGTGTCACTCTACGTGAACGACTACAACACGCGGGCGCGGGCCGTGTACCGGCGGGTCGGATTCGCCGAGATCGGCTCGTTCATGTCGATCTTGTTCTAGAAGTTGATCTTGCTCGGAAAGTCGTCCGGCTCGGACAATCGTCTTGTCATTGCCTGCCTGGTATGTCCTGATCTATGAATCGGGCTTCCGGGACGGGTACCATCCGGCCGTGGAATTCGCCGGGGCGTTACGGCAGGCCATCCAGGCCAGCGGTCTCACCCTGGAACGAATCCGGCACCGGCTGGGCCGGCGCGGCCTCACGGTCAGCGTGGCCACGCTGAGCTACTGGCAGCGCGGCCGGAGCCGGCCGCGCTCCCGGACCGTCGTCGTCGCGCTCGAAGAGATCTTGCAGGTCCCGCCGGGGACGCTGACCGAACTGCTCGACGATCCCGCCCCCACCGCGACGCCCGTCCGCGGCGGTCTCACGGCCGGCGCGCCGGGGCCCGGCGAGCGCGGCCGGCCGGCGCGGGACCTGTGGCCCGACCCCGAGCAGTACGCGAGCCTCATCGGGCAGCTCGACCGGTCCGGCGACCACCGGCTGGAACGGCTCAGCATCCACGACGTCTTCCGGCTGGACGAGGTCCACCGCTCCTGGACGCTGTCGGTGCGCACCGTCCTGCGCGCGGCGGGCGACGACATCGACCGGGTGGTGTGCGTCCACCAGACGAGCGTCGCCCAGCAACCCGGCAACACCGGCATCGTCTCGGGCAACGCGGCGGGCCCGGGCAACCCCGGGAACGCGGGCGCCGCCGAGCTCGCCGAGGTCGCCAGGATCGCCGAGCTCGGCGGGAGCCCCGGCAGCTCGGGGAACCCGGGTGTTTCGGGAATCCTCGGGAGCTCGGGCAACGGCGGCAACGTCGCCGACCACGAGCCCGACGGCGCCGCGGGCGTCGACTCCCACGCGGCCACCGGCGGGACGGCGGGCCTCGCGGAGGTCCGCTACTGCCGCCCGGGACGGATCCGCGCCGAGGGCGGGCTGGTGGCGTTCGAGCTCGTCTTCGACCGCGTCCTGTCGGCGGGCGACACGGCCGTCGTCGAGTACGAGCTCGGCCCCGTCGAGGAACCCGCGTACGACAGCTACGACCGGCGGTTCTCCCACCCCGTCCACGACTACGTCGCCATCATCCAGTTCGACGGTGAACGGCTCCCCGCGCGCTGCTACGGCTTCACCGCCGAGAGCTCGCAGTCGCCGCGGCAGCGCCTCGGCGAGCTGTGGATCGGCACGTCCGGCAGCGCGAACATCGCGGTCGGCGCCGTTCGACGCGGCATCGTCGGCATCGAATGGGAATGGCATTGACGTAGCCTGCCGCGTTCGATGCTGTGAACGCGTCCGCGAAAGACATGACCGGCGGGCCCGCCGGGGCTACACTCCATGAACCCGGCGTTGCCGCCGGGTGTCTCCCCGGGGCCGGAGCTCAGGGAGAGACGGCAAAAGTTGCCTGTTGGCATTGCGCCACGGGGGGCTTACAGTGAGCGCTGAAGTTGCAATTGCAGTTGTCAAGGCCGTTGTGCGGGGGCCGGCCGGAGCTGATCCGGAGGCCGAACAGTGCAGAGTGTCGCGGAAGACGATCTCCTACAGGTCTTGCAGTACGGGCCGTTCAATGTCGCCCTGCACGCTGCGATCCAGGCGCGCGGCCTCAGTCTCGACTCGCTGAGGCGACGCCTGGACGAGCAGGGCATAGCCGTCAGCCTGTCCACGCTGAGCTACTGGCAGCGTGGCCGGACCCGGCCCGAGCGGGCCGACTCCATGCGTGCCGTCCGCGGCCTCGAGGTCATCCTCGAACTGCCGCGCCATTCCCTGCTGACCCTGCTCAAGCCGACCGCCGAACGCGCCACCGGGCCGTGGCTGCCGGTCGAGGAGCTGTGTCCCGAGCCCGGCGTCCGCGATCTGCTCGACGAGATCGGCGACCGCGGCGAGCGGCAGCTCACCGGGCTCAGCATGCACGACCAGTACCTCATCGGACGGCGCCGCGAACTGCACGAGGTCCGCGTCCGCGCCGTGTTCCAGGCGCAGCAGCGCGGCGTCGACCGCTGGATCGCCGTGTACCACCACCCGCAGGGCGTCCTGCCGTCGTCCCGGACGGTCCGCGGCTGCCGGTTCGGCCGCGTCCGGATGGACGAGGCGAGCGGCCTCATCGCCGCCGAGCTGCTGTTCGACCGGGCCCTCGGCCGCGGTGAGACGTACCTGCTGGAGTATGGCTTCGGGTTCGACGAGGCCAGCCCGCCCGCCAACGAGGAGGGCCGCGGGTTCCGCGCGCCGCAGCACGAGTACCTGATCGAGATCAGGTTCCACCCGTCCGCGCTGCCCGCCCGCTGCTACCGCACCTGGCGCCCGGACGGCCACACCGCGCTCAAGGACTCGGCCGACCTGCGGCTGTCCAGTTACCACAGCGTCCATTTCATCGAATTCGGCATGGCCGCCGGCTACCACGGCATCCGCTGGGAATGGGACTGACCCTTCTTTTTCGACGAGGTTCGTTTTCAGGCGAGCCATCGCGTTATCGGGTCAGCGTCATTTGACAAGGAGATCGAGGAGCCGGTCCAGCTCCGCCGCCGGGTCGTCGGTAAGCCCGGCGTGGACCGGGCCCGGCTGGACGATCGTGCTCCGCGGCGCCGTCAGCCAGCGGAAACGGGCGCCAGGGGCCTCGTTCGCGGCCTGGCCCGCGCGTTCGCCGCCGCAGCAGACGGCGTCGACGGCCTTCAGCGCGGCGCGGACGCCCTCGACGTTGAGCAACGGGTCGAGGGCCAGCAGGCGCTGCTCGTCCAGATGGGTGCGGCAGCCGAGGTAGTCGCGGGCGCGGCAGTACACCACGACGCCGACGTTCATCGCCTCGCCGCGTTCGACGCGCGGGACGATCCGCAGCGTCGCGTACTCGAAGACCGTGGACTCGGCGGCCGTCCTGATGTTGCTCATCGGGCGCCGCCCACCCGGCCGCGCGCGTGCAGGTCGGGCAGCCAGTCGCGCGGTTTGCCGGCGCGGGGCAGCAGGATGTCGACGTAGGCGTCGCGCAGCGCCTGCGGGCCGGCGAAGCCGGGCTCGCCGTCCAGCCAGCGGTCGGGCACCAGGTCCGTCACCTCGCGCAGCAGCCCCTCCGTGATCTTCGGGGCGAGCTCGGCCTCGGCGGCCTCCAGCTGGGTCGCGTACGGGGTGAGGACGTGGTCGTCCACGTCGTACGGGCCGGAGAACAGGCGGGTCGCGTTCGTCCAGGCGTGGTGGAAGATGAGGCTCGCGCCGTGGTCGATCAGCCACACGTCGCCGTGCCACACCAGCATGTTCGGGTTGCGCCAGCTGCGGTCCACATTGCCGGTGAACGCGTCGAACCACAGCACGCGGGACGCGAAGCCGGGGTCGGGGCGCCAGCCGAGCGGGTCGAACCCGAGCGACCCGGGCAGGAAGTCGACGCCGAGGTTCCAGCCGGGGCTCGCCTTCAGCAGGTCCTGGACGTCGGGGTCGGGCTCGTGGCGTCCGATGGCCGGGTCCAGGTCGATGAGGACCTGGTCGGGCACCCGGAGGCCGAGCCTGCGGGCCAGCTCGCCGCTGATCACCTCGGCGATCAGCGCCTTGCGGCCCTGCCCGGCGCCGTGGAACTTCACGACGTAGGTGCCGAGGTCGTCGGCCTCGACGACGCCCGGCAGCGACCCGCCCTCGCGCAGCGGCGTCACGTAGCGAATGGCTGTCACGTGTGGCAACACATCGCAACGCTATCGGGTGAACGCACCCTGGATAATCGAAACCGTGGGCGTTGAACTGGTCGATTTGTCGGTGCCGATCGTCACGGGCATGCCCGTCTATCCGGGCGATCCGGAGGTGGCGGCCGTCCCGGCGCTGACGGCCGCCGAGTCCGGGGTGAACGTCCTGCGCCTGCACCTGGGGTCGCACACCGGCACCCATGTGGACGCGCCGTTCCACCTCGACGACACCCTGCCGCGCCTGGACGAGCTCCCGCTGACCCGCTTCACCGGCCCCGCCGTGGTGATGGACGCCCGCGGCCTGCCGCCGCGCACGCCCATCGGCCCGGACCTGCTGCCCGGCGGTCTCGGCCCCGGCGTCGTCCTGCTCGTCGCGACGGGCTGGTCCGCGAAGTGGGGCGCCGACGACTACCTGGCCCACCCGTATCCCGCCGTCGAGACCGCCGAGGCGATCGTCGCGGCGGGCGTCCGGACGGTCGCCGTCGACGCCCTCAGCGTCGACCGCACCCCGCCGCCCGGCGCGGACGACTTCTCCCTCGCCGTCCACCGCGTCCTGTGCCGGGCCGGCGCCGTGATCGGCGAGAACCTCACCGGGCTCGACCGGCTCCTCGACGCGCAGGACGCGGGCTGCGCGATCGAGGTGTCGCTCTTCCCGATCGCCCTCGCCGGCGCGGACGCCGCGCCCGTCCGCGCCGTGGCCCGCGTCGACGACCGCGCCGTCCTCGTCTGACCCGTCAGCCGGGCCTGAGCCGGGCCTGGGGTGTCAGGCGAGCCATTCGAGGGCGGCGACCGTGAGCGCGGTGATCCCGGTGTCGAGCGTCGGCTGGACGACGGGCGCGAACCTCGGGGAGTGATTGACGGGGACGTCCCGCTGGACGGTGCCCTGCCCGGCGGCCTTCGCGTACAGGTCGGGGTCGGTGCCCCCGATGCCCCAGTAGGCGAAGGGCGCGCCGAAGGCGTCCGGGATCAGGCTGAAGTCCTCGCTGGCCGGCGACATGTCGATGGTGTGGAAGTCGTCCCCGAACCGTGCCTTGAACGCGTTCGCGAGCCGTCCGGCCACGTCGTCGTCGTTGACGGTCGGCGGGAACACGTTGAACCGCTCGATGTTCGGTTCGCGCGGGGCGCCGGACGCCGCCGCCTCCGCGTTGACGCAGCGCCTGACGGCGTCGAGGACGTGCCGCCGCGTGTCCTCGTCGTAGGTGCGGATGTTCACGAGCATGACGGCGGTGTCGGGGATGACGTTGGAGCTCGCGCCCGCCTGGACGCTGCCCACCGTCACCACGGCCGGGGTCGCGGCGGGCAGTTCGCGGGACACGATGGTCTGGAGCCGCACCACGCACATCGCCGCCATCACGACGGGGTCGACGGTCGCCTGCGGCATGGACCCGTGCCCGCCGCGCCCGTACAGGGTGACGCGCAGGCTGTCCGCGGCGGAGAACATCGGCCCGGGCCGGACGCCGACGTACCCGGCCGGGTAGGGGAGGACGTGCTGCGCGAACGCCACGTCCGGGCGCGGGATCCGGCCCGCCAGGTCGTCGCGGACCATCGCGTCGGCCCCGGCCGCGTTCTCCTCCGCAGGCTGGAACAGCGGGACCAGCGTGCCCCGCCAGGAGTCCTTGGCCCGCGCCATGAGCTGGGCGAATCCGAGCATGCAGGTGATGTGGACGTCGTGCCCGCAGGCGTGCATCACCGGGTGCTGGCGCCCGTCGCCGTCGGTGGTCGTCACCGTGGAGGCGTAGGGGAGGCCGGTGTCCTCCTTGACCGGGAGGGCGTCCAGGTCGGCCCGGAGCAGCACGGTGGGGCCTTCCCCGTTGGAGAGGACGCCCACGACGCCCGTACCGCCGATGCCGTCGATGACGCCGTAGCCGTACTCGTGCAGCCGCTCCGCCACCTGGGAGGCGGTGCGGTGCTCGGCGAGGCTGAGTTCGGGATGCGCGTGGAGGTCCTTGTAGAGGTCCTCCAGGTGGGGGCGGACGTCGTCCAGCCCCGCGAGAACCGTGTCGGCGGCGGTCGTGCTCATGGGCCTTTCCTTCCTCATGGTCCGTTCGGGCTTTCCGGGCTTTGCGGTCTATGCGGGCTTTGCGTGTTCTCTCGCGGGTCGCGCCGGCTCTTGCCCCGGACGTTCCGCAGCGCGGTGCCCGGCTCCAGCGGCAGGCCGCCGGGGAGTCGCCAGCCGCGGCGGTGGGCGATCGTCCGCAGCACCAGGCCCAGCAGGACGCCGGCGACGATCCCGAGCGTGGGTGCGTCCAGGTACGAGCACAGGACGAACACCCCGGCGACGGCGACGGCCACCGTCGCGTAGAGCGCGTTGCCTCCGAGCACGGCGGGGACGCGGCCGCGCAGCAGGTCGCGGACGGCGCTGCCGCCGACCGCGGTGATCGTGCCCAGCAGCACCGCGGGCAGCCAGCCGAGCCCGGCGGCGAGGGTCTTCTGTGCGCCGGTCACGGCCCAGAACCCGATGACGGCGGCGTCCAGCGGGGTGAAGAGCCGCTCCCACTGCTCCTCGTGCAGCTTGATCAGGAACGCGAGGAGCGCTCCGGCGAACGCGGTCGGCAGGTAGGCCGGGTCGGTCAGGGCGACCGGCGTGCCGTGCTGGAGCAGCGTGTCGCGGATGATGCCGCCGCCGAGCCCGGAAACGGTGCCGACGACGAGGTAGCCGAAGAGATCGAGCCCCTCCGCCCGCGCGACCACGCCGCCGAGCAGCGCGCACGTGAACACGCCTGCCAGGTCCAGGTAGCGCGTGACCGTGTCGATGGTCTCCGGCGACAGCCATCCGCTCACCTCGGCCCTCCCGTTCCGGCGCCCCGCCGGGCTGCGAGGATCAAGCCTCCCACCGCGTGTTCCTCCCCGCCGGAACCGGCCCCCATACTGTGGTGGACGGCCGACAGGGAGGGGCGGGCGCGGTGCGGGTTACGTGGGCGACGGATCAGGGCAGCGCGGAGCGGGGAAACGAGGACTTCGTCGCCGCGGCGGCCGGGGCCGTGGTGGTGCTCGACGGGTGCGGGCTGCCGCTCGGCACCGACCTCGGATGCGTGCACGGCACGGCCTGGTACGCGCGGTCGCTCGGCACCCGGCTGCTGGCGCGGATGCTGGACGGGATCGGGCCGTCCGCCGGTCCGCCGGTCGGCCCGCCCGAGGGCGCGCACACGCCGGGGGAGCGGCCGCTGGTGGCGCGGCTCGCCGGCGCGATCGCGGACGTGGCCGCATCCCACCGCGCGACCTGCGACCTGCGGGCGCCGACGACGCCCGCCGCGACCGTCCTGGCGCTGCGGCTGCGGGGCGGCGATCTGGTCGACTACCTGGTGCTGGCCGACTCGACCGTCCTGCTGGAGGGCCGCGACGGGGTGCGGGAGATCACGGGCGGCCACCACTACGCCGCCGCCGACCCGGCGGCGGCCGAGGCGGCGATCACCGGGACGGTGCCGGTGGACGACCTGCGCCGCGTCTTCCTGATGACGGACGGCGCGACCCGCCTGGCCGACCTGTTCGGCGTCACCGACTGGGCCGGGCTGGCCGCGCTCGCCGCCGACCCCGGGCCCGCCGCCCTGATCGAGCGGACCCGGGAGGTCGAGCGCACCGACCCGTCCGCCGTGAGGTGGCCGCGGGGGAAGGTGCACGACGACGCGACCGTCGCGGTCTGCACCTTCCCGCGCCATTCGCGCCGACCCCCTACCTAGCATCTGCTTGGTTCATCGTTAGGGTGGGCCGTGCTGCGCGATGGGAGGAGGCCGTGCGATGCGGCTGGGGATCACGATGTTCGCGACCGACCTGACCATGGAGCCGCACGAGCTCGCCAGGGAGGCGGAGGACCGCGGGTTCGCGTCCCTCTACGTCCCCGAGCACACCCACATACCCGTGTCCCGCGCGACGCCGTCCCCGACCTGCGCCGGCGACCTGCCCGCGGAGTACGCGCGGACGCTCGACCCGCTCGTCGCCCTCGCCGCCGCGGCCGCTGTCACGGAGCGGATCACGCTCGGCACCGGCGTCCTGCTCCCCGCGCAGCGCGACCCGATCGTCACCGCCAAGGCCGTCGCCACGCTCGACCGGCTCGCCGGCGGACGGTTCGCCCTCGGCGTCGGCTACGGCTGGAACGCCGAAGAGGGCGCCGACCACGGCGTCCCCTGGACGCGGCGGCGCGCGATGGTGCGCGAGCACGTCCTGGCCATGCGCGCCCTCTGGACGGACGACGAGGCGTCCTTCAAAGGCGAGTTCGTCGACTTCGAGGCGAGCTGGTCGTGGCCGAAGCCGTCCGGACGGGTGCCCGTTCTGCTCGGCGGCGCGCCCGGACCCACGCTGTTCGCGCACATCGCCGAGTACGGCGACGGATGGCTGCCGATCGGCGGCGCCGGAATCCGCGCGGCGCTGCCCGACCTCCGCCGGGCCTGCGAGCGGGCGGGACGGGCCACGGTGCCCGTGATCCCGTTCGGGACGGCGCCCACCCCGCAGAAGCTCGACTACTACGGCACGCTCGGGATCGAGGAGGTCGTGCTGCGCGTCCCGTCCGCCGGGCGCGACGCCGTCCTGCCGCTGCTGGACGAGTACGCCCGCTCGTACCCGTCCTACCTCTGAACCGTCCTGCCTTCGAACCGTCCTGCCTTTGAACGCTTGGGCTATCGGACCATCCGGAAGCAGAAGAAGGTCGGGAACTTGTAGTACTGGCCCTTTCCCGCCTTCACCGCGCCCAGGATGATGAACACCCACTGCCCGATGACCAGTTCCAGGTACGGGAAGGCGATCGGGATCAGGAACGCCGGCGTTTCGAGCGCGATGGCCGGAGGCACGCAGACGACCGCCACCGCGAGAAGGTGGATCAGCAGGGTGAGCTGGAAGTTCAGCGCCTGCGCCGCGTGGTAGCGGGTGAACGGCTCGGTGTTCTTCTTCACGAAGTAGATGATCAGCGGCGCGAGGAAGCCGATCAGGACCGTCCCGACATAGGAGAAGATCGCCCAGGTCGTCTCCTGGGGCGGCGCCTGCGGCATGCCGTACGGGACGCCCGGAGGCCCGTACCCCCAGCGCGGGTCGTACTGCCCCCCGGGCGGCGGCTCTCCAGGCTGACCAGGCGGCGGACCGTAGGGCGGCGGCTGACCGGGCGGCGGGCCGTAGGGCGGCGGCTGGTCGTAGGGCTGCTGGTCGTAGGGCGGGGCTCCCGGCGCCTGCCCGTAGGGACCCTCATACGGCGGCGGCTGATCGGGCGGCGGATCATCGGGAGGCGGCGGGACTTTGTCCGTCACTGGTGGTTCCTTCGGTCCTTGACAGGGCTCCCGTGGGAGGTATGCAGGAATCTATCGTGCGCTACGGTCACCGGACATGAAGGGCGACAAGGGCTCCGGCGACTTCGGCGGCGATATCGGCGGCGACTTCGGTGGCGGCTTCGGCGGCGACGAGGAATGGCGGAATCCGTATCCGCTGCCGGGCCAGGACTGGGGGTCGTCCGGTGCGGTCGGGGCGGCGTCAGCTCAGGCATTTCCTTTTCGGCGCGTTCATCGCCGCCGTGCTGATCATCTCCTGGGTCGGGTTCCAGGCCTACGGCCCCGGCCAGGACGACGACGCCGCTGACACGTCGGCGTCCGCCCCGTCGCCGCCGTCCTCGCCCGAGCCGGAACCGGTCAGCACCGTCCCGCCGGAGGTGAAGGGCTGGAAGGCGGTCAGCAGCGCCAAGTACGGGCTGACCTACGACGTCCCGAAGGCGTGGCGCGTCCTGCCGTCGGGGACCCTCAGCGGTTTCGAGGGAATCAACGGCGGGAAGCCGGTCATGATGAGCTCGACGGCCGTGTTCCGCGACGACGCCTGCAAGGACGGCGACGACGAGTACAGCCGCGGCAACACCGGGTTCAACCAGTACGTCGAAGGCGGCGTGGCGGAGGTCGCGAAGCACGCGGCGAACAAGTGGGCCACGCACGGCTACAGCGTCGAGGGCGCCCCGGCCCCGGCGGTCACGCTGAGCGCGCCGGAGACCGTGAAGGTCGGACGCGCCAAGGCGGTGCACGTACGCGCCGACGTCGTCGTCAAGGCCAAGGGGAAGTGCGATTCGCCGTCCGCGGTCGTCCACGCGGTGGCCGTGCCGGGCGTCGGCCCGAGCAAGACGACGGTGTTCGTGCTGCTGTCCGACCAGGGCGTCCCGGACGCGCTGCCGAAGGCGGAGCTGAAGAAGATCCTGGGCAGCCTCAGGCCCAGCCGGGCGGCGGCGAGATCTGGTTCCTGAAATGCGGTGGAATCGACCCCGGTGTCCGAGGCTTCCCAGCGCGCGTCCTAGAATCACGCTCGGCTGATCGGGGGGCTGGGGGCTGCCCCAGAAGGGTAGGGCTGGATGGGCGCGCTGGTGGAACGGGATCTCCTTGGGGAGGACGACGTCGCGGCGCTGGCCGGGCTCGCCGCGCGGGTGCGCGGGCTGGCCGGGGCGGCCCTCCTGACCGGCGTCGGCGCGGGCGAGGCCGCCGCGGTGGCGCGCGAGGTCGAGGCCCTGACCGCGCGGCTCGCGGCGAGGCGCCGGACCGCGCCGCCCTTCGCCGCGTCCGGCGGGATCGACACGGCCGCCGGGGAACGTCGGATGGATCGGCAGGTCGGCAACCCCGTCACCGGCCCCCTCAACCCGGTCGCGCCGCCCGTCGACCTGGAGGTCACCTCGGACGGCATCGTGCGCGGCGAGTTCACGCTCGGCCCCGTCTACGAGGGCCCGCCGTCGTACGCGCACGGCGGCGTCTCGGCGATGGTGCTCGACCAGGTCCTCGGCATGGCCGCGGCCGCCACCGGGACGCCCGGCATGACCGCCAACCTGGAGCTGCGCTACCGGCGTCCCACCCCGCTGGGCGTCCCGCTCCTCGTCGAGGCGAAGGCGAGCCGCGTCGAGGGACGGAAGGTCTACGCGGCCGGGACGATCGCCGCGCCGGACGGCCGCGTCACCGTCGAGGCCACCGCGATGTTCGTCATGCCGCAGCGGTTCGTCGTGTCGAAGTACTGACCGGCGACCCTGTTCGGTATCAGTACTCGTACACCTTGACCGCCGGGTCCTGCCCGTACCACGACGCGATGACCGACGAGGTGCGGTCGTCGTTGAGGAAGTCGACGCGGAGCCACCCTTCGGCCTGGGTCACGCGCGTCTCGTAGCCGCGGTTGGGCGTCGCCGACACCAGCCGCACGCGGTCCTTCTCGATCGACATGGCGGCGCGGCCGCCGCGGGTGGCGTAGCTGCGGACGTTGTCCGGCGGTTTGGGGGTGGGGTCGTCGTCCCGTCCGGACGGTTTCGGGGACGGCGAAGGACGCGGCCCCTCGTCCTCCCCGGTGGACGGGCTCGGCCGGAACGTCGGCGAGCCGATCGACGTCGGTCCGGGCGGGTCCGACGGGCTGGAGTGGATGATCGGACCGGCGATCGGCGGCGGCGCCGACCGCTCCGACACCGCGCCGCGCACGACGTCGCGCACCCCGAGCCAGGAGAGGGCCACCGCGAGCGCGGTCACCCCCGCCCAGGGGGCAACATACGACATTGCGCGACGCATGGGCACATGGTGGCATACGGTTCCGCCATGGCGAGTGTTCTGGTGGTCGAGGACGACGCGAACGTCCGGACCGCCCTGATCAGGGAACTGAGCGTCCGGTCCCATGTCGTGCGCAGCGTCGGCACCGCGATGGACGCGCTGCGCGAGGTGACCCAGTCGCCGCCCGACGTCGTCGTCCTCGACCTCGGGCTGCCCGACCTCGACGGCGCGGAGGTCCTGAAGATGCTGCGCGGCATCTCCGACGTGCCCGTCATCATCGCGACCGCCCGCGACGACGAGCCCGAGATCGTCCGGCTGCTGAACGCCGGCGCCGACGACTACCTCATCAAGCCGTTCTCCATCGAGCATCTCAGCGCGCGGCTCGCCGCCGTCCTGCGCAGGTCGGCGCGGTCCGGGCCGACCGCCGAGCTCAGCGTCGGCGGCCTGCACATCGACCTGGACCGGCGGGAGGCGACGCTGGACGGCGAGCCCCTCGAACTCACCCGCCGCGAGTTCGACCTGCTGGCCTACCTGGCCGCCCGCCCGGGACGCGTCGTCGCGCGCCGCGAGCTGCTCGCCGAGGTGTGGCGGCAGGCGTACGGCGACGACCAGACCATCGACGTCCACCTGTCGTGGCTGCGCCGCAAGCTGGGCGAGACCGCGGCCGCCCCCCGCTACCTGCACACGGTGCGGGGCGTCGGGGTCCGGCTGGCCGAGCCCGATCCGAGATCATGAGGCGCACGCTGGTCCTGGTGTCGCTGGCGGTCACCTCGATGGTGGCGCTGGCGTTCCTCATCCCGCTCGCGCTGACCGTCCGGGAGATCGCCAGGGACCGCGCCCTCACCACCGCCGAACGGCAGGCCAGCGCGGTCGGGCCCGTCCTCGTCGTCACCGAGGACCCCGCCGCGCTCGAACGCGCCGTCGCCAGCACCCTCGCCGGCTCCGCCGGGCGAATGACCGTGCACATGCCGGACGGCGGGATCGTCCCGCGGAACGCCTCGCCCGACGGCGGCGCCCGTTCCGAGCAGCTCGCCGAGGCGGGACGCCGCGGACGCGCCTACACCGCCCGCGTGGACGGCGGGTACGCGCTCCTCCAGCCGGTGTCGCTGGACGCGGGCCGCACCGCCGTCGTCGAGGTCTACGTGCCCGACGACGACCTGTCACGCGGCGTGTGGAAGGCGTGGCTCGTCATGACGACCGTGGCCGCCGCGCTCGTCGCCGGATCCGTCGCCGTCGCCGACCGGCTCGGCAACCGCATGATCCGCTCCACCCGGCGGCTCGCCGAGGCCGCCGGCGCGTTCGGGGACGGCGAGATGTCGGTCCGCATCGAGCCGGACGGGCCGCCTGAGCTGATCGAGGCCGGGCTGGCGTTCAACGCGATGGCGGACCACGTCGTCCAGCTCCTGTCCGCGGAGCGGGAGATGGCCGCCGACCTGTCGCACCGGCTGCGCACCCCGCTCGCCGCGCTCCGCCTCAACGTCGAGGCGCTCGGCGACGGCCCGGTCGTCGAGCAGACCCGCGAGGCCGTCGACCGCATCGAACGCGAGGTCGACCAGATCATCAGGACCGTCCGGCGGCCCACCGGGCGCGGCAGCTGCGACGCGTCGAAGGTGCTGCAGGACAGGGTCGCGTTCTGGTCCGTCCTCGCGGAGGACGAGGGCCGCTCCTGCGAGCTGATCGGCTCGGAGCGTCCGGCGCCGCTCCCGCTCCCCGGCACCGAGCTCGCCGCCGCCGTGGACGCGCTGCTCGGCAACATCTTCCGGCACACGTCCGAGGGCACCGGCTTCGTCGTCACCCTCCACCAGGGCCAGGGCGTCACCGGCATCCTCGTCGCCGACGGAGGCCCCGGCATCGCGGACCCGGACGCCGCGCTGAAGCGGGGCAGCAGCAGCGGCGGTTCCACCGGCCTCGGCCTGGACATCGCCCGCCGCGCCGCCGAGTCGACGGGCGGCTACCTGCGCATCCACCGCAGCGTCCTCGGCGGCGCCCAGGTGCAGATGTGGTTCCGCACCAAGTGGCTCCCGCCCGCCCGCCGCTCCCGCCGCCTGGTCCGCCGCCGCCATTCCCGCACGTAGAACACAGCGCCCCGTCGCCCTAGCCTCGGCTTAAATCCCGCTTAACGCTCCCGCGGCCGCCCCGGCCCCGCTTTAGCTTGACGGCCATGAAGCGCCGCCGTTCCCAGTACGTCGCCGCCGGTGTCGTCGGCGTCGTGGGCCTTGCCGTCGCCGTCCTGATCGCCCTCCTCGGACTCCGCGCCAACGGCTACCTCCCCACCGCCAGCGGCGACAATTGCGCCTGCCCGACCCGCAACACCAGCACCGCGGTCAGCGGAAACGCCTCGAACGCGATCCGCGTGCCGAACGCGTACGCCGCCCACGACGACCCGAACCGCCGCCCAGCGACCGCCTGCCCACCGTCGAGTCCGCACTCCCACGGCGCCCGGACGTACGCCTGCTCACGCTGAAGATCACCGGCCACACCGTCGAGCAGCTCCCGGACGATGCCCACACGGCTGGCCTGCCGCACCGCGTCCTCGATCATGTGAATGCCCACCCACCACAGCGACACAGTCGCCCCGCATCTCGCTGAACCACGGGTATTCAACGGCCGCCAGCTGCAGGCCCAGCGGGCACTCCTTCTCGCCCCCGATGGACGGCACGATCTCGATGCCGGCAGCGGGTGTCAGTGGACGCTGGGGCCGGCGGCTGCGCACCGGCCCCGCGCCCAGGCATCAGCAGTGGGAGGCGTACTTCACGTACCACTTGCCCTTGGTGAGGTTGTAGTCAGCGATCCAGTAATCGCTGTTGCGGAGCTTCACCCACAGGTAGCCCTGGTTGCGCACGATGCTGTACCAGTCCGTCACCACGTGCGCGCCCCGGCGGAGCTTCCTCCCCTCGTCGTAGTTCTTTCCCGGCCCCTTCCGCGTCTTCAGCACACCGATGACGACCTCGCCGCAGAACCACCGGGCGCGCTGATTGGTGCGGTATTGAAGGCGCTCCAGTGCCTTAGCGTGGCCCTCCGGCCCGACGTAGATCCCACCGGACCCCTGCCCCTCCTCTTCCTGCGCCCCCTGCGGGGGCTCCTGTTCCTGCGGAAGCTGAGGCTGGACCGGGACCGCCCCGTCCACTCCCGGTTCCGGCGGCGGCTCCGAAGCCCCGGCGACCGCACCGAAGCTCAGTACGCTCCCGGCCAGCACCGCGGCGGCAGCCGCCACACCGAGCCTTTCCCCTACCAGCATGTGTACCTCCAAGTCGGTCTTGACGTACACCGCCTCACTACCCAGAGTCACATAATACAGACACAGAGTAATCAAAACTCTCCTTGGCAAACCCCCAAACCCTCCCGACTAAGCCGGGCTCAGCGCTTCCCTAAGTGAGGGTTAAGGGGGTTCTGGTGGGGGGTGGGGCGGCTTAGCGTTGCGGTGTCACATCGGAGACACGGCGGAGGTGCACAGGCGGAGAGCAGAGCGAACGTCGGCTGAGGTTCCGACTGAGGTTCCTGATTGAGACAGGTTTCTGGCCCGCACGGCCTTGTAACCCCGCTCTGGGGCCGTGCGGGCCAGAAGTCTTTCTCAGGTGCGGGGGAGGGCGCCCTGGAGGAGGAGGCGGAAGGCGTCGGCGGTGCCGGTCGCGGTGGTGTCGCCGGTGGCGAGGCGGCGGACGGCCAGGCCGTAGAGCATGGCGACCATGGCGGGGGCGTGGCGTTCGGGGTCGGGGATGCCGAGGGCGGTGAGGACGGCGGTGGCCAGGCGGTCGTAGGCCTCGACGGAGCGGGTGGAGGTTTCGCGGAGGGCGGGGGCGCGGGCGGCGTGGATGTGGAGTTCCAGGTTGGCTATCTGTTCGGGGCCGTGGGTCAGGGCGAGGACGGCTTTCTCGACCTCGGTGGGGGCGTCGGCGGGGGTTGTGCCGGCGAGGGTTTTCATGTGAGTGGTTATGCGGGCTATTTCGTTTTCCACGAAGGTTTGCAGGGCCTCGCGGAGCAGGTCTTCCTGGCTCGGGAAGTGGTAGGTGAGGGAGCCCAGGGAGACGCCGGCGGCGCGGGCCACGGCGCGGTTGGTCACGGCGCCGATGCCCTGGTCGCCGATGAGGCGGAGGGTGGCGTGGAGGATCTGGTCGCGGGCGCTCATTTGTGCCATCGTATCGTTCGTTCGAACGAACGAGAGGGGGGCGCGTGGGGCTCGTGGAGCAGGCGGAGGCGTTGGCCCGGGGGGACGTGTCGTCGCGTGAGCTTGTGGCGGAGTGCCTGGAGAGCGTCCGGCGGCAGGAGGCGCTCGGGGCTTTCCGGGTGGTGCGGGCACAGGCGGCGGGACGGGAGGCGCAGGAGGCCGACAAGCGGCTGGCGGACGGGGAGCGGCTGCCCCTCCTCGGGGTGCCCGTCGCGATCAAGGACGATACGGATCTGGCGGGGGAGACGACGCCGTTCGCGGTGACCGGGGATCATCGGCCGGTGGCGCGGGACGGGGAGGTCGTGCGCAAGCTGCGGGCCGCGGGCGCCGTGGTCGTCGGGAAGACCAATACGTGTGAGCTGGGGTTGTGGCCGTTCAGCGAGTCGGGGTTCGGGGTGGCCAGGAATCCATGGAATCCGGAGTATTCGCCGGGCGGGTCGTCGGGTGGATCGGCGGTGGCCGTGGCGGCGGGGATGGTCGCGGGGGCGGTGGGGTCCGATGGGGCCGGGTCGATCCGGATTCCGGCGGCGTGGACGGGGCTCGTCGGCATCAAGCCTCAGCGGGGAAGGGTTTCCGGGTATCCGCAGACGGATCCGTTCAACGGGATCACGGTGTGGGGGCCGCTCGCGCGGAGTGTGGGGGACGCGGCGCTGCTGCTCGACGTGCTGAGCGGGAGCCATCCTGATGATGTTTATCAAGTTGATGCGGCTGTGGTGCCTTTTGTGGAGGCTGCCAAGAGGGAGCCTGGGAGGTTGCGGGTCGCTGTTTCGTTTCGGACGGCGTTCGGAGTGAGCGGGAGGCTCCATCCGGAGATTCGCGCGGCCGTTGAGCGGCTTGCGCGGAGGCTGACGGATCTGGGGCATAAGGTTTTCCCCGCGGATCCCGATTATGGGCTGGTGGGGTTGGGGCTTGCTCCTCGGGGGACGGCCGGAGTCGCCGATTGGCTTGAGTCGATTCCGAATGCGCGGCCGGAGCGCCGGACGGAGGTCGAGGCGGCGATCGGGCGGCTGGTGGGAAGGCGGCTCCTTCCTCTGGCGAGAAGGCTGGATCCGTATTTGCGGAGGAAGGTCGGGCGTATCTTCCAGGTCGCGGATGTGGTGCTGACGCCTACGACGGCGCAGCCGCCGTTGAGGGTGGGCGCGTTCGACGGAGTGGGATATCGGAAGACGCAGTCGGGGGTCGCGGCGGCGTGTCCGTATGCGTGGACGTGGAATGTGGTGGGGTGGCCCGCGGTGAACGTGCCCGCGGGGTTCATGAAGTCGGGGCTGCCCATCGGGGCGCAACTGCTCGGGCACGATTCCGACGAGGCGACGCTGATTTCGCTGGCCGCGCAGCTGGAGGCCGTGGAGGGGTGGCCGGGCGGAGCTCGTCCATTGGACGCTGGTGGGTGGCGGCCAGAGGACGGCGGGCCGGGCGGCGTCCCTAGTATCCGGCGCCGGTGAGCATGCCGCCGTCGACGAGGACCTCGCTGCCGGTGCAGTAGGACGAGTCGTCCGAAGCGAGGTAGACGACGAGGCCCGACACTTCCTTCGACTTGCCCAGGCGGCCGAGGGGGAGTGCCTTGAGGAAGGCGTCCGCGCTGTCGGCGGTGGCGGCGACGACGTCGTCCTGGAGGGAAAGGGGCGTCAGGACGCCGCCCGGGTGAATGGAGTTCACCCGGATCCCGTATTCGCCGAGTTCGCGGGCGGCGGCCTTGGTGAGGCCGCGGACGCCGAATTTGCTGGCGCTGTAGGCGGCGAGGCCGGAGGCGCCGATGAAGCCCTCGGTCGAGGAGACGTTGACGATGGAGCCGCCGCCCGCCTCGCGCATCGCGGCGGTGACGGACTTCACGCCCAGCCATTGTCCGAGCAGGTTCACGTCGAGGATGCGGCGGAACTCGTCGACGGACATTTCCTCGATCGTCTTGTGCCGGATGATGCCCGCGTTGTTGACCAGGATGTGCAGGGCGCCGAACGTCGTTGTGGCCGTTTCGACGGCGTTCTTCCAGTCTGATTCGCGGGTCACGTCCATGGGGACGAAAACGGCGGCGTCTCCCAGTTCGGCGGCCAGTTCGGCGCCCCCGTCCGTCAGGACGTCGCCGAACACGACCTTGGCGCCCTCGTCCAGGAAACGGCGGACGTGGGACCTGCCCATGCCGCGCGCGCCGCCGGTGATCAACGCCACCTTGCCGTCGAGCTGACCCATCAACGCTCCTCGTCCCCGGGCCCGGATCGGCTGGCCCGGCTGGCCCGGCTAGCTCGGTTGGATCGGCTGGCTCGGTTGGATCGGCTGGCTCGGTTGGATCGGTTGGACCGGCTGGATCTTTCGTCAACCTAGCGAACGCTTGGTCAATCGGGCAAGGGGGGTCATCCGGTGCGCAGGCCGTCGAAGAGCAGCGCGAGCATCCGGTCCGCGTAGGCGCCGGGATCGGCGGTGCGCTCGGCGGCGACGCCGATCGCGTTGGTGAGGCGCAGCAGGTCGCGCGGGTCGATCTCGGCGCGGACGGCGCCCGCGTGCTGCGCGCGGTCCAGCAGCCGGCCGAGGGCGTCGCAGATCGCCGTGGCCGCGCAGCCGAGGCCCGTGTCGGCCCACTTCGCCGACATGGCCTCGATGATCACGGTGGAGGTGCCGCGCGGGGTGGCGGCGCCGGTCAGGTAGGTGCGCAGCCAGCGGCCCAGCGCGGCCTCCGCGTTGAGGGCCTCGGTGTCCGGGTCGGGCGCGGGCTCGGCGAGCAGCTCGTCCGCGTGCGCGAGGAGGCCGTCGATCCGGTCGCGCAGGACGGCGTGCAGCAGCGCGTCGCGGGTGGGGAAATGGCGGTACAGCGTCCCGGAGCCGACGCCCGCGCGTTTGGCGATGTCGTCGAGGGACGCGCCCGTGCCGTGCTCCATGAAGGCGGTGCGGGCCGTCGTGATCAGTCGTTCGTAGTTGCGGCGGGCGTCGGCTCGCATCGGCCGGGTGTCCATGGGGCACCGTCCAGCGGTGTCGCGGATGACCTGGGTGTCTCCGTCTGCTTTCGGACGAGAGTGCCATCTTCCACAAAGACGCGCTACCCGCCGAGCGCATCGCGGGACAGCCGGTCGGCCCGGCGCGTCGTCTCCGGCAGACGGTACCCGGGCGCCAGGTCGAGGACGTTCCGGCACGCGGTTTCGAGGTCCGTGCGATGGCCGACGGACACGAAGACCGGCTTCACGCCGTCGCGCGTCCGCAGAACCCGGCCGATGACCTCGCCGTCGTCGAGGAGCGGGCTCGTGTCGCCGCGTCGGCCGCCTGGGTTTTCGTAGGCGCCGACGAACGCGGTCTTGCCGACGCCGATGGTGGGCAGGCCGGTCAGGACGCCGAGATGGCACGCCAGCCCGAACCGGCGGGGATGCGCGACGCCGAACCCGTCGCAGACGAGCAGATCGGGCGTGGTCTTCAGGGCGCGGAGCGCGTCCAGGAGGGTGGGCAGCTCGCGGAACGCGAACAGCCCCGGGACGTAGGGGAACGTGGCCGTGCCTACGGCGACCGACTGTTCGACTACGTCCAGTGTTGCGCCGTCCAAGACGACCGCTGCGGCGGCCAGGCGCGTCCCGGTGCCGCCGCCGTCGCCCGCGTAGGAGACGTCCAGGCCCGCGACGGTGCGCGGCCTCGCCGGGCCGGGGACGTCCAGCTCCAGCATCGGACGCAGCCGGTCCTGGATCGCCTCGGCCTTGGCCGGGGTGGACGGCCAGGCGTGCAGATCGAGCACCTCCATGATCCGGCACAGTACCGGCGGATGTTCAGTATGGAACGTGACAAACCCCCCGGAGGTGCACATGGACGAGATGCGACTGGACGGCCGCACGGCCGTGGTGACCGGCGGCGCGGGCGGCATGGGACGGGCGATCTGCGCCGACCTGGCCGCCCTGAGGGTGGGCGGCTTAGCCGAGGTGGTGGGCGGGTTCGGTGACCGGGTCCTCGGCTCGCCGGGCCGGGCGCGTCCGGGCGAACTCCAGGGCGAGGAGCGCGGCGGCCAGCCACGCGATGTCGGACCAGGAGCGGAAGACGACGTTGCGCGGTTTGTAGGACGGCCTGAACTTCTTGTCGAACAGGTAGAGCGACTCGACCGCGATCCACGGGTCGAGGAGATGCAGGGCGCGGTAGCCGGCCTTCTCCAGGACGGTGCGCTCCTCGGTGTCCAGCAGTTCGCGGAACGCGGCGAAGTTCAGCGAGACGACGCCGTGGCCGTGCCCGGACGCGTACTCGATCATCTCGACGATGAGGCGTTCGTTGACGCCGTTCGGGCCGCCGGGGCTGCGGCGCATCGCGTCCAGGCTGAGGCCCTCGCCCGCGGTGACGTAGCGCTGGAACGCGATGGGCGCCCCGTCCGCGCCGAAGGCGATCGCGATGATCGCGCCCGGGTGGTGGCCGGTGAGCAGCTCGTCCAGGTTCATCGCGAAGCCGCGCTCCGCCGCGCCGCCGAGGGAGCGGGACGCGACGTCCAGCAGCCGGTCGCGCAGGTCGGGGGCGAGGTCGCGCTCCGCGACGATCTCGGACGTGACCCCCGCGTTGACGGTGCGCTTGACCGCCTGCCGGACGTTGCGCATCTGCCGCCCCGACAGCGTGAACTCGCGCGGCCTGATCAGGACCTCGTCGCCGAAGCCGATCGAGCGGAGCCGTCCCCACGCGGATCCCCACACGGGCAGGAGGCCGTCGCTCGCGCCGAGGACGGCGGGACGCCATCCGGCCGTCCGGCACAGCGCGAGGAACGACCTGACCGCGTCGGCGTGCGCGGCCGGGTCGCCGGCAGGGTCGCCGCCCGCGACGGCGACGCCGAACAGGACCCGGTACCCGACCACGGCCCGCCCGTCCGCGCTGAACACGTACGCCTTGTCGCGGCGCAGCGCGAACGGGGCGAGGGTGTCGGACCCGGGATGCGCGACGAGCCCGGCGACGCGGGCGCGCTCCCGCTCGTCGCCGGGCGGCGGCGGGGGATCGGGGGACAGGAGCGTCACGACCAGCACGAGCAGCCCGGCCGCCCCGGCGAGGCCGAGGACTCCCGGGAGCCACGGCGCGCCGTCCATGGGCGCGCCGGTCGCGCCGAGACCTGCGGCGACCTGGCCGACCGACCGGACCGACACGCCGCCGAAGGCCAGCGAGCCCGCGACGGCGGCGACCACGAGGAGCGCCCCGGTCCGCACGGCCGCGCGGACCCGGTCGGGATGCGGGCGGACCGCGAACCGGTCCCGTTCCAGCCACAGCCCGCCGAGGGCGGCGGCGAGCAGCGGCAGCCGCCAGGCCGCGTCGTCGCCGGTGAGGACGGCGAGCACGCCGAGGACGGCCAGGACGACCAGCCCGTACCAGGCGGCGCGGCGGCGCAGCAGGACGCCGCGGGCGACGAGCGCGAGGGCCAGGCCGAGGACGAGGGCGTGGGCGGGCGCGAGCGGGCCGCCGGTGACGATCCCGGACAGCCGGCCGAGCCACGGCGGCGACTGCGGCAGCGCCGGCGCCGCGACCAGGACGGCGGCGCACAGCGTCGCCGCGGCGAGCGGCCACACGTTTCGCCAGGGTGAATCGCCTGCTTGCACGAGGGACACCTCCGCTGCGCCCACAACCAAGATCCTTTGGACGTCATTCCCCCGCACCGGGTCTCCTACCACGTCGGGCCGTCCCGCGCACGGTTACGCTCGTGACGATGAAGAGGCTGCTGATCGTCCACCACACGCCGTCGCCGTCCGTGCAGGCGATGTTCGAGGCGGTGCGCGCCGGGGCGTCCACCGACGAGGTCGAGGGGGTGGAGGTCGTGTGCCGCGCGGCGCTGGCGGCCACCGCCGTGGACGTCCTGGAGGCGGACGGCTACCTCCTCGGATCGCCGGTCAACCTCGGCTACCTCTCCGGGGCGCTCAAGCATTTCTTCGACCTGGTCTACTACCCGTGCCTGGAGGAGACCGTCCGCCGCCCGTTCGGCGCGTTCCTGCACGGCAACAACGACGCGACCGGCGGCCTGCGGGCGCTGGACTCGATCACCACCGGGCTGCGGTGGAAGGCCGTCCAGCCGCCCGTCGCGGTCGTCGGGGAGCCGTCGAAGGCCGACCTGGAGGCGTGCTGGGAGCTCGGGGCGGTCACGGCGGCAGAGCTCGGCGACATCCGGGCGAGCTGATCTACGGGGTCGGCACCGGTAGCGTGCCGCCATGAGCGGTTTCCGGCACGTGGTGATGTTCAGGTGGGCCGAGGGGACGACGACCGGCCAGCAGGACGAGGTCGCGGCGCGGCTGCGCGAGCTGCCCGCCGTGATCCAGGAGATCCGGGAGTACAGCCTGGGCGCCGACGCGGGCGTGAACCCCGGCGCCTACGACTTCGTGCTGGTCGCCGACTTCGCCGACCGCGACGCCTACCTGGCCTATCGCGACCACCCGTCCCACCGGGCGGTGGTCGAGCGGTACATCGCGCCGATCGCGGCGGAGCGCGCGTCCATCCAGTACGCGACGTAGACGGGTAACCGAGCAAGCGCTTGAGTCCGAACCATTTTCGGGTTACCGTCACCGAAGACGCCCGCCGGGGACGGATCGCGCCCCGTCCCCGGTGGGCGGCTCCGCGAACGCGCCCCGCCCCGCGAAGCCGCGAAGCCGCGAACGAGCTTTGGCCCTGGAGTCGACTGGCCGCAGCCCGGCCCCCGGAGCCGTTCGCGCGATCCGGGCGGGTGCGCACGGCATCGGCCGCGGTCGTCCCACGCGAGGGCGCCCGAAGCGCCCGAACCGTCGTAACGTTTGCCGCGTGACCGCCGGTACCGACGACGACCCGCCCCGCGCGACGCGCGGAGCGCCCGTGATCCGCGTGGTGCTCGCCGACGACCAGTCGCTGGTCCGCGCCGGCTTCCGCTCGCTGCTGGCCCGCGGCGACGGCATCGAGGTGGTCGGGGAGGCCGAGGACGGCGCCGAGGCGGTCGAGCTGGCCCGCGAGCTGCGCCCGGACGTCGTCCTCATGGACATGCGGATGCCCGAGGTCGACGGGCTCGCCGCGACCCGCCGCATCGTGTCCGACCCCGCGCTCCGCGACGTACGCGTCGTAGTACTCACGACCTACACAGACGACGACTACGTGTACCTGGCGCTGCGGGCGGGCGCCTCCGGGTTCCTCGTGAAGGACATCGAGCCGGACGACCTCCTGCGCGCCGTGCGGGTCGTCGCGGGCGGCGAGTCGCTGCTCGCACCCGCCGTGACCCGCGCCGTCATCGAGGGGTTCGTCGCGCGGCGGCCCGATCCGGCCGAGCCGTCCCGGCCGGGGAGCCTGCTCGACGGGCTGACCGGACGGGAGCGCGAGGTCGTCCGGCTGGCCGGGCGCGGCCTGTCGAACGGCGAGATCGCGGCCCGGCTCGAGCTCAGCCCGCTCACCGTGAAGACGCACGTCAGCCGTGCCATGAGCAAGCTCGGCGCGCGGGACAGGGCACAGCTCGTGGTGCTGGCCTACGAGACGGGCCTGGTCATCCCCGGCTCCGCAGGCTCATGATCTCCTCGCGGAGCTCCTGCGGGGTCGGCGCCTCAAGCAGCCGGGGCCCGCTGCGCAGCGGCACCATGGCCCACCAGGACCCGGTCGCCTCGCCGTACCAGACGCGTACTCCGGGGAACTGCTCCTGCAGGCCGCGCGCCGTGGCGGCGCGCAGGGCCGCGGGCGTGGGCTCGTCGCGACCGGCGGCGTCTCGCCGAGCCGTCATGCCACACACCCCCCACCCAACAATCGACAAGCCCCACCTGACTCATCGTTGTCTCCCGTAACAGCGTCCCCACGGACCAAAGCGTCACCCCTACTCGGCAATTAGTGACTAAGCACACTATGGGGGTTAGGGGACTCGCTCCGTGGGATACCGCGCCGGATGTACTCCAACGGATGTACATCACCGGTACGAGTGACACCGTCCGCCCGATGTGTCGAGCCTGGTCGACGGGTAACGCTGGACCCTGCCGTCACATTCCCGCGCGTCCGGACGTCATCCGGTCCAGAGCGACACGTACACGAGGGTGGTTCCCATGAGGTTGGCCAAGCTCGCCCGGTTCTGCTTCCGGAGGCGGCGCCTCACGGTGGCGGGCTGGATCGCCGGCACCATCGCGGTGATGGTGCTCGGGTTCGGCTTCGCGGCCGAGCCGCTGAACGACTTCTCCGGCGGCGACTCGGGCTCGGCGAAGGCGTCCGACCTGCTGGACGAGCACTTCCCGGACCAGAGCGGCGACTCGATCACGCTGGCGGTGCGGGCGGACGCGGGCGTCCAGAGCCCGGAGGCCAAGCCGAAGGTGCAGCAGGCGATCGACCGGCTCGCCAAGACGCCGCACGTGGCGTCGGTGTCGTCGCCCTACGAGACGCCCGGGCAGATCTCGCAGGACGGGAAGACGGCGTTCGCGACCGGAAACCTGGACGTCCCGTCCGACGACATGTCCAAGGCGGACGTGTCCGCGCTGCTCGACGACGTCCGCAGCGACGGCGGGCCCGTCGAGGTCCAGCTCGAAGGCGCCGCCGTGGACCTCGCCGAGACGCCGGGAGGCGGTCCCTCGGAGGCCATCGGCGTGCTCGCCGCCATCGTCATCCTGCTCGTCGCGTTCGGGTCGGTGCTGGCGATGGGGCTGCCGATCGTGACGGCGCTGTTCGGCATCGGCTCCGGCCTCGCGCTGATCATGCTGCTCGGGCACGCGCTGCCCGCGCCGTCGTTCGCCCCCATCGTCGCCGCGCTCATCGGGCTCGGCGTCGGCATCGACTACGCGCTGTTCATCGTCACCCGCTACCGGGAGGAAATGCACGCCGGGAAGGACCCGGAGGAGGCGACCGTCACCGCCATCATCACCGCCGGACGCGCCGTGCTGTTCGCCGGCACCACCGTGGTGATCGCGCTGATGGGCCTGTTCGTCATGCAGCAGAGCCTGCTGAACGCCGTCGCGGTCGCGGCCGCGACGACCGTGCTGATGACGATGCTCGGCGCGGTGACGCTGCTGCCCGCCCTGCTCGGCTTCGCCGGACGCTCCATCGACAGGCTCCGCGTGCCGGGGTTCGGCAAGACCCGGCGGCGTCCCCTGGCGGAGCGGTGGGCGCGGGTCGTCCAGGCGCACCCGGTCGTCGCGGGGCTGTGCGCGGCCGCCGTCCTGCTGGTGCTGGCCGTGCCCGCGCTGTCGATGCGGCTGAGCCTGCCGGACTCCAGCACCCAGCCGCACGACCACAGCGGGTACCGCGCGAGCCAGATCATGGCGGCGGGCTTCGGGCCAGGGACGTCCGCGCCGCTCGTCCTCGTCACCGAGGGCGGGAACGCGGCGGACGCGGGACGGCTCGCCGCGGCCGTCCGCGAGACGCCCGGCATCGCCGCCGTCCAGCCGCCGCGCCCCAGCCAGGACGGCGCCGCGTCCATCGTGATGGCGTTCCCGACCACGGGCGCGCAGGACGAGGCGACGCCGAAGCTCGTCCACGAACTGCGCGACGACGTCATCCCCGGCGTCATGGACGGGACGAGCGCGCGCACCTACGTCGGAGGGCCGAACGCGGCCGCGATCGACTTCGCCGACGACGTCAGCACCCGGCTGCCGTGGCTGATCGCCGTCGTCGTCGGCCTGTCGCTGCTCCTGCTCGTCGGGCTCGTCCGGTCGGTGACGGTCGCGCTGCAGGCCGCGCTGATGAATCTGCTGTCGATCGCGGCGGCGTACGGGGTGCTGACCGCTGTCGTCCAGTGGGGGTGGGCCGGGAGTCTGCTCGGGTTCCCCACCGACATGCCGGTGACGACCTGGGTGCCGCTGATGATGTTCCCGATCCTGTTCGGGCTCTCCATGGACTACGAGGTGTTCCTCGTGTCCCGCATCCGCGAGACGTACGAGTCGGGCGTCCGCACCCGGGAGGCGGTCGCGCTCGGCCTGTCCCGCACGGCCCGGGTCATCACCGCCGCCGCGGCGATCATGGTGATGGTGTTCCTGTCGGTGCTGCTCGGCGCGGACGTCGCCGTCAAGCAGATGGGCCTCGGCCTCGGCGTCGCGATCCTGATCGACGCGACGATCGTGCGGCTGGTGCTCGTCCCGGCGCTGATGGAGCTGTTCGGCGAGGCGAACTGGTGGATCCCGCGGCCGCTGGCGCGCCTCCTGCCGTCCCGCCAGACCCCCGCCGCCGAGTCGCCCGCGGACGGCGTGCGCGTCTGACGGACGGCCGGTGGTCGACGCCGGGGGCTAGTGGAGGTTGATGCCGTCGAACATGACCTTGAGGTAGTGCTCGGCGAGGCCCTCGGCGTTCAGCCGCCCGCCGGGACGGAACCAGCGGACCGCCACCCAGATGGTGTCGCGGATCATCCGGTAGGTGAGCTTCGGGTCGAGGTCGGCGCGGAAGAGGCCGTTCTCCTGACCCGTCCTGAGGGCGTCCACCCATATCTTCTCGACCTCGTCCTCGGACTTGGTGAGATAGGCGAAGCGGTCCATTCCCTTCAGGTAGTTCCAGTCGTTCTGCATGACCGTGATGGCGGCGCGGTGCGGCTCCAGGCTGCCGAACGCGACGCGGACGAGCCCGGCGACGGTGTCGCGCGGATTCCCGCTCTCGTCGAGAACCGCCTGGTACGCCGACATGATCTCGTCGAAGAAGCTGGAGAGGATCTCGTCGGCGATCGACTCCTTGGAGTCGAAGTGGTGGTAGAGGCTGCCCGACTGAATGCCCGCCTCGTCGGCGATATTGCGGACGGTCGTGGCCTGGAAGCCCTTCTCGGCGAACAGTTCGGCGGCCAGTCTGACCAGGTGTTCGCGCCGTTCCGACGCCAGGGGAGCCGAGCCCTTGCCGCGGCGGCGGGCACCGGCCTCGCCTGCGGCGCGGGCCCTGGATCGTCCGGAATTGGCGCTCGTGGTCGTCACCCCCTCATTATGCCGCCTCGCCCAACGGCCCGCTTGACCGCCGGCACCAGCGTACGCGCCCGCATCAAGCGCTTGCTAAGGGCGCGGCGCCGCCGCGTCCTGCATAGGCTCGGGGCATGCCCGATGTGATCGTTTTCGACCTGTACGGAGTGATCGCCCGCACGCAGACCCCCGAGGCGGTGCGGCGGATCGAGGACGTCGCCGGCGTCCAGGGGCCCGTGTTCTGGGACGCCTACTGGTCCTGCCGCCCCGCCTACGACGCCGGCCGGTCGAGCGCCGACTACTGGGCGGACGTCGCCGGCGTCCTCGGCGCCACGTTCCCCGACGTCCCCGCGCTGATCGAGGCCGACCTCGACAGCTGGACGGACGTGGACGACACCATGGTCGCCCTCGTCCACGAGCTCGCCGACCGGGGACGCACCCTCGGCCTGCTGTCGAACATCATCGGCGACCTCGTGCCCCGCTTCGAGGCCCGCCACGGCGACTGGCTGTCCCGCTTCGACGCCCTCACCTACTCCTGCCACATCGGCGTCGCCAAACCCGACCCGCGCGCCTACGAGATCTGCGCCGACCGCCTGGGCGTCAGGCCCGCCGACGTCCTGTTCTTCGACGACACCGAACGCAACGTCGTCGCCGCCCGCGAAACCGGAATGCGCGCCGAACTGTTCACGTCCCCCGACCAGGTCCGCGCCATTCTCTGACAGCCCCGCACCGCACCGGCCCGGACTGCCCCGCACTGCACCGCCCGGGACGGCGGGCGAGCGGTGGTGACCGGACAAGTCACCACCGCTCCACCCGCTCTGCGATCAGTCCAGCAATTCCATGGTGTCGATATCGATGCCGCCGGAAATCATGGACACCTGCTCCTGGGTCAGCGCCCCCTGGAACGCCCAGACGTCGTCGAGGGCTCCCGTCCGGCGGCGGCAGCCGGCCCTCGTCGCGGGCGGTGGGCTCAGGACGGCGGAGGGAGTTCCTGGGCGGCCTCGGCGGCCTTGGAGAGGCGTTCGCGGAGGGTGCGGACCAGCTCGTCGCCCTGCTCGGTCAGGCGCTCGATCGCGGGGATCGCCAGGTCGTCGCGGACGGTGTCGGCGAGCAGCTCGTCGTACTCGTGCGCCTTCTCCGCGATGCGCTCCAGGTGGCGCTGGGCGCGCAGGACCTCGTCCGCCGCCCGGGCCCGCTCCGCGTAGCGCTCCAGCGCCTCCACGCGGCGCGTCACGGCCTCGACGGAGCTGTCGAGCTTGTCGCGCAGCGGGCGCAGCGCCGCCTCGACCTCCGGGAGCGCGGCCGCGCCCGCCAGCTCCGCGTGGTCGGCGCGCAGCTTCGCCTGCTTCGCCAGGACCTGCGCGATCTCCCATTCCTGGCGCGGCAGCGTGACGGCGTTGTCGACCGCGTCCAGCAGGCCCTCCCGGTTGACGTCGGAGTCGCGGACGGCGTCGACCGCCGCCTGCACGCGCCCGAGCAGCGCGCGGCCGTCGTCGTCGAGGTCCTCCGGCATGAGGTAGCGGTCGCGGCGCCGTTCGAGCTCGCGGGCGCGGCGCAGGTCGAGGGAGACCGAAGGGCCGGCGAGCGCGACCAGCAGCGCGAGCATGCCGAGGCAGACCAGCCACAGCGAGCCGATCAGCGGCCCGCCGACCAGGCCGAGGCCGAGGACCGTCAGCGGCGCCAGCCACAGCAGCGGCCTGCGGCGCGCGACGAGCGTGTCGAGCTCGGCGCGCAGCGCCGGGTCGGCGACCGGGCGGGGCTCGGCGGGGGAGCCGTCGCCGGGGGTGCGCGGCGGCGCGATCCGCCGCCAGTACGTGGACACGTGCGTCTCGAACGCGAAGTCGGTCTGCGCGATCTCGATCTCGGAGGGGCCGGCGGGCAGCGGCCACGAGCCGACCGGGTCGCCGCCGCCCGGGCCGGTGAAGCGCACCCACCAGCCGCCCTTGCCGTCGTCGCACCGGTAGCGTCCTGGGGCGACGTCGATGCCTACGAAGAACGTCCCGACTCCCGGTATGGAGTCGCTCCACGTGCCACTGGTCACCGGCGACCTCCGACCCGACCGTTCCGCCGTGTCCCCTCGCCCTCTCCGGCGAGGGCCGTCCAGCCCGTAACAGGAAAGACGTCCGAGGGACGGCACAAGTTGCAGTACCCATATCCGTGTCCGGAAAGCCGGGCCGGGTTTGGAATACTCCACGCGTGCGACCCGACTACGATCCCCACGACGATCCGCCCTGGGCGATGCAGCTGGTGGTCCGCGCCGAGAAGGCCGGCCCGCCCGCGCACGGCGCGGTCTGCGAGGCGGCGGCGACCGCGGTCGTCCGGCTGCTCACCGACCCGCGGGCCGCCGAGCCCGGCGGGGAGTGGCACGACGCCGTCCGCGAGTGGGAGGCGCGCCGCATCCGGAAGGTGACGCGGCGGGCGCGGGGCGTGCGGTGGCCGGAGGCGGAGGCGCTGCCCGGCGTGACCGTCGACCACGCGGGCGCGCAGGTGCGGGCGTTCCCGCCCGGGCCGGTGTCGGACGTTCCGTCCGTGCTCGCGAAACTCCAGGTCGCGGGGCTTGATCTGGCCGAGGCCGAGGAGCCGGGCCCGCCGCCCGAGCCCCCGTACGCGGTGATCGCGATCAACCCGGACGTGACGATCACGACCGGCAAGGCCGCCGCCCAGTGCGGGCACGCGGCCCAGCTGCTGCTGCGCCAGGGGCGGCGCAAGGACGTCGCGGCATGGGTCGACGGCGGCGCCCGCGTCCACCTGATTCCGACGGAGTCGGACCGGGGGGTGCGGGGGGTCGTCCCCCCTCGGGAGGCGGCGACCAGGGACGTTCCGTGGCGGAAGTGTGTGAAGGAGGCGACGGTGGCGGTCCGTGACGGCGGGTTCACCGAGGTTCCGCCCGGCACGATGACCGCCATCGCCTGGATCGTGCGTAAGTAAGAGTGGACACTCTCGTCCCGTCCGGCCGCGCGGGGCCTGGCCCGCGTGGGTCGGCCGAGGGCGAAAGTGTTCGAGAGGGGCGGCGTGCCGGGTGGCCCCCGCAGCCCGGCACGCCGTTCGACTCAGGGGAGGGTGACGGCCACGGGGTGGATCCCCGCCCGCCGGATCAGGGACGGGAGCCGTCCCGCGAACGGATGGTGGTCGGTCGGCAGCCCGCGCGGGTTGTCGATCACGTAGTGGACGACGCCGCCGCCGCGGCTCTCGGCCCAGGTCGCGCCCGCCGACCGCAGGATCGACGCCGCCTTCGCCGCGTCGGCCGCCTTCACCGAGACGCGGATCGGCGACTCGTACGACGGCAGCGCCGCCGCCTGCCGCGCCGCCTCCGCGGTGGCGCCCGCCTGCGGGGCCGTCGCCTTGGACGGGTCGCGTCCGAGGATCGCGTTGTAGAGCAGCTTGGCCGTCCCGTCGGTGAACGCGCGGAAGTTCGGCTCCGCCGCGAACAGCACGGAACGTCCCGCGCCGACGGGCTGGTCGACGACCGCCGCGGTGCCGCCCAGCTCGGACGCGCCCCGCTCGAACCCTGACACGAACCAGCCGGGCGAGTCCGTCTCCGGGTACGACACGACGACGCCGCTGGACGCCTTCATCACCGGGTCGTAGGACGTGAAGTTCCAGGCCGTGGCGCCGACGCCGGCGGCGAGCGGGCTCGTCCCGTCCACCTGCACGCGGAACAGCGTGCCGGGGATGTCGGACGTCGGCTCCGACAGCGTCGCCGTCGTCAGGCCGAGGAGGGCCGCGAGCTCCGTGCCGCCCTGCCAGCCGACGTAGCGGCCGCCGTCCCGCGTCCACTGCTGGAGCGCGGCCCGGCCGGTGGCGCCGAGGGCGTCGTGGGCGGGTTTCGCCGGGCCGTCCGGCGTGAGCAGGACCTCGACGCCGGCCAGCTTGCCCGCGGCCACGTCCGCCGGGGTCAGCGGGGTGAACGGCAGCTTCCAGTCGCGGTCGAGGCGGTGCCGCAGCCAGCCGGCCGACTGGCGCGCCGCCGACGACGCCGCCGACAGCTGCAGGATGCCGATCTTCGGCGCCCTGCCGTCATGTCCGGGACGCGGGGCGGGCGGCGTCCGCACCGGGACGGCGCGCGGGTGCAGGACGGCCCCGGACGACCCACCCGACACGTTCCCCAGCAGCGGCAGGCTCCAGGCCGTCACGTCGTAGAAGTAGGGGAACGGCGTGTAGGAGTCCTCGTTCAGCATCGCCTGGATCCAGTGCTTCTGGCCTTGCGCCATGGAGATCCAGTACGTGCCGGAGGGGAGGGTCGTCTTCGCCTCGGGATGCCCGTACGCCTTGAAGTCGGGGACCGTCAGCGGCCGGACGAGTCGCTTCACGTCCACGCCCATCCGCTGGAGGCGCCGCACGATCGTGCGGACCTCGTCGCGCTTGGACGGGTCGTCGTCCCGCAGGAAGTAGCTCCGCACCGGACGGTCGGGCACCGGACGGTCGATCTGGTTCGGCGGGTTGTAGATCTGGTTGGGCTCCAGCTTCCCCGCCTTGCCCTGCGTGTAGGCGTCCACGGTCATCTGGCGCCACTCGCCCAGGATCCGGTGCCGGTCGCGGGCCGCGGCCGACAGCGTCACCCACTGGGTGAGGTACTGCTCCTTCACCCGCTCCGGGTACGGGCTGTCGCCGCCCTTCTCGAACGTCATCCCGGCGGCGTGGAACGCGCTGGTCGGCACCGAGTCGCCGTACCCCTGGTAGAAGAGGTCGTAGACGTCGCGGTTGAAGAAGTCGATGCCCTGCCGTGTGAACTCGGTGGCCATCGCCGCGCCGTACAGGTCGTTGATCCAGCCGACCGCCTGCTCCGGCGTCTCGTGGTAGATCGGGTCGGCGTTCGGCGGGAAGAAGTACGACGTCCCGCCCATCTCGTGCGCGTCGATGTAGAGCGCGGGCGGGTACTCGTTGAGCATCTCCAGCTTGCCGTCGGTCTCCGGCTGCGTCCGCGCGAACCAGTCGCGGTTCATGTCGAAGCCGTAGGCGTTCTGGCGCGTGTCCGCCTCCCGTCCGTCCGGGTTCTGCGTCGGCAGGACGATCACCAGCGCGTTGTCCAGGATCGACGTGGCGGCGCAGTCGGAGCGGTCGCCGAGGTCGCGCAGCACCCTGAGCGCCGCGTCCGTGCCGCTTGGCTCGTTCCCGTGCACGTTCCCGCTGACCCACAGGATCGGGACGCCGCGCGCGGTGATCCGCTTGGCCAGCGCGTCCGGTGTGCGCGGGTCGCGCAGCAGCCCGGCCTCCAGCCGCACCTTGGCCAGCCCGGCCTTGGACAGGAGCTCGGGACGTCCCGCGATGGCGTAATTCAGCGGACGGCCCTGCGCCGTCCTGGCCAGCGTCCCGGAGAGCACACGCTCGCTCTTCGCGGCGACCGTCTCCAGATACCTGTCGGACTCGGCGGCGGTGGCCTGCCGCTCGCCGAGCTCGAAACCGAGGACCTGCTTGGGGGAGGGGACCTTGCCCCGGTACACCGGAGCGGTCTGCGTCGGATCACAGCCGGACGGGGCCGCCTGGGGTCGTGCGACGGCGGGCGCCGCGAGCGCCGCGGGCACCGCCAGGGACGCCGCCATCACCAGGGGCAACGCCAGTTTTCGGGCTCTCATGAGCCACAACGTGTCACCGTGCGGAACGGTCACCAAGGGCAACTTCTGCCAAGATCAGTCGCGTCCTTCAGGACGGTGTCCGGGACGGGGCCGCGGGCCGGTCAGCGCGACGGCCCGGTTGATCGCCTGGAGCGCGAACTCCTGCGTCCGGGTCAGCCGGTGCGGGCCGTCGCCGGGCGAGGCGTCCTCGGAGCCCTCGTCGGGCTGTGGTGCGCTCGCGAGCTGGGCCTTCGCGCTCAGCCCGTACGACACGAACAGCAGGACGACGAATCCCGCCAGGTAGAGCAGGTGCTCGGCGAGCCCGCCCCACCGGCCGGTGAACACGTCCAGGACGGCGAACATCGCGAACCCCGCCATCCAGCCCGCCGTCGACGGCACGAACAGGAGGTCGCGGCGCAGCGCCACCCCCGCCACCGCGGACAGCACGAGCACCCCTTCGACCAGCTTGACCAGGACGAGGAGCCCCGTCGCCGGGCCGGAGTCGAAGTAGCCGTCGATCTCGTCCTGCCGGTCGCTCCACAGCAGGAACCCGCTCAGCAGCGCCGTCGCGCCGTAGGCGATGAGGAACACGCCGACCGCGTAGTGGAACCGGTGCCACGTCCGCGCGCCCGCGCGAAGCGTCCCGGCCGGTCGAGGCGCCGCCGGTCCGGGCGCTGGTCCGGGCGCCTGCCCGGGGTCCGGGGCGGCGCCCGCCGGGGTGCCGAGGGCCGGAGTGGCGTCCGGGTCGGCTGCTGGATCAGGGCCCAGCGTCATACTTCGCCCCCCAAGTCCTGTTCATCTGTTACGCGCAAGATATCCCGGATAGCCGCTCGCCGACGTTCGAAACGCGCGCCGCCGACCGGGCCGCCGCCGGGCTGACCAGCCCGGCGGTGCTTGCGCACGGGCGGACGAAGCGGGAGGCTGAAGTCCCGTCGGGCCGCGCGGAGTCCGTGAGGAACTGCCGTGAGGAACTAAGGATGACGCCTGACGATACGGGAACCACCGCGCCGTCGAAGACGCGGATCGAATATCTGGAAGAGCTCGGCGAACGGCTGGTCGAGCGCGGCCTGCGGGTGCGGCTCGTCCTGCCCCGCGGCCAGTCGCCCACCTTGCACGTGCTGAACCCGGACGCGTCCGCGCTGACCGAGAACGTCCTGGCGGAGCAGGCCGCGGACGGCTGGTGGTACTGGTGGTCGTGGGCCGAGCGCATCGCGCCCGCCGACGACGCGTCCGCCGCGGCCGACCGGATCGCACAGGTCCTCGCCCTCCGCTGATCCCTCCTCCGCGCGCGGAGCAGGCCAGGACGCCGACCAACGATCGCAACGGTCGGTGAGTTCCGCGCGGCTCGTGATGGCCGCCGGTCGGGCTGATTGTTGACGCGCCGAACATTCTGGGGTTGTGCCGCGCCCGCCGCGCATGCGGGCGCGGTGGCGTGTGTGCGCGGCGCTGGTATGCGGGCCCGCCCTAGGTGATCTCGCGTTACATGATTGTTACCGCCAACAACAAATCAACCGGGCGGCGGGTCTGGCGTGACGGACAAGCCCGACATAAGTTGCGGGGCACAACATTTAAGTCGGAGGCCTCGTCCACCGACATCTCGGCCTTACCCCCCGGCCGCGGCACGGCGGCCACCCCCAGAAAGGACCCGGGCTATGCGCAAGGGGATCCTCAGCCTGACGGCCCTCACCGCGGCCGCGGCGCTCACCCTCACCGCGTGCGGGGACGACTCCGGCGAGTCCGGCGGCGGCTCCGGATCGGCCAAGGGCAAGGTCGGCGTGATCCTGCCCGACACCACCTCGTCCGTCCGGTACGAGAGCTTCGACCGGCCCTACCTGGAGCAGGCCTTCAAGGCGGCCGGCGTCGGCTACGACATCCAGAACGCCGAGGGCTCGGCCCAGCGCTTCCAGACGATCGCCGACCAGATGCTCACCAGCGGCGTGACCGTCCTGATCGTGGACGGCCTCGACTCCAACTCCGCGGCCGCCGTCCAGCGCAAGGCGCAGGCGCAGGGCGTCAAGACCATCGACTACGACCGGCTCACGCTCGGCGGCGTCGCCGACTACTACGTGTCGTTCGACAACGTGAAGGTCGGCGAGGAGCTCGGCAAGGGCCTCCAGAAGTGCCTCGGTGACAAGAAGTCGAACATCGTCTACCTGAACGGCGCGCCCACCGACAACAACGCGACCCTGTTCTCACGGGGCGCGCACAGCGTCCTCGACAAGGCGACGGCCTACACCAAGGTCGCCGAGCAGGCCGTGCCGGAGTGGAAGGCCGAGCGGGCCGCGACGATCTTCGAGCAGATGTGGACCGAGCAGCAGGGCAAGATCAACGGCGTGGTCGCCGCCAACGACGCGCTCGGCGGCGCGGTCGTGTCGATCCTGAAGAAGAACAAGGAGGCCGGCGAGGTCGCCGTCACCGGACAGGACGCGACCCTGGAGGGCCTGCAGAACATCCTGGACGGCAACCAGTGCATGACCGTCTACAAGCCGGTCAAGCAGGAGGCCGACGCCGTCGCCAAGCTCGCCGTCTCCCTCATCAACGGGCAGAAGGGCGAGACGAACGGCACCGTCAACGACCCGACCGGCAAGCGGGACGTCCCGTCGGTCCTGCTGACCCCCATCGCCGTCTTCGAGGACAACGTCAAGCAGGTCGTCGCCGACGGCTTCATCAAGAAGGACGACCTCTGCAAGGGCGCCTACGCGGCCAAGTGCAAGGACGCGGGCATCCAGTAGCGCGCCCCGCCGACCTCGTGGCGGGCCCCGATCCACTGGGGAGCGTCCCGGATACCCGGAAACCCGGGACGTAGGGGCCCGCCACGGGCACCATCCCCGGCAGGGGAGACACGGAAGGAACCACGTGGCAGAAAACGGAGACCCCGTCCTCCGCCTGACCGGGCTCAACAAGAGCTTCGGCGCCGTCCATGTGCTGCACGACGTGGACTTCACGGTGCGGCTCGGCGAGGTGATGGCCCTCGTCGGCGACAACGGCGCGGGCAAGTCCACCCTCATCAAGTGCATCGCCGGGATCCACCCGTTCGACTCGGGACGGATCGAGTTCGACGGCCGTCCCGTGACCGTCGACGGCCCGCGCGCCGCGTCCGCGCTCGGCATCGAGGTCGTCTACCAGGACCTCGCGCTGGCCGACAACCTCGACATCGTGCAGAACATGTTCCTCGGACGGGAGCGCCGCAAGGGCCTCGTGCTGGACGAGCCGTCCATGGAGGAGGCGGCCAGGGAGACGCTCGCGCGGCTGTCGATCCGCACCGTCAAGTCCGTCCGGCAGCAGGTCGCGAGCCTGTCCGGCGGGCAGCGGCAGACCGTCGCGATCGCGAAGGCCGCGCTGTGGGAGTCCAGGCTCGTCATCCTGGACGAGCCCACCGCCGCGCTCGGCGTCGCGCAGACCCGGCAGGTCCTCGACCTCGTCCGGCGGCTCGCCGACACCGGGCACGCCGTCGTGCTCATCTCGCACAACATGAACGACGTGTTCGAGGTGGCCGACCGCATCACCGCGCTGTACCTCGGCAGGGTCGCGGCGGACGTCGCCCGCTCCGAGGTCACCCACGGCCAGGTCGTGGAGCTCATCACCGCCGGCCGTTCCGGCGGTCTCGGCCTCGCGCCGCAGACCGCCGCCGAGAGCATCTGAAGGGAGGACGCAGGTGTCCACCGACATCCCGGGCGACGACGTCGCCAAGGGCGCCGACCTCACCAAGAACGACCTCAGCGAGGGCAGCAGGGCCATGACGCTGGCGGACTCGGACTTCGCGACCGACCGGCGCGAGCACGACATGAGGTCCGCGCTGCTGGACTACTGGCACCGGATCAGGGCGGGCGAGCTCGGCGCGCTGCCCGCCGTCCTCGGCCTGATCTCCCTGGTCGTGCTGTTCACCGCGCTGAAGCCCGACACGTTCCTCAGCAAGGGGAACATGGCGAACCTGTCTGTGCAGGCGCTGCCCATCACGATCCTCGCGATGGGCCTGGTGTTCGTGCTGCTCCTCGGCGAGATCGACCTCGCCGCCGGCGTCGCCAGCGGGCTGTGCGCGGCCGTGCTCGCCAAGCTCATCACCGACGCCGGGCAGCCCTGGTACACCGCCGTGCTGAGCGGCGTGGCGATCGGCATCGTCATCGGGACGTCCATCGGCTGGCTCGTGTCCGTGCTGCGGATACCGTCGTTCGTCGTCACGCTGGCGTTCTTCCTCGGGCTGCAGGGCGTGACGCTGAAGCTGATCGGCGAGGGCGGGACGGTGCCCGTCCGCGACGAGGTCATCGTCGCGCTGTCCAACAAGAACATGCCGATCTGGCTCGGCTGGGCGCTCGCGGGCGTCTGCGTCGCCGGGTACACCGCGACGCAGCTGCTGCGATGGCGGCGCCAGCACGTCCGGCGGCTGCACTCCAAGCCGGTCGAGTTCGTGATCGCGCAGTGCGCCGTCGTCGCCGCGGCCCTGCTGATCAGCACCTACGTGCTCAGCCTCGACCGCGCCCCCAGCCCGCTGATCACGCTCGGCGGCATCCCGTGGGGCGTGCCGCTGGTCGGCGCGCTGCTGATCGTCTGCACGTTCGTCCTCGGCCGCACCGCCTACGGACGGCACATCTACGCGGTCGGCGGCAACTCCGAGGCCGCCCGCCGCGCCGGCATCAACGTCACCCGGATCCGGATCTCCGTCTTCATGATCGCGTCCGGTCTGGCGGCGGTCAGCGGCATCGTCGCCGCGTCCCGGCTCAACTCCGTCGCCACCAACGCCGGCGGCGGGAACACGCTGCTGTACGCGGTCGGCGCCGCCGTCATCGGCGGGACGAGCCTGTTCGGCGGACGCGGCAAGGCGCGCGACGCCGTCCTCGGCGGGCTCGTCATCGCGCTCATCGACAACGGGCTCGGGCTGCTCGGCACCAGCGCCTACCTCAGCTACCTGATCACCGGCCTGGTGCTGCTGCTCGCCGCGAGCATCGACGCGCTGGCCAGGCGCCGGCGGTCGAGCACGGGGAGGTGACGCCGTGAACCCCGCCGGGGACGCGTGGGCTGCTGATACGCTCACGGATCACGACCGCCTGGCGCGCGGCGGCGGTGCGGCACGGTGGGAGCCCCTCGGCATGTCAGTGACGCCAGCCCTGGATCTGCGCGGCATCGAGAAGAGCTACGGTTCCGTGAAAGTCCTGCACGACGTCGCGTTCTGCGCGCGTCCGGGCGAGGTCACCGCGCTCGTCGGCGACAACGGCGCCGGGAAGACGACTCTGGTCAAGTGCATCGGCGGGATCCACCCGTTCGACGCGGGCGAGTACCGCTTCGAGGGCCGCCCGGTGCGGGTCGGCAGCCCGCGCGACGCCACCCGGCTCGGCATCGAGATCGTCCACCAGGACCTCGCGCTCTGCGAGAACCTCGACATCGTCCAGAACCTCTTCCTCGGCCGGGAGCGGCGCCGCGGCCTCGCGCTCGACGAGGACGCGATGGAGGAGATGGCGCGCAGGACGCTGTCCGGGCTCTCCGTCCGCACGATCGGCTCCGTCCGGCGGCGGGTCTCGACGCTGTCCGGCGGGCAGCGGCAGACCGTCGCGATCGCCCGCGCCGTCCTGTGGGACAGCAAGGTCGTGGTGCTGGACGAGCCCGCCGCCGCGCTCGGCGTCGCG
Source organism: Actinomadura sp. 9N215 (assembly GCF_044326345.1). Lineage (NCBI taxonomy): Bacteria > Bacillati > Actinomycetota > Actinomycetes > Streptosporangiales > Thermomonosporaceae > Actinomadura > Actinomadura sp. 9N215. The sequence continues at coordinate 63,947 of NZ_JBIRBA010000028.1, read as the reverse complement.
CAGACCCAGCAGGTGCTGGAGATCGTCCGGCGGCTCGCCGACCGGGGCCTCGCCGTGGTGCTGATCTCGCACAACATGAACGACGTCTTCGCGGTCTCGGACCGGATCGCCGCGCTGTACCTCGGCCGGATGGTCGCGCAGGTCAGCACCGCCGACGTCACCCACAGGCAGGTCGTTGAGCTGATCACCTCGGGCGCCAGCGGCGAGCTGGGGCTGCGCCGATGATGAAGGGCGGCCCGTCACAAGAGGAGATCAGGCGGCACAACCTCGGGACGCTGCTGCGCTTCGTCCATCTGCGCGGGCCCGCGTCCAGGGCGACGCTCGCCGAGTCCCTCGGCCTGAACCGCAGCACGATCATGGCGCTGACCGCCGACCTCACCGCCGCCGGGCTCGTCCGCGAGGAGCTGCCGCGCGGCCCAGGACGGCGCGCCGGACGCCCGTCGCTGGTCGTCCGGCCCGAGTCCACCCGCGTGTACGTGCTCGCGTTCGAGGTCGGCGTCGACCGGCTCGTCGTCGCGCGGGTGGGGCTCGGCGGCGTGATTCTGGACCGGCGCGAAGGCGTCCGGTCCCGCGACTCCGACCCCGCCGACCTGGTCGGAGTGCTCGGCGCGGGGGCCCGCTCCCTCGTCCGCAAGGCCGAGCGGGACGCCGTCTGCGTCGGCGCCGCCGTCGGGTTCCCGGGGACCGTCCGCCGCTCCGACGACACGATCATGTTCGGCCCCAACCTCGACGTCGGCGACCTGCGGCTCGGCGACCTGCTGTCCCGCCGCCTCGGCCTCGGCGTCCCCGTCTCCGTCTGCAACGACGCCAACCTCGGCGCGCTCGCCGAGCACGAGCGCGGCGCGGGCGTCAACTCCGACAACCTCATCTATCTGCACGGCGACGTCGGCGTCGGCGGCGGCATCATCGCGCACGGGCGGCTGCTCAGCGGCGACGAGGGCTACGGCGGCGAGATCGGCCACATGATCGTCAACCCGGGCGGGCGGCCGTGCGCCTGCGGCTCGAAGGGCTGCCTGGAGGCCGAGGTGGGGGAGCGGACCCTGCTCGCCCACGCGGGCCGCGAGGAGATCCCAGGCCAGCCGGGGCGCGACGCCGTCCGCGACATCGTGGCGTCCGCGGACGCCGGGGACATCGTCGCGCGGGAGGCGCTGCAGCGCGTCGGCACGTGGCTCGGCTTCGGCGTCGCCAACCTCGTCAACGTCTTCAACCCCGGACTCGTCGTCTTCGGCGGGACGCTCCGCGACATCTACCTCGGCGCCGCCGCGCAGGTCCGCAGCGTCCTCGCCACCGGCGCCCTCGCCGCGTCCCGGGAGAAGGTCAAGCTCCGCACCGCCGCCCTCGGCGACGACACCACCCTCGTCGGCGCCGCCGAGTTCGCGTTCGCCGACGTCCTCGCCGACCCCCTCCAGGTCCTGGCCCGCCTCAAGGCCCCAGAAGACACACCCGTCTGATCAGGCGGTCAGGTGAGGGTGCCGTAGGCGCTCTTGTAGAAGATCAGTGGGGGGTCGTCGCGGTGTTCGGCCAGGGCGTGGACCCGGGCGACGACGATCATGTGGTCGCCTGCGGCGTGCTCCTGGTCCACCGAGCATTCGATCCAGGCGAGCGCGCCGTCGATGATCGGGGCGCCGCCCGGGGACTCCGTCCAGTCGAGGCCGGCGAACTTGTCGCCGCCGCTGAGCGCCAGCCTCGTGGAGACGTGGAGCTGCGCCTCGCTGAGGATGTTGACGCACAGCCGGTCGGCGGGGCGCAGGCGCGGCCAGGTGGTACTGGTGTGCGCGACGCAGAACGCCACCAGGGGCGGGTCGAGCGAGACGGACGTGAAGGAGTTCGCGACCAGGCCGGTGGGACGTCCCGAACCCGGCTCGACGCCCGTGACGGCGACCACGCCGGTCGCGAAACGGCTCAGCACCGAGCGGAAGGCGGTGCCGTCGACACCGGTCACCGGCGTTCCGGACGAGCCGTTGGGCGATCCGCTCATGGGAGTCCGTTTCGTGGCTACGGGTTGGTCGACGCCCACTAAAGCCGCTGATCGGCTCTCCTGATTCCCGCGGGGAGCGATCTCGGTCGAAGGTCCCGGGCAGGATTCGGTCCTTGGTCCGAGGCGGCGGAACGGTCTGACAGATGGTCGCCGGATGCCTAAGATCTCCGTTCTGTCCTATTTCTGCCCGCCCCAGGGAAAGGAAGGCGGGGTGACGTCCGCGCTGCCCATGCGCGTGGTGCGGTGGCCGCTCAACGCGGACGGTTCCCTCAAGACCGACGCGTGGCATGCCGTGACCCGGGACACCGCGCTCACGGCCTCCGGGTGGGGTTCACGGCGTCGGACTCGGCGGGGGTGTCCGGGCGGGGCCGCTCCTCGTCGTTCTCCCTGGCCGTCTGCCGTTCGTACTCGGTGATGCCCAGCCCGTCCCTGCTCTGCTCGGGCTCCTCGATCTCCATCTCCTCGGGCGGATCGGTGACGTACTCCTCCGTCAACCCGATCTGCTCGTCCTGGGTGTTGTCGCCCATGTCGTCGATGTCGTCGCGGAAGTCCCTGGCCTCACCGGGCTCGCGCGCCCTCATGGCTCCTCCAGTTCGTGTCGGTTCCCGCTGATCGGACCGGTATCCCCGCTGACCGGCGCCCTACTCACGGTCGCGCCAGGACGAAGCGCCGCGTTCCGGAGTGATCGTCCATGCCCGGCCGGATGGTTACGATCCGGGGCATGGGCGTACAAGCTGTGATCTTCGACTGGGGCGGCACGCTGACCCCCTGGCACGACATCGAACTGGCCGACATGTGGCGCGCGATCTGCACCGCCCACCTCCCCCCGGACGACGTCGAGAAGGCCGCCGCCGCGCTCGCCGACGCGGAGCTCGCGCTCTGGCGCCGCGGCGACGAGGAGCACCGCAGCGCCACCCTCGCCGAGCTCTTCGAGATCGCCGGCGTCGAGCCCACCGAGGCGCTCCTCGCCTCCCACTTCGAGACCTGGACGCCGCACACCCACACCGACCCCGCCGTCCCCGGCCTGTTCCGCGCCCTCCGCGACCGCGGGATCAGGGTCGGCGTCCTGTCCAACACGATCTGGTCGCGCGACCTGCACGAACGCATCTTCGCCCGGGACGACGTCCTGCACCTGCTCGACGGCGCCGTCTACTCCAGCGAGATCCCCTGGACGAAGCCGCACGCCGAGGCGTTCCGCGCCGCCCTGGACGCTGTCGGCGCCACCGACCCCGCATCCTGCGTCTTCGTCGGCGACCGCCCGTACGACGACATCCACGGCGCCAAGGCGGTCGGCTTGCGCGCCGTCCAGGTCCGGCACCAGACCACGCACGCCTTCAGCCGTCCCGGCCTCACACCGCCCGACGCCCTCATCCACGACCTGGCCGAGCTGCTCCCGCACATAGACCGCTGGCACGCTCCATGACCGGCGCGCGATCGGGCGTACGCGAACGGGCGTCGGCGAACTGTGATCAGGGCTTGCGGGCGGTGATCAGGTCGCGGGTGATGGCCTGGTCGACGCGGTGGCGGAACCCGCGGTAGGCGTCGGAGTCCTGGACGTCCAGGCCGTTGGACGCGAGGACGTCCGCGAGCTCCTCACGGCGCCCCACGAACGTGTTCCACGAGATGCCGATGGCGCCGCCCGGGCGCAGCAGCCGGACCCACTCGGGCACGGCCGCCGTGAGGAGCTCGACCGGGCTGCGCGACAGGTTCCCCTTGCCCTTGCGCCCGGGTTGCCCGCCCTTGGGACGGCTGCCGTGCTGCACGCCGTACGGCGCATCGGTCACGATCAGGTCGAACGACCCGGGCCGGAAGAACTTCCCCGCGTCGAGGGAGTCGGCGTTCACGACGGTGATCTCCATCGTCTCGCCGCCCTTGTAGCGCTCCTTGGACGCGCCGAGGGTCACGTGGAGACGGCGTCCGAGCACGGCCTTCTCACGCCTGATGTTGGCGACCTCGGCCTGGTGCTTGACCCGGTTGTTCTTCAGCCAGGTCTTGATGAAGGCGGCGTAGGCGTCGAAGTCCTTGCCGTCGATGTCGATCCCGGCGGCGTCCAGGCCGTACATCATGGCCTGGTTGAGGGTCGTGCCGCGTCCGCACAGGGGGTCGAGGACGCGCGGACGTCCAGTGACCAGGTCCATGGGGGACTCGGCCGCCATCGCGGTGACGTTCAGCAGCAGCTTCGTGAAGTACTCGTTCGTCTTGCCCGCGTACTTCTGGATGGTGAGCAGGTCGCTGCCGAACAGGTCGAGCGGCCGGAGCGCGACGGGACGGAGAAGGTCGTCCTCGACGATCTGGAAGAGCGCGTACAGCGACGACAGGTTCGACAGAAGGCGGACGTCCTGCTCCGCCAGTCCATCGGCGGAGAACGTCACGTAAGGGACGCCGCCGATCGCGGTCTCCTGGATGTCGCGGACGCGCCCGCCGAGCGCCCGCTCGCTGAACACGGCCAGCTCCGCCTTCACAAGGCCCGCTGCGGCCTGTGCGTAGACCCGGTTGTGCGAGGGGGAGACGAGGAGGCCGTACGCGGTCATTCGCCCGACCCTACAGCCATCCGCCCGGCCCGGCGGCCTCGTCCGGAACGGCGGGACGGCCTCGTCCGGAACGGCGGGTCGGCCTCGTCCGGAACGGCGGGTCGGCCTCGTCCGGAACGGCGGAGACCGCCGGGGAACGGTGTCCCCGGCGGTCTCCGTTCGGCCCATGTGCGGGCCGTTCCTCCCGGGTCAGGCGGCTCGGGCCGGACGTTCTCCGGACTTCCCGGCTTCGGAATCGCCGGAGGCGGGGGGAAGGGCCCGCTGCGCCACCGGGCCCTTCGACGCCTCAACGGCCGGGAGGTCCGGAAGGTGCCGGGCGGCGGCGTTCAATAGTTCGTGGACGCGGCTCGTCAGGCTGGCGAGGTCGGCCCGGGCCACGTCGGCCTGGGCCTGGGCCATGCGCGCCTGGCGGCGGGCGGCGTCGCGCTCGGCGGCGAGCCGGTTCAGCTGTTCGTGGTACGCGGCCCGCAGTTCGTCGAGGGCGCTCCCCTGCGGAGTGGTGCTCATGCCGGTCTGGACTCCTCCCCCGAGTCATCCGCTGCAAAGGGACTAACGCGATGAATCGGGCACATCGTTCCCGGCGTGCGGAAGATCACTCATCCGATTCGCCGTGCGGGGAGAGCGCCGACGAAGGCAGCCCCGGGAACGCGTCCCGCGGTGCCGGAGCGCCCGCCTTGCTGAGCCAGGCCGCCGACCGCGCCATCGCCCGCTGCGCGCCGTCGGCGGCGAAGGCCCGCAGGTCAGGGGAGGAGACCCCGGCGAGAGCGACGTACGCGGGGACGAGACCGTCCTCCAACGCCGCCGCGAGCCGGGCCGCGCTGCGCGCCGAGGTGACCTTGACCGGCAGCTCGTACACGGCCGCGGCGGCCACCGGCGTGCCGGAGAGGATCGCGATCAGCTCGTCGCGCCGCGCCCGGTGGGCGTTCCAGACGGCCTTCGCGGTCTGCCGGAGCGGACCCTGCAACCGCGCGCCGAGCACCCCGTACCCGTACACCGCCGCGTGCTCGCCGGCCAGCGCCTTCTGGACGGCGTCCGCTCCCGACCTCGACCGGACCCGCGGGACGTCCCCCTTCACCCGCATGGCATGGCCCGCCTCGCACGCCCCGATGCTGGCCAGCAGCTGGGCCAGCCCCGGGCCGGCCTTGGCGGCCTCGGCCCTGCGCTCCTTCGCCGCGCGGTCCTCCGCGTCCCGCAGCGTCACGAGGACCCCGCCGCCGCGCGGGACGGAGGAGGCCCTGGGAGCCGGAATGGCGCCGCCCTCGTCCGCCCGATCGCCCGACCCGGGCACGTAATGGCGCTTCAGAACGTCGAGATGCTCCCGATGATGGGCCAGGACGGGATCCAGCCGCCCCGCCAGCGACCGGTTCATCGACCGCGCCGCCTCGTAGGTGGCGATCAGGTTCTGCTCGGACGCGATCGCGCCGACCAGCGCCGGCAGGTCCGCGCGCGGCGCCGCCGCCTCCGCCGCGCAGCCCGCCAGCCACGGCAGGACGAGCGCACCCCCGCCCAGCACCGCCCCCCGGCCCAGCAGCGCGCGGCGCGACACGGGCTCCGGCGGGCGCGGCGGGGCCTCTGGCAAGGGAGTCTCCTCACCCGGTGGTGTGGTGGCGGCGGCCCTCCGCGGCCCGGGCCCCGGGACGCGTCCATCGGGCCTGCTCAAGCATTCCATATCCGCCGCGCCGGTGAGCCGATCGAAAAACCGCTGCGGTCCCCGGCTGTCGATAGTCTTGAGGTGTCGACGAACCAGCGGCGACATCCGCGATCGCAGGCGGCACAACGGATCGCAGGCGGCACAACAGGAGGAGGGTCCCATGAGCGTCGAGTCCCGCGGCGGCCGCGCTCAAGGGGGGCGCGGGCAGGGCAGGCGCGACGACGCCTCGGCGCGTCCGGCGCGTCCGGCCCGTCCGGAGCGCGCCGCCACCGTCGCCGAGCTGACCGGTCTGCTCGCGCCCGCGGTGGACGAGGCCGGCTTCGACCTGGAGGAGGTCGACGTGCGGCCCGCCGGCAGGCGCCGCCTCGTGCGCATCGTCGTGGACGGCGACCACGGCGTCGGCCTCGACGACATCGCCGCGATCAGCGAGACGGCCTCCGAGCTGCTCGACACCACCGATGTCATGGGGACCTCGCCGTACGTGCTGGAGGTGACCTCCCCGGGCGTCGACCGCCCCCTCACCGAGCCGCGGCACTGGCGCCGTGCCGTCGGCCGGCTGGTCGTCGCCCCGCTGACGGAGGGAGGCCAGGTCGAGGGCCGGGTGGTCGCGGCCGACGACGAGGCCGTGGAGATCGACGTCGTCCAGAAGCGCCGGGGCAAGGGAGCCGGGGCCAGGGGCGGCAGGTCCGCCGGGCCGGCATCCGCCGAGCCGGAGACCGCGGCGTCGAAGACCGCCGGGTCGAAGGCGGCGGCGTCGAAGACCGCCGGGACGGAGACCGTACGGCGCCGGTTCGGCCTCGGCGAGCTGGGGCGCGGCCGAGTGCAGGTGGAGTTCAAACACCCTGCGGGCACGGCCGAGGGAACGCGTTCTCCGGCTGAGCCGGAATAGAGGGGGGAACCTCGTGGACATCGACATGACCGCCCTGCGCGGTCTGGAGAGCGAGAAGGACATCTCGCTCGACGTGGCCGTCAAGGCCATCGAAGACGCCCTGCTGATCGCCTACCACCGGACGGAGGGCGCCGCGCCCAAGGCGCGCGTCGAACTGGACCGCCAGAGCGGCCACGTCACCGTGTGGGCGACCGAGACCGACGACGAAGGCGAGCCCGTCGGCGAGTACGACGACACCCCGACCGGGTTCGGGCGCATCGCGGCCACCACCGCCAAGCAGGTGATCCTGCAGCGCCTCCGCGACGCCGAGGACGAGCTGACCTTCGGCGAGTACGCCGGGCGCGAGGGCGACATCGTCAGCGGCATCATCCAGCAGGGCAAGGACCCGCGGAACGTGCTGGTCGACCTCGGCAAGATCGAGGCCGTCCTGCCGCCGCAGGAGCAGGTGCCCGGCGAGCGCTATGACCACGGCGAGCGGCTGCGCGGCTACGTCGTGCAGGTCCGCAAGGGCCACCGCGGCCCGTCGATCCAGCTGTCCAGGACGCACCCGAACCTCGTCCGCAAGCTGTTCGCGCTGGAGGTCCCGGAGATCGCGGACGGCACCGTGGAGATCGCCGCGATCGCCCGCGAGGCCGGCCACCGCACCAAGATCGCGGTGCGCTCCCGGAAGGCGGGGGTGAACGCGAAGGGCGCCTGCATCGGCCCGCTCGGCAGCCGGGTCCGCAACGTGATGGCCGAGCTGCACGGCGAGAAGATCGACATCGTGGACTGGTCCGAGGATCCCGCCGAGTTCGTCGGGAATGCGCTGTCCCCGGCGCGGGTTTCCCATGTCGAGGTCGTCGACGCCGACGCCCGGGTCGCCCGGGTGATCGTGCCCGACTACCAGCTGTCCCTCGCGATCGGCAAGGAGGGCCAGAACGCCCGGCTCGCCGCCCGGCTGACCGGCTGGCGGATCGATATCAGATCCGACACCGAGCCCGAGCAGGCCGCCGCACCAGGCCAGGCCGCGGCGCCGGGACGACCGTCCGCCCCCGGCCAGACGGCCGCGCCCGCCGAACCGGGCACCCCCGGCCAGAAGGGCACGCCCGGCCAGACGGACGCGCCTGACGAAACGGCCGAATCGGCGCAGGAGACGGCCGAATCGGGGCCTGGGGCGGCGCCCGGGGAAACGGGCGCGAAGGCCACCGAGCCCGGCGAATCTGGATCTTCTACGCCAGGAGCGCATGCGACAGGCCCCGCCGACGCGTCGGCGCGGTAGACTCATGAAACGTGGCCGGGCGGCCCCTGTTCGCACGTGTGTGGGCTGTCGGGTTCGCTCGGTCAAGTCCGACTTGCTGCGCCTGGTGGCGGTCGAGGGCGTCATCGTCCCCGATCCGCACGGGCGGCTGCCGGGACGGGGCGCGCATCTGCACCCCGACCTGGGGTGTCTCGAGCTCGCAGAGCGGCGGCGGGCGTTCCCGAGGGCGTTCCGCCTTCCGGGGCCGCTCGACGCCGGTGCGCTGCGGGCCCGGCTTGCGGCTCGCGCCGCGCAGCAGCAGGATGGCCGAATAGTAAGCGACGTCTAGTCGGAAGCAGGTCGAGATTGCTATGAGCGCTCGATGAGCACGCCGCGATGAGTACGGCAAGTTAGCGACGGTCCGGAGGCCGCACCCCCGGACCGAGTAGGGAGTGCAGTGGCCAAGGTCCGGGTGTACGAGCTCGCCAAGGAGTTCGGTGTAGAGAGCAAGGTCGTCATGGCCAAGCTCCAGGAAATGGGCGAGTTCGTCAGGTCGGCGTCCTCCACGATCGAGGCGCCGGTCGTACGCAGGCTGACAGAAGCCTTCTCAAATTCGTCGTCGTCCGCCAAGCAGGGGGACAAGCGAGCCGCCCCGAAGCGTCCTTCGGGTCCGCGTCCGGGCGCGCCGCGTCCGGGTCCGTCCGGCGGCGCCTCCGATTCTCAGGGTGCGCGGCAGCAGGCCCCTCGGCCCGCCGCGCCGCGCCCGTCCACGCCCAAGCCGAGCCCTGCCGCCCCAGGCGGCGGACAGGGCGGCCCCGGCGGCGGCCAAGGCGGTCCCGGCGGCGGACAGAGCGGTCCCGGCGGTGGTCAAGGTGGCCAGGGCGGTCCCGGCGGTGGTCAGGGCGGTCCGGGCGGTGGCCCGAGGCCGGCCCCGCCGCGTCCGGTCCCGCCGGTGCCGAGCACGCCGGTGGACGCGCCCGCGGCGCAGGCCCCGAGCGCCCCGCCCGCCGCCGGTCCCGGTGGCGGCGCGGGCAGCCGCGCGCCGGGCGGCCCGAAGCCGGGTCCCCGCGCGCCGAAGCCCGGCCCGCGTCCCGGCCCCCGCTCCGACGGCGGTGGCCGCGGTGGCGGACGCCCGCGTCCGGGCAACAACCCGTTCAGCTCGAACGCCAGCGGCATGGGCCAGGCGCCCAAGCCGGGTCCGCGTCCCGGGCCGCGCCAGGGCGGCGGTGACCGTCCGGGTGGCGGCGCTCCGGGCGGCCAGCGTCCGGGTCCGAGGCCGGGCGGAGCCGCCGGTCCCGGCGGCCCGCGGCCGAGCCCCGGGGGCAGCAACATGCCGCCCCGTCCGGGCGGCCCGCGTCCGAGCCCGATGAACATGCCGTCCTCGCGGCCCTCCGGTGGCGGTGGCGGCGCTCCAGGCCGCGGCGGTCCCGGCGGCGGCGGTCGTGGTCCCGGTGGCGGCGGCGGTGGCCGCGGTCCCGGTGGCGGCGGTCGTGGTCCCGGTGGCGGCGGCCGTCCAGGCGGCGGCTTCGGCGGTCCCCGCACAGGCGCCGGCGGAGGCGGCGGCGGTGGCCGTCCGGGCTTCGGCGGTCCCCGTCCAGGCGGCGGCGGACGCGGTCGCGGCGGCACGCAGGGCGCGTTCGGCCGTCCCGGCGGACGTCCCGCACGCGGACGCAAGTCGAAGCGGGCGCGCCGTCAGGAATTCGAGAACATGCAGGCGCCCGCCGCCGGCGGCGTCTCGGCTCCGCGCGGCAACGGCAAGACCGTCCGGTTGCCGCAGGGCGCGACCCTGACCGACTTCGCCGAGAAGATCGGCGCCAACCCGGCGTCGCTCGTCGCGATCATGATGCATCTCGGCAAGATGGTCACCGCGACCCAGTCCGTCGACCCCGACGACCTGATGGCGCTCGGGCTCGAGCTGGACTTCGACGTCCAGGTCGTCAGCCCCGAGGACGAGGACCGCGCGCTGCTCGAGTCGTTCGACATCGAGTACGGCGAGGACGAGGGCGGCGAGGAGAACCTCCAGTCCCGTCCGCCGGTGGTCACCGTCATGGGTCACGTCGACCACGGCAAGACCAAGCTGCTGGACGCCGTCCGCAGCGCCAACGTGCAGGCGGGCGAGGCCGGCGGCATCACCCAGCACATCGGCGCCTACCAGGTCGAGACCGTGGTCGACGGCGAGGACCGCAAGATCACCTTCATCGACACCCCGGGTCACGAGGCGTTCACCGCCATGCGTGCCCGCGGCGCCGACACCACCGACCTGGTGGTGCTGGTGGTCGCCGCGGACGACGGCGTCAAGCCGCAGACCACCGAGGCGATCGACCACGCCACCGCGGCCGGGGTCCCGATCGTCGTCGCGGTCAACAAGATCGACCTGGAGGGCGCCGACCCGAACAAGGTGCGGGCGCAGCTCACCGAGTACGGCCTGGTCGCCGAGGAGTTCGGCGGGTCCACCCAGTTCGTCGACGTGTCCGCCCGGCAGGGCATCAACATCGACGGGCTGCTGGAGGCGATCGTCCTGACCGCCGACGCCGAGCTCGACCTGAAGGCCAACCCGGAGATGCCCGCCCAGGGCTCGGCCATCGAGGCGCACCTCGACAAGGGCCGGGGCGCGGTGGCGTCCGTGCTGGTGCAGCGCGGCACGCTGCGGGTCGGCGACTCGATCGTCTGCGGCGTGGCGCACGGCCGCGTCCGGGCGATGCTCGACGAGAACTTCGAGCCCGTCCAGGAGGCGGGTCCGTCGCGTCCGGTGGCGGTGCTCGGCCTCGCGGCCGTGCCAGGCGCGGGCGACAACTTCCTCGTCGTCGAGGACGACCGGGTCGCCCGGCAGATCGCCGACAAGCGCGTCGCGCGCAAGCGCAACGCCGAACTGCTCAAGAGCCGTAAGAGCAGCTCCCTCGAAGAGCTGTTCAAGGACCTGGAGCGCGGCGAGCGGCAGGAACTGCTGCTCATCCTCAAGGGCGACGTGTCCGGTTCCGTCGAGGCGCTGGAGGACTCCCTCCTCAAGCTCGACGTGGGCGAGGAGGTCAACCTGCGGATCATCCGCCGCGGCGTCGGCGCGATCACGCAGGACGACGTCAACCTGTCGCTGGCGTCCGAGGGCGCGGTCATCATCGGCTTCAACGTGCGGCCGGAGCGCAACGCGCAGGAGCTGGCCGACCGCGAGGGCGTCGACATCCGGTACTACTCGATCATCTACCAGGCGATCGAGGAGGTCGAGGCGGCCCTCAAGGGCATGCTCAAGCCGGAGTTCGAGGAGGCCCAGCTCGGCACCGCGGAGATCCGCGAGATCTTCAAGGTGCCGCGGATCGGCAGCGTCGCCGGCTCGATGGTCACCTCGGGGGTCATCCAGCGCAACGCCAAGGCCCGCCTCGTCCGCGACGGCGTCGTGGTCTCCGACAACCTCACGGTGTCGTCGCTGCGCCGCTTCAAGGACGACGCGACCGAGGTCCGCGAGGGCTTCGAGTGCGGTATCGGCGTGGGCTACAACGACATCAAGCTCGGAGATGTCATCGAGTGCTTCGAGATGCGGGAGAAGCCCCGCGACTGAGGCCGTATTCATGCAATTCCGGCCCAGGATGCTCGCCTGGCGGCTCGCATCCTGACCTGAATTGTGCGAGCGCGGCATCGCTTCGCGATCTGGCCGTGGGAGGCTCGCCTTCGGCATCGCCTCCCACGGCCAGGCAACGCGCTCGCGCGATGGTTGAGGCCGTGCGACTGACGGCCTTGGTGATCCAGGGTGATCGGAACACGTAGAGATGCCCGCCGCTTGGTATCTCGGGCCATCGGCGGTGTGCTCGTGCAATCGGCGACGCGGCGGCGGGCGGATCTTCTAGCCTGGCGTCTGTCATGCCCGGTCCGTCTCCGAATCCGGGGTGGTGGCCGGGAACACGGCGGATGACCGCTGTCGTTCAATTCTCTGAAGATCCCGAGGTGATCGACCAGGTGTACGTGGGTGCGCTGACACTCGACCTGCTGCTGGGGGACGTCCGCTCGCTGAAACAGAAGCGGTCCGTCCTGCGGCCGCTCCTCGCCGAGGTGCACAAGCACTTCCCGGGGGTGGCGGCCGCCGAGACCGGCGGCAACGACCTGTACCGCAGGGCGGAGATCGGGGTGGCGGTGGTGTCCGGCAGCGCCGCGAACTGCACCCAGGTGCTCGACCGGTGCGAACGGTTCGTGGCCGGGCGGCCGGAGATCGAGCTGCTGTCCGCGCGGCGGCGGCTCTTCAACGACGACGACGACTGACCGGAGGTGTGGGGCGTCCCCCCACGTCGAAGCGGCGGCGGCGACCGACCGGTGGCAAAACGGAGCGCGGGACCGGTCGCCGTTAGACCATGGAAGGGTCGTCAGACCACAGAAAGGGAGTGCGATCATGGTGGACGCAGCTCGGGCGCGCAAGCTCGCCGACCGCATCCAGCAGATCGTGGCCGAGATGCTGGAGAGGCGGATCAAGGATCCGCGGCTCGGCTTCGTGACCGTGACGGACACCCGCATCACCAACGACCTGCGCGACGCGACCGTGTACTACACGGTCTACGGGTCGGACGGCGAACGCGCCGAGACCGCCGCCGCGCTGGAGAGCGCCAAGGGCGTCATCCGGTCGGAGGTGGGCAGGAAGACGGGGGTCAGGCACACGCCCAGCATCACCTTCGTCATGGACTCCCTGATGGAGAACGCGGCGCACATCGACGACCTGCTGGCGAAGGCCCGCGCCCGGGACGCGGAGGTGGCGAAGGCCGCGCAGGACGCGTCCCCGGCCGGTGACGCGAACCCGTACCGCGCGAACGGCCCCGACGAGGACGAGGACCTCGACGAGGACGACGCGGACGCGGACGAGGACGACGACGCCGACTTCGACGGGCACGACGCGGCGGGGGACGGTGAGGACGGCCGTTCCGGACGCCCGGCGCCGTGAGCGGGCCTGAGGGGCGCGCGGAGGCGCCGGGCTCGGGCTGGAACGAGGAATGCCTCCTGCACGACGTGGGCGGGCATTCCGGGAACGGCCATGACGTCATCCCGCGCGGCGGCCTCCGCGGCAGGACCGCGCCCGTCGCCGCCGAACCGCCCGCGGCCGAACCGCCCGCGGCCGGGCCGTCCGCGTCCGCCGGGTCGGCCGTCGTGGGCGAGCCGCCCGTCGTGGGCGAGCAGACCGGCGCAGGCGAGAGGCTCGCGCCCGCCGACGCGGCGGCGGCAGCGACGTTCGGGGAACTGGAGTGGGACCGGGCCGTCGCGCTGATCGACGCGGCAGGGGAGGTGTGCCTCGCCTGCCATGTGGCGCCCGACGGGGACGCGCTCGGCTCGATGCTGGCGCTCGCGCAGGCCCTGCGCGCGATGGGCAAGCGGTGCCTGGCGTCGTTCGGGGAGCCGTTCACCGTGCCGGCGATCCTGCGGTTCCTGCCCGGCCAGGAGCTGCTGGTCGAGCCCGCGCGGATGCCCGCGGCCCCGGAGCTGATGATCTCGCTGGACGCGGCCGGGCAGGCGCGCCTCGGCGCCCTCGCCGGGGCCGCCGGCCGGGCCGGGGCGCTGATCGTGATCGACCATCACGCGTCCAACGTCGGGTTCGGCGGCGTGCGGCTCGTCGACCCGGACGCCGCCGCCACGGCGGTGCTGGTCGAGGAGCTGATCCGCAGGCTCGGCGTCCCGCTCGACCGCGACATCGCGCAGGGCCTGTACGCGGGGCTGGCGAGCGACACCGGCTCGTTCAAGTACCCGTGCACGACGCCCGAGGTCCACGACCTGGCGGGACGGCTGCTGACGGCGGGCGTCCGGCCGGAAGCGGTCAGCCGGGAGCTGTGGGACCGGGCGCCGTTCGGGTACCTGCAGGTCCTCGCGGGCGCGCTGGCGCGGGCCCGGCTGGAGCGCGACGCCGCCGGCGGCCGCGGCCTGGTGTGGACGACGATCACCCGCTCCGACCGGGACGCCCGCGACGTCGACTACGACCAGCTCGAAGGCGTCATCGACCAGCTCAGGCGCACCGACGAGGCCGAGGTCGCGGTCGTGTGCAAGGAGAACGACCGCGGCGAGTGGTACGTGTCGACCCGCTCGAAGGGCTCGGTCGACGTCGGCCGCGCCTGCGTCGAGCTCGGCGGCGGCGGGCACCGCACGGCCGCCGCGTTCACCATGGGCGGCGAGCCCGCCTGGATCATCGACCGGCTGCGCGCCGCGCTGCGCCTCCCCGGCGACCCCGGTGACCAGGACGACTGACGCGCTCGAACCCCTGTGACCTTCTGACCTTCTGACTTTCTGATCCTCTGACCTTTCGGAGCGGGTGTGGAGAACTCGGGACTCGTCATCGTGGACAAGCCGGCCGGCTGGACGTCGCACGACGTCGTCGGCAGGATGCGGCGGCTCGCGCAGACGCGGCGCGTCGGGCACGCGGGCACGCTCGACCCGATGGCGACGGGCGTCCTTGTCCTCGGGGTCGGCAAGGCGACCCGGCTCCTCGGGCATCTGGCGCTGACGGAGAAGGGGTACGACGCCACGATCCGGCTGGGCGTGTCGACGAACACCGACGACGCCGAGGGCGAAGTGACCGCGACCGCGTCGGCCGCGTCCGTGCCCGACGAGGCGCTGCGCGCCGGGGTCGCGGCGCTGACCGGGCCGATCCGGCAGGTTCCGCCGCAGGTCAGCGCCATCAAGGTGAACGGCGAGCGGGCGTACAAGAGGGCGCGCAAGGGCGAGGAGGTCGAGCTCGCCGCCCGTCCGGTGACGGTGCGCGACTTCGCCGTCCTGGACGTCCGGCGGCAGGGCGACGTGATCGACGTGGACGCGTCCGTCGCGTGCTCGTCGGGCACGTACATCCGGGCGCTGGCCCGCGATCTCGGCGCGTTCCTCGGCTGCGGCGGGCATCTGACGGCGCTGCGCCGCACCCGCGTCGGCCCGTACGACCTGGGCATGGCGCGGACGCTCGACCAGCTCGCCGGGAAGCTGGAGATCCTGCCGATGGGCGAGGCGGTCGCGGCGGTGTTCCCGCGCCGGGACGTGTCGGACGACGACGCCCGCAAGGTCGCGCACGGCGGGCGCCTCCCCGCCGCCGGCCTGGGCCCCGGCCCGGTCGGGGTCTTCGCGCCCGACGGTACGCTGCTGGCGCTCGTCGAGGAGCACGGGAACGTCGCCAAACCGCTCGCCGTGTTCACCTCCTGATCAGCCGGAAGACCTGGACGGGACGCACCGCCCGTGGCGATCATCACCGGGGGGAACCGGTGCATACCAACCTACGGTCGCGTAACCTACTAATGCGTAGGTAGTTGCTGAGGAGGTGTCGATGACCACCGTGAACGACGGCGCCGTGAACGACGGCGCCCCGGTGGCGTCCCCGACCCGCCCGCGGCTGCGCGGCTGGCTGCACGTCGGCGCGTTCCCCGCGGTGCTCGTCGCGGGGCTCGTGCTGGTCGCGCTCGGGCCGAGCGTGCAGGCGCGGCTCGCGTCGGCGGTGTACGTGGCGACCTCGGGGATGCTGTTCGGGATCTCGGGGACCTACCACCGGCAGACCTCGCACCGGCTGCTGGAGGTCCTGCGCCGCTTCGACCACGCCAACATCTACCTGATCATCGCCGGGACGTACACGCCGTTCGCCGTCCTCGCGCTGGACGGCGGCGTCCGCGTCGCCGTCCTCGCCGTCGTCTGGACGGGCGCCATCGCCGGCGTCGTCTTCCGGACGGCCTGGATCGGCGCCCCGCGCGCCCTCTACGTGACGCTCTACATCGTCCTCGGCTGGGTGGCGGTGTTCTTCCTGCCGCAGTTCCTGGACGGCGCGGGCCTTCTCGCCTGCCTCATGGTCGCGGTCGGCGGCGTCTGCTACAGCGTCGGCGGGGTGGTGTACGGGCTGCGCCGTCCGAACCCGTCGCCGCACTGGTTCGGGTTCCACGAGGTCTTCCACGCCTGCACGCTGGCCGCCTACATCCTGCAGTACATCGCCGTCTCGTTCGTCGTCTACCGGTCCGCGTGAACCAGGCCGTGCGGTCCGCGTGACGCGTTCCGCGTGAACCCGGGTACCACCCCGGCGGGCCGCGCATGGCACTCTTAGGACGGCAGCAGAACCGGGCGGCCACACGACCGGGCAGGCACGTCCTACGCAGGGAGAGCATGGTGCGGCGCTGGAATGGCCTCGACGAGGTCCCCGCGGACGGGGGCCGTTCGGTGGTCACCATCGGGGTGTTCGACGGCGTTCACCGCGGCCACCAGCGGATCGTCGGCACGGCGGCCGAGGAGGCCCGCCGCCGCGGCCTGCGGTCCGTGGTCATCACGTTCGACCCGCATCCGGACGAGGTCGTCCGGCCCGGCACCCATCCGCCGCTGCTCGCCAGCACCAGGCGCCGCATCGAGCTGCTGGAGGGGCTCGGCACCGACGCGGTCGTGGTCGTGCCGTTCACGCTGGAGCTGTCGAAGATGGCGCCGGACGAGTTCGTCCAGTCGGTCCTGGTCGACCGGCTGCACGCGGCCCACGTCATCGTCGGCGAGGACTTCCGGTTCGGGCACAAGGCCAAGGGCAACGTGGCGCTGCTGCGGGAGCTGGGCGAGAAGTACGACTTCACCACCGCGGGCATGCCGCTGGTGGCCAACGGGGACACGATCTCGTCCACCTACATCCGCCAGCGGCTCGACGCGGGCGACGTGGAGGCGGCGGCGCTGGCGCTCGGGCGTCCGCACCGCGTGGAGGGCGTCGTCGTGCGCGGGCACCAGCGCGGCCGCGCGCTCGGCTTCCCCACGGCCAACCTGGAGACGCTGCCGCACACCGCGATCCCCGCCGACGGCGTGTACGCGGGCTGGCTGGTCTGCGACTCCGACCGCTATCCCGGCTTCCGCTGGCCGGCGGCGATCTCCATCGGCACCAACCCGACGTTCGAGGGCGCGGGGGAGCGGACCGTCGAGGCGTACGCGCTGGACCGCGACGACCTCGACCTGTACGGCGAGCACATGGCCGTCGACTTCACCGCCCGCATCCGCGACACGCTGAAGTTCGACTCGGTGGACGCGCTGGTCGAGGCGATGCACCGGGACGTGGCCCGCGCCCGGGAAATCACCTCCGAGCCGCGTACCCTGCGATAACGGGACTTTCCGCTTCGTAACCGGCGCCCTTTCCGGCATGGTACGGTGAATAGTCGCCGGGAAGGGCCCCGGCGCGGCTGGCTGCACCCTCATGCGGCCCGCCACCCTCTTCAACGCACCATGCGGACCGCGCGCCCACGGGCCCCGGATCTGCGGGTGACGATCGCATCGAAGGAGCCACGTGTCGCTCGACACCGCCACCAAGAACAAGATCATCTCGGAGTACGCGACCACTGAGGGTGACACCGGATCCCCGGAGGTCCAGGTCGCGCTGCTCACACGTCGGATCAACGATCTGACCGAGCACCTCAAGGAGCACAAGCACGACCACCACAGCCGCCGCGGCCTCCTGCTGCTGGTCGGCCGTCGTCGCCGGCTCCTGAAGTACCTCTCCAACAAGGACATCAACCGCTACCGGCAGCTGATCGAGCGACTCGGACTGCGCCGCTAGAACGGTGAGGGAGTGGCCCGCCCGGGCCGCTCCCTTCCTTTTTGGGCCCGATGGGCCGGACGGGGCGCGACGCCCCGCCCGGACCGCGTCCGGGGCCCGCCCCAGGGCCCGCCCGCACGGGCAGGGCCCGGCCGGAGGGGCCGGGCACCCGGCGCGCACCCGGCCGCCCGCTCGCCCCGCACGGGGACGCGGGCCGACCGGAAAACTACAGACAAAGCCTCGCGGACACCGCTGGTGCGGGCCGGTCCTCGGTAGTGGCTTCCGGATCCGTCCGCCGCATCGGCGGGCCTCTCGATCCGGGCGCTTCGATCGAAGACCGGCAGCGTGCACGACCACGGGAAACGGCCGCGAGGACCGCTGAATGGAACCCTGAGGAGGTTTCCCGTGACAGAAGCCGTGCGCATCGATGGCGCGCAGAGCACCGAGGCCGTGATCGACAACGGCACGTTCGGCACCCGGACCATCCGCTTCGAGACGGGCCGGGTGGCCCGCCAGGCGGCCGGCTCCGCCGTCGCCTATCTCGACGACGAGACGATGGTGCTGTCGGCGACCACCGCGTCGAAGAAGCCGAAGGACAACCTCGACTTCTTCCCGCTGACCGTGGACGTCGAGGAGCGGATGTACGCGGCCGGGCGCATCCCCGGCTCGTTCTTCCGCCGGGAGGGCCGTCCGTCCGAGGACGCGATCCTGACCTGCCGGCTGATCGACCGGCCGCTGCGCCCGTCGTTCACCAAGGGGCTGCGCAACGAGATCCAGGTCGTCGAGACGATCATGGCCCTCAACCCCGACCACCTGTACGACGTCGTCGCGATCAACGCCGCGTCGATGTCCACGCAGCTGGCCGGGCTGCCGTTCTCCGGCCCGATCGGCGGCGTCCGCGTCGCGCTGATCGAGGGCCAGTGGGTCGGCTTCCCGACCCACACCGAGCTGGAGAACGCCACGTTCGACATGGTCGTCGCCGGCCGCGTGCTGGCGGACGGCGACGTCGCGATCATGATGGTGGAGGCCGAGTCCACCCGCGACACGATCAAGCTCGTCGGCGAGGGCGCCGCCGCGCCGACCGAGGAGACCGTCGCCGAGGGCCTGGAGGCGGCCAAGCCGTTCATCAAGGCGCTGTGCAAGGCCCAGAGCGACCTCGCCGCCGTCGCCGCGAAGGAGACCGCCGAGTACCCGATCTTCCTGGACTACCAGGACGACGTGCTCGCCGCCGTCACCGACGCCGTCAGCGAGGACCTCGCGCAGGCGCTCACCATCGCCGGCAAGCAGGACCGCGAGACCCGCCTGGACGAGTTGAAGGCGGGCGTCGCGGAGAAGCTCGCCGAGACGTTCGAGGGCCGCGAGAAGGAGATCTCCGCCGCGTACCGCGCCGTCACGAAGAAGCTGGTCCGCGAGCGGGTCATCCGCGACGGGCTCCGCATGGACGGCCGCGGCCTGAAGGACATCCGCCAGCTGACCGCCGAGGCGCACGTCATCCCGCGGGTGCACGGCTCGGCGCTGTTCGAGCGCGGCGAGACGCAGATCCTGGGCGTGACGACGCTGAACATGCTCCGCATGGAGCAGATGATCGACACGCTCAACCCCGAGCGCACCAAGCGCTACATGCACAACTACAACTTCCCGCCGTACTCCACCGGCGAGACGGGCCGCGTCGGGTCGCCGAAGCGCCGCGAGATCGGGCACGGCGCCCTCGCCGAGCGCGCCATCCTGCCGGTGCTGCCGAGCCGCGAGGAGTTCCCGTACGCGATCCGGCAGGTGTCGGAGGCGCTCGGGTCGAACGGGTCCACGTCGATGGGCTCGGTGTGCGCGTCCACCATGTCGCTGCTGGACGCGGGCGTCCCGCTGAAGCAGATGGTGGCGGGCATCGCGATGGGCCTGATCAACGAGGGCGACGAGTACGTCACGCTGACCGACATCCTCGGCGCCGAGGACGCCTTCGGCGACATGGACTTCAAGGTCGCCGGCACCCGCGACCTGATCACCGCGCTGCAGCTCGACACCAAGCTCGACGGCATCCCCGCCTCGGTGCTGGCCGCCGCGCTGAAGCAGGCCAAGGGCGCGCGCCTCGCGATCCTGGACGTCATGCAGGAGGCCATCGAGGCGCCCGCCGAGATGAGCCCGTACGCGCCGCGGATCATCACGATCAAGGTCCCGGTCGACAAGATCGGCGAGGTCATCGGCCCCAAGGGCAAGATGATCAACTCGATCCAGGACGACACCGGCGCCGACATCACGATCGAGGACGACGGCACGATCTACGTCGGCGCCACCGACGGCCCGTCCGCCGAGGCCGCGCGGCAGGCGATCAACTCGATCGCGAACCCGCACATGCCGGAGATCGGCGAGCGGTACCTCGGCACCGTCGTCAAGACCACGACGTTCGGCGCCTTCGTGTCGCTGCTGCCCGGCAAGGACGGCCTGCTGCACGTCTCGCAGATCCGCAAGCTGCACGGCGGCGCGCGGATCGAGAACGTCGAGGACGTGATGGGCGTCGGCGAGAAGATCCAGGTGGAGGTCACCGAGATCGACCAGCGCGGCAAGCTGTCGCTGGTGCCGGTCGAGGTGATCGAGCGCGAGGCCGCCGACCGGCCCGAGCCCGGAAACGGGGGCGCGTCCGCGTCCGCCGACGGCGAGGGTGAGGACGACGGCGAGCACCGGGAGCGCCGCGACGACGGCGAGCGCCGCCCGCGCCGCCGCCGCACCCGCCGCGGCGACGACTCCGGCCAGCGCAACTCCTGACCCCTTTGGCACGATGACCGGCCGGCCTTCCCGCAGCCCCCGCCCAGCCACCCTCTCCAAGGACGAGCTGCGCTCGGCTTTCTGCTAGCGGGCTGGTCGGCCGGTCACTTTCCCACCACGGAATGCGAGCGACACGTGACCCTGCCGGCGAGGGCGCAGGAGCCCGGCACCACCACCACGATCCACACCGACGGGGCCGGCGCGGTGCGCCGCACCGTCCTGCCCGGCGGGCTCCGGGTCATCACCGAGACGATGCCGACCGTGCGGTCCGCCGCGTTCGGCGTCTGGTCGGCGGTCGGGTCCCGCGACGAGGCCCCCGCCGACGCCGGCGCCAGCCACTACCTGGAGCACGTGCTGTTCAAGGGCACGAAGCGGCGGACCGCGCTGGAGATCTCCGCGGCGGTCGACGCGGTCGGCGGCGACCTCAACGCGTTCACCGCCAAGGAGTACACGTGCTACTACGCCCGCGTCCTCGACGCCGACCTCCCCCTCGCCGTGGACGTCGTGTCCGACATGGTCGCGGCGTCGGTGAACCGTCCCGAGGACGTCGAGGCCGAGCGCGGCGTGATCCTCGAAGAGATCCACATGCGGGACGACGACCCGGGCGACCTCATCCACGACGAGTTCGCCACCGCGCTGTACGGCGACACCCCGCTCGGACGTCCCATCCTCGGCACCGAGGACTCCATCAACGCGCTGTCCCGCGACCGCATCCACGGCTACTACCGGCAGCACTACGTCCCGTCGCGGCTGGTGGTGTCGGTGGCGGGCAACATCGACCACGACGACGTCGTGAAGCTGGTCTCTCGCGCGTTCGCGGAGCACCTGACCGGCGACGCCGAGCCCGCTGCGCCCCGCCTGGACGGGACGCCCGCGCCGGTCGACCCGCGCAACGTCGTGATCGACAAGGACACCGAGCAGGCGCACATCATCCTCGGCGGCGCGGGCGTGTCCCGCACCGACGACCGCAGGTTCGCGCTCGGCGTGCTGAACGCGGCGCTCGGCGGCGGCATGTCGTCGCGCCTGTTCCAGGAGATCCGGGAGAAGCGCGGCCTGGCGTACTCGGTGTACAGCTACACCGCCCAGTACGCCGACTCGGGCATCTTCGGCGTGTACGCGGGCTGCCAGCCCGCCAAGGCCGAGGAGGTCCTGTCGATCTGCCGCGACGAGCTGTACAAGGCGGGCGGGGTCGGGCTCACCGAGGAGGAGCTGGAGCGCGGCAAGGGGCAGCTGCGCGGCGCGATGGTCCTCGGCCTGGAGGACACCGGCTCCCGCATGAGCCGCATCGGCAAGAGCGAGCTCGTGTACGAGTCGCTCCTGCCCGTGGACGAGGTCCTGGCCCGCATCGAGGCCGTCACGCTGGACGACGTCCGCGCCATCGCGAGCGAGGTCCTCGCCGCCCCCCAGGCCCTGACCGTCATCGGCCCGGTCGGAGACCGGGATTTCGCCGCCTGACGCGTCCCGCCTGACCCTGACGCGTCCCGCCTGACCTCTGACGCGGTGCTCGCTGTGTCGTGCCGCGGCTGACGTTAGCCCGCGCATGATCGGGTAGGTCCCGGCGGGTGAAGATCCTCATCAGGCTGGTCATCTCCGCGATCGCGCTGTGGGTCGCCGAGGCGGCGCTGGACGGCGTCGAGCTCACCGCCGGGGACACCACCGAACGGGTGCTGACGCTGCTCGCGGTCGCGGCCGTCTTCGGTGTCGTGAACGCCGTCCTCAAGCCGGTGATCAAGGTGCTGGGCTGCGCGTTCTACATCCTGACCCTCGGCCTGTTCGCCCTGCTGGTGAACGCGGGGCTGCTCATGCTGACGAGCTGGGTCGCCGGGAAGCTCGACCTGCCGTTCCACGTCGAGTGGTTCTGGCCCGCGTTCTGGGGGGCGATCATCGTCGGCGTCGTCAGCTGGGCGCTCAACCTGTTCGTCGCCGACGACTAGTTGCATAACCGGACCAAGGTCCGCTAATCTCCGAAGAAGTTAACCGGACTCTAGTCCGTATGCCTTTTGGAGAGGAACCCCTCATGGCCCGCCTGCTGCACATCTCCGCGTCCCCCCGCGGCGCCGCGTCCGAGTCCCTGGCGCTCGCCGGCGCCTTCCTCGACGCCTACCGCGAGACCCACGGCGACGTAGTCGACCACCACGACCTCTGGGACGGCACGCTCCCCGAGTTCGGCCCCGCCGCGGCCGCCGCCAAGATGGCCGTCTTCGCCGGGAACGAGCCGGCCGGCGAGCAGGCCGACGCCTGGCGGGCCGCCCGCGGGGTCTTCGAGCGGTTCGACTCCTACGACCGCTACCTGTTCAGCGTCCCCATGTGGAACACGAACGTGCCGTACATCCTGAAGCAGTTCATCGACGTCGTCTCGCAGCCCGGCTGGGTCTTCTCCTTCGACCCCGAGAAGGGCTACAGCGGCCTGCTCAGCGGCAAGAAGGCGGCCGTCCTGTACACCAGCGCGGTGTACGGCGAGGACCGTCCGCCCGCGTTCGGCGCCGACCACCAGATGCCCTTCCTGGACGGCTGGCTGCGCTGGGCCGGGATCAGCGACATCAGCAGTGTCGCGTTCCGTCCGAACCTCGCGACCGCTGACGCCGAGACCGGGCGCCGCACCGCGCACGCCGAGGCACGTGAGCTGGGCAAGCGCTTCTGACGATAGGCTCGGCCCACGCCTACCGGGAGGAACACGTGATCAAGGTCGGGGTGCTGGGCGCGAAGGGGCGCATGGGGGCCGAGGTGTGCCGCGCCGTGCGAGGGGCCGATGACATGGAGCTGGTCGCCGCCGTCGACCAGGACGACGCGCGCGACGCCCTGACGGCCGCGGAGGTCGTCGTCGACTTCACCCATCCCGGCGTGGTCATGGAAAACCTCCAATGGTGCGTCGAGCGCGGCCTGCACGCGGTCGTGGGCACCACGGGGTTCGACCCGTCCCGGCTCGACACGGTCCGCTCGTGGCTGACCGACGAGTCGTCGGGCAACGTCATCATCGCGCCGAACTTCGGGATCGGCGCGGTGCTGATGATGCACTTCGCGCAGCGGGCCGCACCGTTCTTCGAGTCCGTCGAGATCGTCGAGACGCACCACCCGAACAAGGCGGACGCTCCGTCCGGCACCGCCTACCGCACCGCGGAACTGGTCGCCGCGGCCCGTGCCGAGGCCGGCGTGTCCCCGTCCCCGGACGCGACCACGTCCGAGGTGGACGGGGCGCGCGGCGCCGACGTGGACGGCGTCCGCGTGCACGCCGTCCGCCTCTCCGGCGCCGTCGCGCACCAGCAGGTCGTCCTCGGCGGGCACGGCGAGCTGTTCACCATCCGGCACGACTCGATGGACCGCGCGTCGTTCATGCCGGGCGTCCTGCTCGCCGTCCGCCGGATACCTGATCTCGATCGCCTCACGCTGGGCATCGAGTCCCTCCTCGGCCTGTGATCGGCGTCCGCGCGGCCACGCCGGCCGACTACGACCGCATCATCGCCGTCGTGGACGACTGGTGGGGCCGCCCGATCCACGGCATCCTGCCCCGCCTCTTCCTCGACCACTTCCACCGCACCAGCCTCGTCGCGGAGTCGGGCGACGACCTGGCGGGCTGCCTCGTCGGCTTCCTGTCGCCGTCCCAGCCCGACGCCGCCTACATCCACTTCGTCGGCGTGAACCCCGACTTCCGCGGCACGGGCCTGGCCCGCCGTCTCTACGAGACCTTCTTCGCCTTGGCCGCCGCCGACGGCCGGACGGTCGTCCATGCGCTCACGTCCCCGCGGAACACCGGCTCGATCGCCTTCCACGAGGCGATGGGCTTCACCGTCGTCCACGGCGCGTCGCACGACGGCCCGGGCAGCGATCGCGTCCTCTTCCACCGCTCCCTCACACCCGGTGGTTGAGGCGGAGGTCAGTCGAGGACGGTGAGGTCGAGCCCGGCGAGGCGGGCGGGGTCGGCGAGGATGTCGATGGCGGCGATCCTGCCGTCCACGACCGTGCAGGACAGAACGGACCTGGCGCGTCCGTTCACGATGCTGACCATGCCGGCCGTGCCGTTGACCAGCGCCGGCCGGGAGTCGCCGCCGACCTGGCGGAACATGAGCGCCTGACCGGCCACCGCCTCGGCGCCGTGCACCTCGTGCAGGGCCGGGGCGCCGACGTCGGCGCGCAGCACGACGTCCGGGTCCAGGACGGCGACGAGGGCATCGAAGTCGCCCTCCAGCGCCGCGGCCCGGAACGCGTCGACGACCTCGCGCTGACGGACCGGGTCGCGTTCGGGGACGGGCGCGGCGCCCCGCACCCGGCGGCGGGCGCGGCTCGCGAGCTGCCGGGCGGCGGCGGGGGAGCGGCCGACGATCTGGGCGATGTCCTCGAACGGCACGGCGAACGTGTCGTGCAGGACGAACGCGAGCCGCTCGGCGGGCGTGAGGGACTGGAGCACCACCAGCAGCGCGAGGCCGACCGAGTCGGCCATCAGCGCCTCGTGCTCGGGGTCGAGGCCGGACGCGGGGCCGATGACCGGGTCGGGGAGGCGTTCCTCCAGGGGGTCCTCGCGGCGGGCGGTGCGCGAGCGCAGCATGTCGAGGCAGACGCGTCCGACGACGGTGGTCAGCCAGCCGCCCAGGTTCTCGATGGCGTCGGCGTCGGAGCGGCTCAACCGGAACCACGACTCCTGGACGGCGTCGTCCGCTTCGGCGAGCGAGCCGAGCATCCGGTAGGCCACCGCTCTGAGGTGCACCCGGTGCTTCTCGAACTCGTCCGCCAGGAACTCGCGCTCGTCCATCTCTTCCCCCTCGTCGGCCATGTCATAGCACTGACGGAGGCGGCGCACGAGATGTGACACGGGCGCTCCCGGACTTTGCGGAGGGAGGGGCTTGCCAAAGCTAATGATGCTAGCTAGCTTATTGGCTAATGAGATTAGCCAAGGGCCAAGGCCCTTAGGGCTCAGCCTGGAGGTCGTCATGATCAGCATCCGCCGTGCCGCCGTCACCGCCGTCGCCGTTCCGCTCGCCGCCGCCGGCGTGCTGCTCGCCTGGGGCGAGCTCGACCCGCACGAGGTCAGCACCACCGTCGAGATCTCCGCGTCCGCCGACGAGGTCTACGGGATCGTCACGGACTTCGGCAGCTTCCCGCAGTGGAACCCGTTCATCGTCAAGGCCGAGGGCGAGCCGAAGAAGGGCGCGCGGCTGCACAACGTCCTGCGCGACTCGGACGGCGGCATCATGAGGTTCTCCCCGAAGGTCCTCAAGGCCGAGCCCGGCCGCGAGCTCCGCTGGATCGGTCGCATGTGGATGCCCGGCATCGTGGACGGCGAGCACTACTTCCGCATCGAGCCGGCCGGGAACGGGCGCGTCCGCCTCACCCAGGGCGAGCGCTTCTCCGGGGCCCTCGTCCCGGTCGCGGGCGGCCAGCTCGACATGGAGGACGAGTTCGCCGCGATGAACGCCGCCGTCAAGGCCCGCGCCGAAGCCGCCTGACCACCGCCACCGCCGGGTGGACGGGGTGGCGAAGCCGCCTGGCCGCCGGTCACCGCGGGGTGGGCGGGGTGGCGAAGCCGTACTTGTTGAACAGCGTCTGCGCGGCCGGAGTGACCAGCCACGACACGAACGCGCCCGCGGCCTCCTCGTGGTCGCCGTCCCGGACGGCCGCCGCCGGGAAGGCCGCGGTGACGTTCACGTCCGCCGGGATGGGGACGCTGCTCGCCGCGACCCCCGCCGAGCGCAGGTCGGTGACGTAGACGACGCCCGCGTCCGCCTCGCCGGAGCGCACCCGGTCCAGGACGGCCCGCGCGCTGATCTCCTCCGAGCTCCACCGTACGGACAGCCCAGCCTTCGCGAACACCTGGCGCGTGTAGCGGCCGACCGGGACCGTCCCGGCGCCGACCACCACCCGCAGCCCGCGCCGCTCCAGGTCGCCGAGCCCGCGGACGCGCCGGGGGTTGCCGGGGCCGACGGCGATGGTCAGCGAGGTGTGCGCGACGATCCGGCGCGGTCCGCTCAGGTACTCGCCGGCCTCGTCCATTCCGGCCTTGTCGGCCGTCACCAGCACGTCGCCCGGCTCGTGGTCGGACAGCCGGTCGGTCAGCTCGGGCGAGGCGCCGAACTCGAACCGCAGCTTGACGCCGGGGTTCTCCTGGGCGTAGGCCGTCGCGATCTCGTCGGCCACCTCCGTCAGCGACGAGGCGGCCAGGACGGTGAGCGTCGTCGGCCCGGACGAGCCGCCGCAGCCCGCGCCGAGGCCCGCGACGGGGACGGCGACGGCGAGCGCGACGAGCGGCGCGAACGTGCGGAGCCGCCGCCGACGGGGGGAACCGGGCATATGGCGTCATCCTAGGGTTGCGGGGGTTGCGCTCCCGGGATTCGGGCCTGGCGTGTCAGTGCCGCGCACTAGTGTTTGCGGCGACTGGAGATCACGTTCCGGAGGCCTTGCGATGTCCCTCGACCTGATGGAAATGCTGCCCGGCGACTGGCGGGAGCGGCTCGACCCGCTGCTCGACCCGATCGCCACCGCCGCGCTGGGAGCGTTCGTCGCGGGGGAGTACGCCGGGCAGACCGTCTACCCGCCGCGCGACGACCTGTTCAGCGCGTTCCGGCACTGCCCGTTCGACGGCGCCCGCGTCCTGATCCTCGGCCAGGACCCGTACCACGGGCCCGGCCAGGCGCACGGGCTCAGCTTCAGCGTCCGCGACGGCGTCCGGCTGCCGCCGTCGCTGCGCAACATCTACAAGGAGCTGGCCACCGACCTGGAGGTGCCGGTCGCGACGTCCGGCGACCTCACGCGCTGGGCCGACCAGGGGGTGCTGCTGCTCAACGCGGTGCTGACCGTCCGCGCCGGCGACGCGGGCTCGCACGCCGGCAAGGGCTGGGAAGACTTCACCGACGCCGCGATCCGCGCGCTTAACGACAAGTCCGAGCGCGTGGTGTTCGTGCTCTGGGGCGCCTACGCGCGCAAGAAGGCCAGGCTCATCACCGGCGCGCAGCACACCGTGATCGAGTCGGCGCACCCGAGCCCGCTCAGCGCCAAGAAGTTCTTCGGGACGCGGCCGTTCAGCGCCGTGAACAAGGCCCTGGTGGACGCCGGCCTCCCCGAGATCAACTGGGGCGCGACCGCAAGCTGAGCGACGCAGAGGCGCGTGGCTGAGGGGCCTAGGACGGGTCTCTCACCCTCGCGGGGGAAGGGCCGGGGCGGTTTCACCCGGCGGTGGGAAGTGGCGCGGGCGCGGTCCGCGCCATCGTCGAGGGCATGACGGTTTCAGTTCTCACCGGTAGGGCGCCCGCCGCGGGGGCCGGGCGCGCCCGGCTGTGGGTGTGCGCGGCCACCGTCGCGGCGTGCGTCCCCTACCTGACCCTCAAGCTCGCGTGGCTGTCCGGCAGCACGGTCGGGTGGAACGACCCGGAGGCCGCCGAGAGCTCGGCCCTCTACGTGGGCAACGCGATCACGATGGGCATGGACGCGGTGGCCGTGCTGGTCGTGCTGGCGTTCACGTTCCGCTGGGGCCGGCGCATTCCGGCGTGGCTGGTGCTGACGCCGATGTGGATCGGTGCGGGGCTGCTCGCGCCGATCGCCCTCGCCGTCCCGCTCGGCTCCCTCGTGCAGGTCCTCTTCTCGTCCGAGCCGCTGACCACGTCGGACAACGCGATCCAGGGCTGGGTGTACGGCGTCGTGTACACGGGCTTCACGTTGCAGGGGCTCGGGCTTGTCACGGCCTTCGTCCTGCACGCGCGGGAAAGGTGGCCGGACGTCTTCGCCGTCCGCACCAAGGACGTCGCCAGGGGTGCGACGCATCCGCTGCAGGTGCTTCTGGCGCGCACTGCGGCCGTGTTCGCAGTCGGCTTCGCGGCCGTGCAGTTCTTCTGGGCGTTCGGCGGGACGGCGGGGCTGTCCGCAGAGGACCTCGACCACCGGGGCGCGGTCCTGCGGCTGGCGGACGGCGTGATGGGCCTGATGGCGCTGGCGGGCGCGGTGGCGCTGCTCGCGATCGTCCAGCGCAGCGGCCGTCCGGCGCGGTTCGCGGTCCCGCTGGCCGGCGTGTGGATCGGCGCGGGCGCAACGTTCACCTGGTCGTTCTACGGGCTCATCACGCTGCTCAGCCAGCCGGAACTCCTCGCCACGGACTCGGCGAGCGCCCTCAACCTGACGAAGCTCTGCGGGCTGCTCGCCGGGCTGCTCATGGGCGTGACCGGCGCCGTCCTGCTCGCCGAGCGGGACGGCGGCGGCGCGGGCGACAGGGGCGACGCGGACGCTCAGAGCGCGAGCCCGACCGCCAGCAGCACGCCGTAGGCGATCTGGAGCCGGCTGGTCTCGCCCAGCACGGGGATCAGGGCGGGGCCGGCCGCGCCGTTCAGCACCTTCTGCGTCGGCGGCAGCGACAGCGGCGCGGCGAGCAGCGCGATCAGCGCCCACGGACGCGGCGCCGCCAGCGACAGGACGATCATGAACGGCAGCGCGGTGCACGCCGCGTACAGGACGCGGGTCCAGCGGTCGCCGAGCAGCACGGCGAGGGTCCGCTTCCCGGCCTCGCGGTCGGTGGGGATGTCGCGCAGGTTGTTCGCGACGAGCAGCCCGCAGGCCAGCAGCCCGATCGGCACTGCCGCCGCCCACGCCTCCCACGGCAGGCCCTCCACCTGCACGTATGCCGTCCCGACGACGGCGACGAGGCCGAAGAAGACGAACACCGACACCTCGCCGAGCGCACGGTACCCGTATGGCGTCTTCCCGCCCGTGTAGAACCAGGCCGCGAGGATCGCGAACGCGCCGACGAGCAGCAGCCACCACGTCGTGACGGCGGCGAGCACGAGCCCGGCGACGGCGGCGGCGAGGAAGCAGCCGAGCGCGGCGGCGAGGACCTGCTTCGGCGGCGCGACCTTCGACCCGACGAGGCGGAGCGGGCCGACGCGCTCCTCGTCGGTGCCGCGGACGCCGTCGCTGTAGTCGTTGGAGTAGTTCACGCCGATCTGCAGGACGAGCGCGACGGTCGCGGCGAGCACCGCGCGCCACCAGACGGCGCCGTCCTGACCGGCGGCGACGCCCGTGCCGACGACGACGGGGACGAGGGACGCGGGCAGGGTACGGGGCCGGGATCCGGCGACCCATTGGGACAGCGTGGCCACAGTTACCGCTCGTTCTCGTGGGGCGACAGGGGGACTATCCCTTCGATTCTTCCCGATGATGATCTGAGTTGTTTTCATCCGGCCCTTCACCGGGACCGGTGCGGGCGCGTTCGACCGAGGATGAAAATGACTCACCGCTCGGACGCAGGCGCAGTGAGACGGCGAGGCCGAGGGCGAGGATCGCGGCGGTGGTGAGGGCGGCGTTCCTGGTCGCGACGGCGAGGCTCGCGTCGGCGGCGCGGGCCTCGGTGGCCCGCGCGGGCGTGTCGTGCAGCTCGCGGGCGTACGTCCCGGCGCTCTCGCGCAGGTCGTGGGTGATGGCGGCGCGTTCCTCCGGCGGGAGCGGGGAGCCGGCGAGCCGGTCGGTCATCGCGTGGCCGAGGCTCGTCGCGAACACCGTCCCGATGGCGGCGATGCCGAGCGCCGCGCCGACCTGCCGGGCCGTGGACTGGGTGCCGGACGCCTGGCCCGCCTGCGCCGGCGGGACGTCCGCCAGCGACACGTTCGTCAGCTGCGCCGCCGTCAGGCCGAGGCCCAGCCCGTACAGCAGCATCCACGGCGCGAGCCCGAGCCCGCCCGTCGACGCCGACACGGTGACGCCCAGCGCGACGACCGCCGCGACCTCCAGCACCATGCCGAGCTGCACGACCCGGTGCGCCCCGCGCCGGTTGGCGAGCCTGCCCGCGTACCCGCCGGACAGGAACGCTCCGGCGGCGAGCGGCAGGATCGCGACGCTGATCTCCAGCGGGTTCGTGCCGTGCACGCCGAGCAGGAACAGCGGCAGGACGAACAGCAGCCCCAGCTCGCCGACGTTGATGAGGGCCGACGCCAGGTTCCCGCGCCGGAAGTTCGGGATGCGGAACAGGTCCAGGTCGAGCAGGACGGGACGTCCCGCCGCGGCCCGCGTCCGCTCGACGACGACCAGCGCCGCCAGCAGCACCAAGCCCAGGGCCAGGACGACCGGGACGGGCGAAAGCCCCGACTCCGGCCAGTCGAACCCGGCCGTGGAGAACGGGCGCGTCGCGGCCCACCAGCCGTACGTCTGGCCCTCGATGATCCCGCACACCAGCGCGCCGAGCCCGAGCGTGGACAGCAGGCCGCCCGCCCAGTCGATGTCGCGCCGCGCGCTTCCTGGCCGGGACTGCCGGGTCTCCGGCATCAGCCACAGCGCCCCGGCGATCAGCGCGGCGCCGAGCGGCAGGTTGACCCCGAACGCCCAGCGCCAGCCGCCGCCGGTGGCGAGCGCACCGCCCGCGAGGGGGCCGAGCGCCGCCATGCCGCTGATCATCGAGCCCCAGATCCCGAACGCGACGGCGCGCTCCCGCCCGGTGAACACCGCGTTCACCGTCGACAGCGTCGCCGGCATGATCATCGAGGCGCCGACGCCCTGCAGCGCGCGGGCGCCGATCAGCGCCGAGCCGTCGCCCGCGGCCGCCGCGCCGACGCTGGCCGCCGCGAACACCGCCACGCCGAGGACGAACATCCGCCGCCGTCCGAACAGGTCGCCCGCGCGGCCGAACGGGATCAGCAGCGCGGCGAACACCAGCGCGTAGATCGACGTGACCCATTCGGCGTCGCTGGTGGTGAGGCCCAGGTCCGTGACGATCCGCGGCATCAGGACGCCCACGATGGTGGCGTCCACCACGATCAGCGAGACGCCCAGGCTCATGACGACCATGCCGAGCCAGCGGCGGCGTCCGGAGGCGGGCTCCGCGGTCGCGGGCGCGCGCGGCGGCGTCAGGGAGGTGGACTCGGGCACGGCTTCAAAGATATGGCCGGGTCGGGAGCGGTCCGCACCGGCCCCTGCCCAACCGATCAGGCGCTGATGTCGGTGTGCAGGCGGATCTGGCGGACGGGGTCGCCCATGTCGAGCGTGCGTGCCGTCCCGTCGGGCGCCCATCCGGCCGAGCCGAGGAACGTGCGCGTGACCTCGTCGTCCTCGAACGTCCAGGTGGTCAGGGTGGCGAAGCCGTCCTCGCGGAGGAGGTCGACGGTCGCGGCGAGCAGCCGGCTGCCGTGCCCGGCGCGGACGTGCGGCGGGTCGACCAGCAGCGTGATCAGCTCCGCGGCCTCGGCCGGGTCGAGGTCCGGGTCCTCGGCGGGGGCGTGCGCGGCGAACCCGACGACGAGGTCGGACGCGACGGCGACGAGCAGCCGGTGCCGCGGGCTCGGCGGCGCCGTCGCCGCCTCCATCCACTTCTCGCGCCACACCTCGACCGCGGCGGGCCCGGTGACCTCGGCCAGGACGCCGGCGGGCAGCAGGTCGCGGTAGCCCTGCCGCCAGGCCCGCACCTGGATGTCGGCGACGGCGGCCGCGTCCGCCCGTCGCGCGGGGCGCACTCCGACATCGGCCATGACGTGGCACGTCCTCTCGGTCCGGGATCAGGCCCAGCCTAGGTGCGGCGTCGCCTAGGCCCGGCGGCGGGCGCGGTAGGCGCGGGTCTTGGTGCGGTTCCCGCAGACGCGCATGGAGCACCAGGAGCGGGACCGGTTCTTGGACGTGTCCAGGAACGCCCAGCGGCAGGTGTCCTCCTGGCAGACCTTCAGCCGGGGCCAGGTCCCGGCGGCGACCGAGTCCATGATCGCGGCGGCGATGCGGGCCAGGCCTGCGGCGGCCGTGCCCGGCGGGTCGGCGGGGACGAGGCCCGGGGCGCCGCGCGGTCGCGTCCCGCCGAGCGCGACGCGCAGGGGCAGGGCGGCGAGGGCGTCGTCGAGGTCGTCCGGGAATTCCGGGAAGTCGGTCTCCCGCGGCCCGTGCTGCGCCGGCCCGTGGTGCGCGGACTCGTGGTGTGCAGGCCCGTGGTGCTCCGACATGGCCTCGCGGAGCCCCTCCCGGAGCGCGGTCGCGGTGGCCAGCTCGGCGCCAGACGCCCCCGTCCCGTCCGGGACGAGCCCGCGCCCGGCCAGCCACGCGGCGAGCTGGGCGGGCGTCGTCAACTCGTCCTCGCCGTCTTCGATGTTGAGCGTGTTGACGAAGTCCGTCAGCAGCAGCGCGGGGTCGTCCTGAGCCTCGGCCATCACCCCTCCTGCCTGTTCGGGAGCAGCCTACCAATGAGGAACACCGGTATTCGCATTTTACTGGTTGCATCCAAACGACACCAGCGTTAGTGTTTAGCCGGTGTCAACGAACGGGAGGACGATCATGAAGGCGCTGGCGTACCTCGCCGGACCGGCCCGGCGGCACGCATGGGCCGAGCGCGAATACGCGAAGCTGCAGGCCGACCTGGTCGAGGCGAGGCTCACCGCCCGGGGGCGGTCGATCGAACGCGCCGGGCGGGTCCGCCGGTGGCTGCTCGACGGGGTGCCCGAGCGGATCGGCGCTCGGCGGCGTCCGGTGCGTCCCGCGCCCGATTGCAGGCGCGCCGCCGCCCGCTCAGCGCGCTCCGCACACGTCCTGCGGACGGCCGGGGGAGCGCGATGACCGCCATCACCCCGAAGGTCACCACCGTCGTGTTCGACTGCACCGACCTGGACGTCATGGAGGCCTTCTGGGGTGCGCTGCTCGGCATGAAGACGACCTCGCGCGAGGACGAATGGCTCGACCTGCAGCCCCTCGCCGGCGACGGGCCCGTGCTCGCGTTCCAGCTCGTCCCCGAAGGCAAGACGATCAAGAACCGGGTCCATCTCGACCTGGACGTTCCCGACGTCCACGCGGCGGGGGAGCGGGCGCGGCGGCTCGGCGCGACGCCCGCCGGAGAGCCGATGGGCGATCCGCGGACGCCCTTCCAGGTCTGGCACGACCCCGAAGGCAACGAGTTCTGCTTCTGCACCGCCTCATGAGCGCCGCCGCCTCATGAGGCGGGCCGTCGCGCTACGAGCGGAGGACGGCGGTGAGGCGGCGGACGCCCTCCGCCAGTTCCGGCTCCGACGACGCCGTCCCGTAGCTGATCCGCAGGTGCGGGGCGGGGGCCTCGGCGGGAAAGAAGGGCCGCCCCGCGCTGACCAGGACACCTGCGCGCAGGGCGGCCTCGGCCAGCGCCGTGTCGTCCACGCCGTCCGGCAGCCGCGCCCACAGGTGCAGACCGCCCGCCGGACGGTTCACGCGCAGCTCGGGCAGGTCGCGGGCGAGCGCGGTCAGGAGCGCGTCGCGGCGCGACCGCAGCGCCGCGCGGACGGCGCTCAGATGCCGCGGCCAGCCGGGCGAGCTGAGCAGTTCGAGCAGCGCCTCCTGCAGCGGCCTGGCCGGGAAGAACTCCTCCACCAGCTGCGTCGCGCGGATCCGTTCGGCGACCGGGCCGCGCGCGATGACCGCCGCGATCCGCAGGCTCGGCGCCGTGGCCTTGGTCAGCGACGCGATGTGCACGACCCGTCCGTCGCCGTCCCGCGCGATCAGGGGCGGCGGGGGCGGGACGATGCCGAGGTGCCGCGCGTAGTCGTCCTCGATCACGAACGCGCCCGCCGCCCGCGCCACCTCCAGCACCTGCCCGCGCCGCTCGTCGCCCAGCACGGCGCCCGTCGGGTTGTGGAAGGTCGGCTGGCAGTAGAAGACCCGCGCGCCGGTCATCGCGAACGCCTCGGCGAGCAGATCGGGACGGACGCCGTCCGCGTCCACCGGCACGGGCACCGGATGCAGTCCGTTCGCCCGCGCGACCGCGAGGACGCCCAGGTACGTCGGCGACTCGACCAGCACGGGCGCGCCCGGCGGGAGCAGCGCCCGCAGGACGGTCGTCAGCGACTGCTGCCCGCCGCTGGCGATCACCACGTCGGCGGGGGAGACGGCGCCGCCGACCGTCCGGGCGAACCAGGCGCGCAGCTCGGGCATCCCGCCGAGCCGGGGCATCTCCCAGGCGTCCGGCCGCCGGGCCGCCCGCGCCGCCGCCGTGGCGAGCGCCCGCGTCGGCTGGAGCGTCGGATGCAGGTAGCCGCCGCTGAGCGCGACGACGCCCTCCGGCGCCGGGGTGAGCAGCCACGATATCCCGGCCGAGTCGACGGACCGGTCGCCGAGCGCCAGCGCCTGCCAGCCGAGGTCGGCCGGTTCGGCGGCGGGCTCGCGGCGCCCGGCGGCGAACGCGCCGCTGCCCGGCCGCGTCACCACCAGCCCCTCGGCGGCCAGCAGGCCCAGCGCCCGCGACACCGTCACCGGGCTGACCCGGTGCCGCTCGACCAGGCTCCGGCTGGACGGCAGCCGCTCCCCGGCGCTCATCCGGCGTACGTCGGCGCGCAGCGAGTCGGCCAGCGCCGCCACACTGCTATCGTGTTTCATGAAGACGAAGGATAGCGCTACTGCCCCCGCGCCGATAGCGGACACCGGCCCCGGACCCGGCCTCTGGCTCGCCGCCGTCGGCGTCCTGGTCTTCTCCTTCACCATCCCCAGCACGGTCCTGGGGCTGGAAGGGCTCGACCCGTACCTCATCGGCGTCGGCCGCGCCGCCGCCGCGAGCGTCCTCGCCGCCGCCGTCCTGCTGGCGGTGCGGGCCTCGCTTCCGCGCCGCGACCAGCTGGCGGGGTTCGCGGTCGTCGTCGCCGGGGTCGTCTTCGGGTTCCCGGTGTTCAGCACGCTCGCGCTCGACCACGGCGCCTCGTCCGCCCACTCGGCCGTCGTGGTCGGGCTGCTGCCCGCCGTCACCGCCGTGTTCGGCGTGCTGCGCGCGGGGGAGCGGCCGTCCGCCGCGTTCTGGTTCGCCGGAGCCGCCGGCGCCGTCTGCGTCACCGGGTTCACGCTGATCCGCGGTTCGGGCCATTTCACGGCCGCCGACCTGCTGCTGTTCGCCGCGCTGGTCACCTGCGCGGCCGGCTACACCGAGGGCGCGCGGCTCGCCCGCGACATGCCGGGCTGGCGCGTCATCTCCTGGGCGCTCGTGCTGGCCGCGCCGATCACCGTCCCGGTGACCGGCTGGCTGCTCGCCACCACCGGCCCCCACTGGACGGGACGCGCCACGCTCGGCTTCGCCTACGTCGCCGCCTTCTCCGCCTACATCGGCTTCTTCGCCTGGTACGAGGGCCTGGCGCGAGCCGGGATCGCGCGCGCCAGCCAGGTCCAGCTCACCCAGCCGGTGCTGACCCTGCTCTGGTCGGGGATCCTCCTCGGCGAGGAGATCGACGCCACGACCGCGCTGGCCGCCGTCGCCGTGCTGGTCTGCGTGGCCGTCACCCAGCGCACCCGCGTCGACCGTGCGGCGGACGGTTTGCGGGATGCGACCCCGTCGCGCACGATGGAAGAGGGAGCGTCAACGAGCGATGACTTCCGGGGGGTCGTCCATGGCCGACAAGCCGACCGTTCCTGAAGGCGGACCGACCGTTCCTGAGCGCGAAGCGGTCGTTGCCGAGGGCGGGCTGACCGTCCCCGAAGGCGGGTTCTGGCCCGCGCCGGAGATCCCGCAGCCGAACATCTACCCGATGGAGTGGCGGGTCGAGACCGACAAGCTCGCCGCCATCTACGAGAAGTCCAAGCGCGTTGTCTGGAACCCCGCCGACCTGCCCTGGGACGACCTCCGCCCCGGCGACTTCACGCCGGAGCAGCGCCTCGGGGTCATGTACTGGTTCGCGGTCCTCGCCAACTTCGACGCGTCCGGGCCCGCCGTCTTCGCCCGCGCCACCATCCACGCGTTCGAGCAGCACGAGGAGGACCCCGTCCGCAAGTGCTTCTTCTCGATCACGCGGGACGAGATGAACCACGAGGAGTGCTGCCAGCGCACCATCGCGAAGCTCTGGCCCGGCGGCCCCCTCGACTGGCAGCCCGGGACCGACCTGGAGAAGGCCGCGCACAACAACATCGGCTGGCTCTACCACAACGGCGGACGGTACTGGCAGGGCTACAACACGGCCGTCCGCAAGTACTCGCTCGCCGTCCTGTTCACGAGCTTCATGATGGGCGAGATGGCGGCGTCCACCCTCTTCCGCGGTATGGCGACGGGCACGCGCCACCCGGTGTTCGGCGAGATGTTCCAGAAGATCGGCCGGGACGAGTCGCGGCACCTGCAGATCTGCATGACCATCCTGGACAAGGAGTGGCCCGGCCTCACCGAGGACGTCAAGGGTCAGATCACCAAGCAGCTCCGCGCCGGTTTCGTGTTCCTGTCGATGATCCTCTGGGAGCCGCCGGACGGCTTCTGGGACCTGCCGCCCTATTTCCTCGCCAACCACCGCGTCCTGATGGGGCACGCCCGCGACGCCGGGCTGGGCGTCCTGTCGTTCGAGGAGCAGGCGGAGAACTGGAAGCTCGCCATCGCCCGTATTCGCGCCATCGTCGAACGCTGGGGCATCGAGTTCCCCGCCATCCCCGAGCTCGACATCTCCGGGGTCGAGGTCACCGTCATCGACCCCGAAGACATCATCCCCGTATTTTGATCATGCTCCTGACCGCGCGTTTCAGTCTTTGACGATCTGGGCGAGCAGGGTGACGACGCCCACGCCCACCCCGATCGGGATGGCGAGCCACGGGGCGGCGGCGGTCAGCGCGGCGGCGCCGACCGCCGCGAGGATGATCACGAGGGCGCGTGTGCTGATCAGAGGTCTGGGTTCGGCCTGGTCCGGTCGTACTCGCATGTCGGCTCGACCTCCATCCCGGTAGACGGGTGAGAACCGGGCGGCCCCCGTCGAGACCGGTGGGCCGGCGACACCGGGCCGCCTGGTCGTCACAGGGTTCCCCCGGTGTCAACCGACCGCCGCGCGCGGCGCGCGATCACGTCCCATTCGTGGACGTTTCATGGGCGGACGCAGGGCGGCGCGAGGCGGAATCGAGGGACGGCGCGTCCGATCCGCCGGTTCTATCCGGGATCATTGCGAGATGGCAAAGGACGGGCGGGTTCGTGGTGGACCGGGCAGGGCGGTGCTGCGCTGGACGGGCTGGGCCGCGGCCTACGTGCTCGGCCTGGTCGCGCTCGTGTTCGCCGGGGCGTGGACGTGGTGGCAGCAGGAGCCGGAGGCGCGCGGCACCGAGGCGAACGCGCTGTGGGCGCGGCACCAGTGGGTCGGCGAGCCGCACACCGACGCCGAATACCGCGCGCTCGGCGACCTGCTGAAGCGCAACCGCATCACCGACGTGTACTTCCACACCGGCCCCTTCGAGGCCGACGGGACGGTCCCCGCCCACAAGTACCGCTACGCCCGGCA
Source organism: Actinomadura sp. 9N215 (assembly GCF_044326345.1). Classification (NCBI taxonomy): domain Bacteria; kingdom Bacillati; phylum Actinomycetota; class Actinomycetes; order Streptosporangiales; family Thermomonosporaceae; genus Actinomadura; species Actinomadura sp. 9N215. The sequence goes on along the minus strand of NZ_JBIRBA010000028.1, from coordinate 26,324 downwards.
GCTGATCGAGGCCGTCCGCAGGTACGCGCCGGGCGTGCGCGCGCAGGCGTACCTCGGCCAGATCCGGATGGTGGACGGAGACGGCGTCATCGACCTGGACGACCCGAGGGTCCGCGACCAGGTGCTCAAGACCGACGCGGCCTTCCTCGATCTCGGGTTCGACGGCATCCACTACGACTTCGAGCCGATCTACCCCGACGACCACGCCTTCATGACGCTCATGGAGCGGACCAGCGAGCTGACCCGCTCGCGCGGCAGGCTCCTGTCGGTGGCGCTGGAGCAGCAGACGCTCGTCGACGAGGCCCAGCCCGTCTACAAGGCGCTGCTCCCGCGCGGCGGCAGGTACCACGAGCCGCCCCGCCCGACCGGGGACTTCCTGCGCGACGTCGCCGCCCTCGCCGACCAGGTCGCGATCATGACCTACGACGTGTCGCTGCCGACCGGCGCCCTCGCCGGATGGCACTTCGCCCGCCACACCCGCACCACGCTGGAGCTCATCGGCGACCGCACGACCGTGTTCATGGGCGTCCCCACCTACCGTCCGCTCATGCACTGGTCGGAGGACCTGGAGGTCGCGCTGCGCGGCGTCCGGCGCGGCATCGACGACCTGAAGCGCCCCCCGAAGCGCCCGTACGGCGTCGGCGTGTACGCGGACTGGACCACCGGCCCGGAGGAATGGGCCCACTACCGCTCCGCCTGGCTCCCCCGAAACGCGCAGACCCCCAGCGACTGAGAAACGAGCCCCGCGCGGCTGACCGCCCAGATTCCCAGCGGCTGAGAACGAGCCCCCCGCGCGGCTGACCGCGTAGATCCACAGCGGTCGAGGAACGGTCCCATCCGCCGCCGGGTTTCGTGATACCGCACGTCCGGCCGCAGGTGACGACCGCAAGGTCACGTTACGCAACCGAGTCCGGGAAGTGGCCGGACTGACCCCGTAACGCGGCATTTGCGTGCCACGATGTGGAGGTGGAGCCGTCGCCACGCGTACCCCCGAGCGTGTGGCGGCGGCTTCTTCCACGCCGCGTCCAAGAACGCCTTCGGGCCGGCTTGGATGCCAGCTTGGACCTGCGGGTCCACCTGGTACGGCCGGAACGGTACCGTTCGGTGCATGGCACCCAGCACAACACCTGACGCTCCGTTCGGGCGGATGCTGACCGCGATGGTCACCCCGTTCCTGCCCGACGGCGGCGTCGACTACGACGGCGCCGCGCGCCTCGCGACCCACCTGGTCGACGAGCGGCGCCACGACGGCCTCGTCGTCAACGGGACGACGGGCGAGTCGCCGACGACGAGCGACGACGAGAAACAGCAGCTTCTGCGGGCGGTCCTCGACGCGGTCGGCGACCGCGCCGTGATCGTCGCCGGTGCCGGAACCAACCACACGGAGCACACCCTGAAGCTCGCGCGGCAGGCCGAGGCCGCCGGCGCGCACGGTCTGCTCGTGGTGACGCCGTACTACAACAAGCCCCCGCAGGAGGGCCTCATCCGCCATTTCACGGCGGTGGCCGACGCGACGGACCTGCCGGCCATGCTGTACGACATCCCGAGCCGCGCCGGCGTGCCGATCCAGAACGACACGCTGACGCAGCTCGCCGAGCATCCGCGGATCGTCGCCGTCAAGGACGCCAAGGGCGACCTGTTCGGCGCGTCCAGGGTCATGGCGGAGACCGACCTCGTCTGGTATTCCGGCGACGACGTCCTGAACCTGCCGTGGCTGTCGGTCGGCGCGGCGGGGTTCGTCAGCGTGGTGGGGCACGTCGTCGGCGTCGAGCTGCATGAGATGATCGAGGCACACCGTGCCGGCGAGCACGCGCGTGCGCTGCAGATCCATCGGCGGCTGCTGCCCGTGGTCGCCGCCATCATGACCCGTACGCAGGGCGCCATCGCCGTCAAGGCAGCGCTGAACCTGCTCGGCCTTCCCGGCGGCGGCCCGCTCCGCGCGCCGCTCGTGGAGGCCTCGCCTGAGTTCGCGGCGCGCCTGCGTGAAGACCTCACGATAGGGGGAGTCAAAGTGCCTGAGGTCGTCATCTCGGAGGTCGCCCGATGACCGCAGCGAAGCGAGGATCTTCGGGCGACCGGTCCGGGGGCCTGGGGGTCGCCCCCCAGAAAGGTGGGGCCCGGTGAGTCATCCTCACCCGGAGCTCTCGGACCCGCCCGCCCCGCCCGAGGGCGGGCTGCGCATCGTCGCGCTCGGCGGGCTGGGGGAGATAGGCCGCAACATGACGGTGTTCGAGTACGGCGGCCGCCTGCTCGTCGTCGACTGCGGCGTCCTGTTCCCCGAGACCGAGCAGCCCGGCGTCGATCTGATCCTGCCCGACTTCGAGTACATCAGGGAGCGCCTGGACGACATCGAGGCCGTCATCCTCACGCACGGCCACGAGGATCACATCGGCGCCGTCCCGTACCTGCTGCGCGAGCGCCGCGACGTCCCGCTGGTCGGCTCGAAGCTGACGCTGGCGCTCATCGAGGCCAAGCTGACCGAGCACCGCATCAAACCCGTCTCCGACGTCGTCGTCGAGGGCGAGCGGCGGACGTTCGGCCCGTTCGACATCGAGTTCCTCGCCGTCAACCACTCGATCCCGGACGCGCTCGCCCTCGCCGTGCGCACGCCCGCCGGGCTCGTCCTGCACACCGGCGACTTCAAGATGGACCAGCTCCCGCTGGACGGCCGGCTCACCGACCTGCCCGGCTTCGCGCGGCTCGGCGGCGAGGGCATCGACCTGCTGATGTCCGACTCGACCAACGCCGAGGTGTCCGGCTTCGTCACCAGCGAGCGCAACATCGGCCCGGTCGTGGACGAGGTGTTCCGCACCGCGCAGGAGCGGCTCATCGTCGCCTGCTTCGCCTCGCACATCCACCGCGTCCAGCAGGTCCTGGACGCCGCCGTCGCCAACGGCCGCAAGGTCTGCTTCGTCGGCCGGTCGATGGTCCGCAACATGGGCGTCGCGCGCGAGCTCGGCTACCTCACCGTCCCGGACGACATCATGGTCGACCAGAAGGACCTGGACGACATCCCCGGCGACCGGCTGGTCCTGGTGTGCACCGGGTCGCAGGGCGAGCCGATGTCGGCGCTGTCGCGGATGGCGAACCGCGACCACTCGATCCGCATCACCGAGCGCGACACCGTGATGCTCGCGTCGTCGCTGATCCCGGGGAACGAGAACGCCGTCAACCGCGTCATCAACGGGCTCACCCGGTGGGGCGCGCGCGTCATCCACAAGGGCAACGCGCTCGTGCACGTGTCCGGGCACGCGTCCGCGGGCGAGCTGCTGTACGTGCTGAACGTGACCAAGCCCGCCAACTTCCTGCCGATCCACGGCGAGTGGCGGCATCTGCGCGCGCACGCCAAGCTCGCCGCGCTGACGGGCGTCCCCGACGAGGGGATCGTCATCGCCGAGGACGGCGTCGTCGTCGACCTCGTGGACGGCCGCGTCAAGATCGTCGGCGCCGTCCCCGCCGGATACGTGTACGTGGACGGCCTGTCGGTCGGCGAGGTCACCGAGACGTCGCTGAAGGACCGGCGGATCCTCGGCGAGGAGGGCTTCGTGTCGATCGTCGTCGGCATCGACTCGACGTCCGGCAAGCTCGTCGCCGGGCCGGAGGTGCACGCCCGCGGCGCCGGCATCGTCAACGAGGACTTCGAGGAGGTCATCGAGCGGATCCAGGGCGTGCTGCGGGACGCGGCCGGCGACGGCGTCAACGACCTGCACCAGATCGGCCAGCTCATCCGCCGCACCGTCGGGAAGTGGGTCAGCGACAACTACCGCCGCCGCCCGATGATCGTCCCGGTGGTCGTGGAGGTGTAGCCCGGGCAGTCCGCCCGGGGCGGTCCGGGTCCGGGCGGACGGGTAGCGGAACGGGCGGGCGCTCGTCAACACGCCCGTCCGTCATCCCGGGAACCTATGTGGTCCTTGGTTACTCTCATAACCATGGCCACACGTGCGTCTGGGGGAGCGAAAGCCTCTTCGCGTGCGGGGGGCAGCACGGCTCGCAAGTCCGCGGGCTCGTCCCCCCGGAAGCGTTCGAGCGGCGGCTCCCGGGGGGGCCGCGGCTCGGGCCGTGGGCGTTCCCCGCAGAAGCCCGACCCGATCTCCCAGGCGGTGCTCGGGTTCTTCAAGCTCCTGTTCAAGCTGTACCTGCTCGCGGCGGTCGCGGTCGGGTCGGTCTTCCGCGCCTACGGGCACGGCGCCCGCAACCTCGACGCCGAGCACCGGCGCGACGGGCTCGGGCTCGCGCTGCTCGGCTCGTCCATCGTGCTGGCCTCGGTCACCTGGTTCCGTCCTGACGGCGTCGTCACGATCGCGCTGGAGAAGGTCGTGCGCGGCGGCCTCGGCGTCATGGCGATGGCGCTGCCCGTCCTGCTGGCGCTGCTGGCGTGGCGGACGCTGCGCCACCCCGAGCACCACGAGGACACCGGGCGCATCGTCATCGGCGTGACCGCGCTCGCCGTCGGCGTGCTCGGCATCCTGCACATCGCGGCGGGCGTCCCGTCGCCCGCGAAGGACATGGACGGCGTCCGCGAGTCGGGCGGCGTCGTCGGCTGGGTCGTGTCGGCCCCGCTGGACGCGGCGCTGAGCGGCTGGGTGGCCGTGCCGCTGCTGCTGCTCCTGTCCGGGTTCGGGCTGCTGGTCGTCACCGCGACGCCCATCAACCGCGTGCCCGAGCGGATGTCCGACCTGTGGGCCGTGGCGACGCTGCAGGGCCGCCCGCAGCGCCCGTCCGAGGACGCGAAGGAGGGCGACGCCGAAGGCGAGGCCCCGAAGAAGCGCCGCCGCAAGAAGAAGGCCGACAAGGAGGACGGCGACGAGCTGGAGGTCGGCGAGCACTCCCGGCCCTACGACACGCCCCTGCTGGAGGACGACCCGAAGAAGGCCGACCGTCCGCGGCGCGACCTCGCCGACGAGCTGTTCGAGCCCGACCCGTTCCAGCCGGACGTCCCGCCGCCCGCCCAGCCGGCCGACGACGCCCCGCCGCCCGGTGAGCGCGACGAGCACGTCGCGGGAGCCGACCCGGCGCACCCGGGCGCGGACGTGCCCGACCCGACGCCCGCGCCGCGCCGCTCCGAGCAGCTGCCGCTGTCGTCGTCCGGCGAGATCTACGTGCTGCCCGATTCGTCGGCGCTGCGTCCCGGCAGCGTCACCAAGCCGCGCACCAAGGCCAACGACACGGTCGTGAACGCGCTGACCGGCGTGCTGGAGCAGTTCGACATCGACGCGCAGGTCACCGGGTTCACCCGCGGCCCGACGATCACCCGGTACGAGATCGAGCTCGGCCCGGCGGTGAAGGTCGAGAAGGTCATCGCGCTGACCAAGAACATCGCCTACGCGGTGAAGAGCGCGGACGTGCGGATCATCTCCCCGATCCCCGGCAAGTCCGCGATCGGCGTGGAGATCCCGAACACCGACAAGGACATCGTCAGCCTCGGCGACGTGCTCCGCTCGCCCGCCGCGACCAACGAGCACCACCCGATGATCGTCGGGCTGGGCAAGGACGTCGAGGGGCGCACCGTCGTCGCGAACCTGGCGAAGATGCCGCACATCCTCATCGCGGGCGCGACCGGCGCGGGCAAGTCGACGTGCATCAACGGGCTCATCACGTCCGTGCTGATGCGCGCCACGCCCGACGAGGTCCGGATGATCCTCGTCGACCCCAAGCGGGTCGAGCTGACGATGTACCAGGGCATCCCACACCTCATCACGCCGATCATCACGAACCCGAAGAAGGCCGCCGAGGCCCTCGAATGGGTCGTCGGCGAGATGGACCGCCGCTACGACGACCTCGCCGCGTCCGGGTACCGGCACATCGACGACTTCAACAAGGCGGTGAAGGCGGGCAAGCTCAAGCCGCCGCCGGGCAGCGAGCGCGTCTACACGCCGTACCCGTACATGCTCGTCATCGTGGACGAGCTCGCCGACCTGATGATGGTCGCGCCGCGCGACGTGGAGGACTCCGTCGTCCGCATCACGCAGCTCGCCCGCGCCGCCGGGATCCACCTCGTGCTGGCGACGCAGCGTCCGTCGGTGGACGTGGTGACCGGGCTCATCAAGGCGAACGTGCCGTCCCGGCTGGCGTTCGCGACGTCGTCGCTGTCCGACAGCCGCGTCATCCTCGACCAGCCGGGCGCGGAGAAGCTGGTCGGGCAGGGCGACGCGCTGTTCCTGCCGATGGGCGCGAGCAAGCCGATGCGCATCCAGAACGCGTACGTCGCGGAGAAGGAGATCCACGGGATCGTCGACCACTGCAAGGGGCAGATGGAGGCGAAGTACCGGGACGACGTCGCCGCGGCCGCTGGGCCGAAGAAGGAGATCGACGAGGAGATCGGCGACGACATGGACCTGCTCGTCCAGGCCATCGAGCTGGTCGTGTCGACGCAGTTCGGGTCGACGTCGATGCTGCAGCGCAAGCTCCGCGTCGGGTTCGCCAAGGCCGGCCGCCTCATGGACCTGATGGAGAGCCGCGACATCGTCGGCCCGAGCGAGGGCTCCAAGGCGCGGGACGTCCTGACGAAACCGGACGACCTCCCGGGCGTGCTCGCGGAACTCCGCGGCGGCTGAGCGCGGTGACCGAGCTCGGAGCCGCGCGTCGGCGACCGTCCGCGTCGGCGACCGAGCAGCGACCGACCGGCGACCTGGGCGGCGACGAGCGGCGATCGGGGCTGCGGGTCGGCGGCGGGCGAAGCGACGCTCAGGTGGCTCGGAGGCGGCACCGAGGCGACGCCGAGGCGGCGGCCGCCGGGGCATTGCGGAATGATGCGAAATCTTGCCCTGTTTCGAACGTGTTGGCTGTCGCTCAACGGGCATGGCGCTTCCTAGACTGGTGTCGCAGAAGATCGGCGACGAGCGCCCGCGAAGGAGGCCCGGCGTGAGCATCGGTGAGACCTTGGCGGAAGAGCGACAGCGGGCCGGTCTCTCGGTGACACAGGTGAGCCTCCAAACGCGGATACGCGAGACCGTCATCCGCGGCGTGGAGGCCGACGACTTCTCCGCCTGCGGCGGCAACTTCTACGCGCGCGGGCACATCCGCAGCATCGGCCGGGTCATCGGCATCGATCCGGAACCGCTCGTCGCCGAGTTCGACGCGACGCACGGCGGCGCGCCGCAGCCGGTCTCGGCGGTGTCGGCGTTCGAGCCCGAGCAGCCCGTCGCGTTCCGCGAGCGCAGGTCGCCGAACTGGAGCGCCGCGATGGCCCTGGCGCTCGCCCTCGTGATCATCTACGGGGTGTTCCAGGTGATCGGGCAGACCGGCGGCGGCGAGCGGCGCACCGCGCAGCAGGTCGCCGGGACGCCCGCGCCTTCGGCCCCGGCGCCAACGTCCGCGCCGCCGAAGAGCGACGGCCCCGTTGCGGTGGCGCCGCGCACCAACGTCCAGGTGCGGGTCGAGGCCAAGCGCACGACGTGGCTGAACGTCCGCGGTGACGACGGAAAGACGCTGTTCAGCGGCATGCTCCGCGAGGGCGAGCAGAAGGACTTCACCGCCAGGAAGAAGGTCCGGCTCGTGGTCGGCGTGGGCGGCAGCGTCGACCTGACCGTCAACGGCAAGGACATCGGCTCGCCCGGCAAGGGCAAGGGCGTGCAGCGGTTGAGCTTCGACCGGAACGACCCCGAACCCGCCTGACCGGCCGCCCCGGCGATCGTCCGCGCGAGGTCCGCGCGGCCGCTCCGCGCGGCGTACGAGGGCGCTGGTCTCCCTGGACGTCCGGGGCCATTACCTTAGAGGGATGTCCACTCGCCGCAAGGTCTCGCTCATCACGCTCGGCTGCGCCCGCAACGAGGTCGATTCCGAGGAGCTCGCCGCGCGCATCGAGGTCGCGGGCTGGGACCTTGTCGACCACACCGACGGTGCCGACGACGCGGACGGCGCGGACGTCGTGGTCGTCAACACCTGCGGGTTCATCGAGGCGGCCAAGAAGGACTCCATCGACACGCTGCTCGCCGCGCACGACTCGGGCGCGAAGGTCGTGGCGGCCGGCTGCATGGCGGAGCGGTACGGCAACGAGCTGGCCGAGGCGCTGCCGGAGGCCGACGCCGTGCTCGGCTTCGACGACTACACCGCCATCGGCGACCGGCTCGACGACGTCATGGCGGGACGCGGCCACACCGCGCACGCCCCGCGCGACCGCCGCACGCTGCTGCCGATCTCCCCGGTCGACCGCTCGTCCTCGGCGGCGGCGATCCCGGGCCACGGCGGGCACGACGAGCTCCCGGACGGGGTGGCGCCCGCATCCGGGCCGCGGGTGCTGCGGCGGAGGCTCGGCGGCGGCGGCCCGGTCGCGCCGCTCAAGCTGGCGTCGGGCTGCGACCGGCGCTGCACGTTCTGCGCCATCCCGGCGTTCCGCGGCGCGTACGTGTCGCGTCCGCCGGCGGAGGTGCTGGAGGAGGCGCGCTGGCTGGCCGGGCACGGCGTCCGCGAACTGGTCCTGGTCAGCGAGAACTCCACGTCCTACGGCAAGGACCTCGGCGACCTGCGGGCGCTGGAGAAGCTGCTGCCCGGCCTCGCCGCCGTGGACGGCATCGAACGCGTCCGCGTCAGCTACCTGCAGCCCGCCGAGACGCGTCCGGGGCTGATCGAGGCGATCTGCGGCACGCCCGGCGTCGCCCCGTACTTCGACATGTCGTTCCAGCACGCGAGCGGCCCGGTGCTGCGATCGATGCGGCGGTTCGGCGACCGTGAGCGATTCCTGGGGCTGCTCGACCAGATCCGCGCGCTCGCGCCGGACGCGGGCGTGCGGTCGAACTTCATCGTCGGGTTCCCCGGCGAGTCCGAGGACGACTTCGACGAGCTGGTGCAGTTCCTGTCCGCCGCGCGGCTGGACGCGGTCGGCGTGTTCGGCTACTCCGACGAGGACGGCACCGAGGCCGCCGCCCTCGACGGCAAGCTCGACCCCGCCGAGATCGCCGCCCGCGTCGAGGAGCTGACGAGCCTCGCCGACGAGCTGACCGCGCAGCGCGCCGAGGACCGCGTCGGCTCGGACGTCCACGTCCTCCTGGAGGAGAAGGCGGAGGACGGCGGGTTCGAGGGCCGCGCCGCGCACCAGGCGCCCGAGGTGGACGGGACGGTCCGCGTCCGCGGCGCCGGCCTGGCCCTCGGCGAGATCGTCGCGGCCCGCGTCACCGGCAGCGACGGCGTGGACCTCACCGCGGACCTCGGCGTGGACCTCGGCACGGATCCCAGCACGGATCCCAGCACGGGCGTGTCATGATCGCCGGCGCCCCGGATCCGGTGGCGGGCTCGCACGACCCGCCGCCGGCCGGTGTCTGGAACATCGCGAACGCGCTGACGATCGTCCGGATCGCGCTGGTCCCCCTCTTCGTCTGGCTGCTGTTCCTGGACGGCACCGGCTGGCGCCTCGCCGCGTTCGCGGTCTTCGCGGTCGCCTCGATCACCGACAAGATCGACGGCGACATCGCGCGGGCGCGGGGCATCGTCACCGACTTCGGCAAGATCGCCGACCCGATCGCGGACAAGGCGCTCACCGGCGCGGCACTGGTCAGCCTGTCCATCATGGGGGAGCTGTGGTGGTGGGTGACGGTCGTCATCATGGTCCGCGAGATCGGGATCACGGTGCTGCGGTTCACCGTGATCCGCCGCGGCGTGATCCCGGCGAGCAAGGGCGGCAAGCTGAAGACGATGTTGCAGGTCATCGCCATCGGCCTGTACCTCCTGCCCGGCCCGCTCGACTACCTGCGCTGGGTCACGATGGGCGCCGCGCTGGTCGTCACGGTCGTCACGGGGGCGGACTACGTCGTCCAGGCGTGGCGCCTGCGCCGCGCGCCGGACGCGTCCGGCCCGTCCTGACGGCGGTTCAGAGGCCGAGCAGCGCGGGCCGGTCGGCGAGCGCCCGCCAGCGGCCCGCCGGGTCGGGGACGAGCCGCCGCCGCTCCAGGTCGAGCAGCCCGGCACGGCTGCCGATCTCGGCGGCGAGGACGCCGTCCGCGCGGCGCAGCTCCTGCCTGATTCCGAACGTCTTGCCGTCGCCCCAGTCGAACGCGCAGGTGACGTCTACCTCGTCGCCCGCGCGCAGCTCGCGGTGGTAGCGGATGGTGCTCTCCAGCGTCACCGGGCCGGTGCCGGTGGCGCGCAGATCGTCCGCCGAGATCCCGGCGGCGCGCAGGCACGCCCAGCGGGCGTGGTCGCCGTACTGGTGGTAGACCGCGTTGTTGAGGTGCCCCTGCGCGTCGATCTCGTAGATGCGGACGGTGACCCGCACGGTGAACGGTGTCGTCGTCGTGGTGCCCGTCACGATCCCTCCTCCTGCTCCGCCTCGTGCTGCCCCGCATCGTGGCCGGTCAGCCATTCGTGGGACTTGGCGGTCAGGTAGCGCAGGCCGTCGTCGCCGATCTCGACCCAGTCGCCGCGCGTCCAGCCGCCGGTCGTCTGCGGCGCGAACCCGTGCCGTCTGAACAGCGCGGACGCCTCCTCCTTGCGGAGGCCGCGGCGTCCCCAGTCGCGGATGACGCGCGCCGTGCGCTCCTCCTCGCCGACTTCGGCGGGGCCGTCGAGCGCGGCGGCGATCTCCTCAAGCCCGCGCGCGATCAGCCGCAGCCCGGCCTGGACGCGGGCGCGGTCGACGGGTTCCCCCATGACTTCGATCGTAGAGCAATCGCTATCAATCGAAAACCGATGCCCAGCCGTTCATCGGGTTTGAGCGCGGCGGCCACGGGGTGGGCTGCGGGGCCACGCCCACCCCGGTCGTGGCCCCGCAGCCCCGTTCGGGCCCCGCGGTACGCAATTATCCCTATGAATCCCCGGGCGGACGAATCGGGCGAATGAGTTTTGACTCACATTGTGACCTGCACTTCAAGGAATTGGTGGACCCGCCGTCAGTAGCGCGCGCCGGACGATGCGCGCCTCGGCCGCGCCGCACGTCGCACGCGGCGACGGGAGCGGCGCCGTCGCGGGACACAAAACGCGGCCGTCGCTTTTCGGAGGCGAGCGAATGGCGAAACCCGCTTGGACCGGTTCGATCAGCCGGCGTCGCGTCCGTCCTCATTCGGTCGTTTTCACGGTCAACCGGCGCGCGTCGCGACCCGTCGCGGCCCGGCCCTGGTCCGTCCCAGGCGCGGCGCCGCCGGTAGATTCGGTGCGCCGTGCGGGTGAACGGCGGAGACGCGGAAACGCGGAGATGGGGACGCGATGCGGGTCGAACTGCTCACCGTCGGGGACGAGCTGCTCCTCGGCGACACGATCAACGGGAACGCCGCGTGGCTCGGCCGCAGGCTCGCCGACCACGGCGTCGACGTGACCCGCAGCGTCGTCGTCGGCGACGAGCTCGACGTGATCGTCGAGGCGGTGCGCGCGGCGCTCGGCCGCGCCGGCGCGGTCATCACCACCGGCGGCCTCGGCCCCACCTACGACGACCTGACCCGCGACGCGCTCGCCAAGGCGGCGGGCGTCGGCCTCGTCCGCGACCCGGCGCTGGAGCGGCGGCTGCGCGAGCGGGTCGCGCGCGCCGGGCGGGAGCTGCAGCCGATGGCGCTGCGCATGGCGGACGTCCCCGAGGGCGCGCGGCTCCTCGCCAACCCCGCGGGCTCGGCCCCCGGCCTGCGCGTCGAGCTGCCCGGCGGGATCGTGTACGCGCTGCCCGGCGTCCCGTTCGAGATGCGCACGATCATGGACGGGACCGTCCTGCCGGAGCTGGCGAAGATCGCCGGGCTGCCCGCCGTCGCGCGCCGCACGCTGCGCACCGCCCGGATGTGGGAGTCGGTCGTCGCGACACGGCTCGCCGAGGTCGAGGCGATGGACGGGGTCCGCCTCGCCTACCTGCCCGACCCGGCCGAGGTGAAGGTCCGGATCACCGTCGCGGGCCCCGGCGCCGCCGGACGTCTCGCGGACGTCGAGTCACGCGCCCGCGACCTGCTCGGCGACGCCGTGTACGGGGCCGAGGACGAGACGCTCGACCGGGTCGTCCACCGGCTGCTCGCGGAGCGCTCGGCGACCGTCGCCGCGGCCGAGTCGCTGACCGGCGGGCTGATCGGCGCGGAGCTGACCGCGATGCCGGGGTCGTCGGCGACGTTCGCGGGCGGCATGGTGACGTATGCGACCGAGTCCAAGCACCGGCTGCTCGGCGTCCCGGCGGAGCTGCTGGCCGAGCACGGGGCCGTCCACCCGGACGTGGCGGCCGCGATGGCAGCCGGGGTACGGGACGCGCTCGGCGCGACGTACGGGCTCGCCGTGACGGGCGTGGCCGGCCCCGAACCGCAGGACGGCCGCCCCGTGGGGACGATCTACATCGGCGTGGCCGGGCCCGGGGACTCACGTACTGTGATCAATCCGAAACTTCCCGTTCCGGGTGCCGGGCCCGAGTCCCGTGCGGTGATCCGGCGGATGACCGTCGTGCACGCCCTTGAGCTGCTGAGACGCGTCCTGCTCGGCCTTGACGTCACGGAGCGGAGCGGGTCCGCTCGGACGGATCGGGAAGATCGGGGCTGATTACAGCGTTACGTTCCGAGCGAACACGAATTCAACGGTCTGCCATGGCCACCGTCAAGGCGGGTACGGTGGAACCGGCAGATGGTCCGAACTGAGGGAGGGAGCGAGACGATGGTCCTGCTTCGCCAGCTGCTCGGTGACGTACTGCGGCAGCTGCGGCTGCGCCAGGGACGCACCCTCCGTGAGGTGTCCGCGGCGGCGCGGGTGTCACTCGGCTACCTGTCCGAGGTGGAACGGGGGCAGAAAGAGGCATCTTCTGAACTGCTGTCCTCGATCTGCAAGGCGCTCGGCGTGCCGCTGTCGCACGTCCTGAGGGACGTGGCGGATCAGCTTGCCCTGGCCGAGCTGCAGCACGAGCCCGTCATGGCGGGCGCGCCGCCCGAGCACGAGCGCATTTCCGCCGAGAGCATCCCGGAGACGCCGGAAGAGATCACGGGGGAGTTCCGCGCCGACATGGTCGCGGCCTGACCCGTCCTCGGCGGGCCCCGTCATCGTGGGCTCGCCGGCTGTTCCCGGGTGCTTCACCGAGTGTTCATGCGCTCCGTCCCGAGGCCGCGGGTGTGCGCGGTCTCACGCATGAATGCGGCATTTGCGGGGAGATTCCCGAGTTGTACCGGGTACCCGTAACGACGCGGAAGGAGCCCCACCATGGCGGCGGTCAAGAGCCCGATCAGTGACGAGGCCCAGAAGGTGGCGGGGGACGCCCTGCAGGGCTCCCTCATCGACCTCATAGATCTTTCCCTGGTCGCCAAGCAGGCGCACTGGAACCTCACCGGACGCAACTTCAAGGTCGTTCACGAGCACCTGGACGAGGTCGTCGCGCTCGCCCGCAGCGGTCAGGACGAGGTCGCCGAGCGTGCCGTGACGATCGGCGTGAACCCGGACGGCCGCGTCCGCACGGTCGCCGACCGGACGAGACTTCCGCAGCTGGAGGCCGGCTACCTCGACGACGACAAGGTCGTCGCCGCGGTCACCGACACCCTTGCGCAGATCATCGCGCGGTTCCGCGAGCGCATCGCGGCCACCGACGAGCCCGACCAGGTGACGCAGGACCTGCTCATCGGCATCACCCGCGAACTGGAGAAGCAGCACTGGATGTTCCAGGCGCAGACCTGACGCGTCCAGGCGCCGAAGGCGCCGGCCCGGCGCGGCGCGCCGCCGCGATCCCCGGCGCGCCGCCGCGGAGCCGACGAGGCCCCGGCCCTCGCCGACCGTTCCGGCGAGGACCGGGGCCGTTTCTTGTCGGAACGGCCGCCCGGCGGTCGTGAACGACACCGCGTGGGGCGTGCGCCGATCACGTCCGGAGATGCTCCAGGACGGTGTCGGCGAACTCGACGGCCAGCGGGCTCAGCGCGTCCCACCGCCGGGCGGCCCACCCCGCGGTGAGCGGCGGGAGGTCCGGGATGGGGACGAGCCGGACGTCCCCGCTCCCGCGCCCCCACCCCGGCAGCGCGGGCAGGATCGCGTGGCCCAGGCCGAGTTCGGCGAGCAGCAGCGCCGTGTCCCAGTCGGCGACGCTCGTCGTGGACGTCAGCCGCACCCCGTGCCGTTCGAGGTGCGTCTCCAGATGGAGCCGGGACGTGGAGTGCTCGGGTAGCTCGATGTGCCGGATGCCCGACAGGTCCTCCAGCGCGATCGACGTCCGCTGAGCCAGCGGATCATCGGCGTGGACGGCGAGCATCCACGGTAGCTCCCGGGACGCGCGCTGCTCGACGCCCTCCAGCGGCGGCCCGGTCGTCACCCACGCCAGGTCGGCGGCGTGCGAGCGGACGGCCTCCAGGCAGCGGCGGCTGGAGCCCGCGGTCTCGAACTGAAGCGCCGCCTCCGGGTGGCGGCCCCGGAACGCGGCCACGCCCGCCGCCATGAAGTGCCGGACGGTGGTCGCCCCCGTCGCGATCCGGACCGTGCCGCCGACTCCGCGGCGCAGGTCGTCGAGATGGCGCAGCGCCGCGTCCAGCCCGGCGATCCCCTCCATCGCGGCCTGATGCAGGACGTGTCCCGCCCGGGTGGGCACGACCCCGCGCGGACGCCGTTCCAGCAGTACCAGCCCGGTCTCCCGCTCAAGCCGCTTCACGTGCTGGCTGACCGCCGACTGGCTGCACGACAGGTCGCGCGCCACGGCGCTGAGATTGCCCGCCGCGCACACGGCCACGAAGACCCGCAGGTCGTCCAGCGTCATGTACCCAAGCTATGCCTAGGAGATCAATAAGGAAACCCGAGAATTGACTTGGAACGATCGCACGCCGAGGATGCTCGATATGGGCGCGGGATCCAGCGCCCCACCCCAGGCGGCGACCCGCCCCCGCAACCCGGGTGCAGGGCGGGCGTCGACCCTGGACGCCGTCTAGACGGCGGGGACGGGTTGGCAGTGGGGGCACCAGTAGGTGGTGCGCTTGCCGCCCTGGGACGGCTGGTCGCCGCGCTCGATTCTCGTGCCGCAGCGGCGGCAGGGGCGTCCGGCGCGGGCGTAGACCCAGTGCTCGCGGCCGCGGGCCAGGTCGCCGGTGGTGATGTGGCCGTGCCGCTGCTTGTTGAGGTCCAGCAGCCTGTGAGAGAGCTCCACAAGGCCGATCAGGTCGGGAACGTTCCGAACCAAGGTCCACGGGTGGACGCCCCGCAGAAACAGGATCTCGGCCTTGTAGACGTTGCCGATCCCGGCGAGCCGGGTCTGGTCGAGCAGCGCCTCGCCGATCGGCCGGTCGGGCTCGTCCGCCAGCCGGGCGGCCGCGTCCGCCGCCGTCTCCGGGCCCCAGCCTGGGTCGAGCAGGTCGGGACCCAGGTGGCCGACGGCCTCGTCCTCCTCGGCGGTGCGCAGCAGCTCCACCAGGCCGAGGGAGAAGCCGACCGCCTGCCACTCCGCGTTCGCCAGCACGAGCCGGACGCGGTGGTCGCGCGGCACGGGCCCGGCGCGGCGGATCTGCCAGCGTCCCTCCATCAGCAGATGGGTGTGGACGGTCAGCCCGCCCTCGACGCGGACGAGGAGATGCTTGCCGCGGGACACGGCGTCCAGGACGGCGCGTCCGCGCAGGTTGGCGGTCGCGAACCGGGGGACGCGGAAGTCGGAGCGCACGAGCGGACGCCCGGCGAGCGCCTCGCGCAGGCGCCGGGCGGTCAGCCAGACGACATCGCCTTCCGGCATGGGACGGGCCTCAGAGGAACGAGGGGCTTTCCCAGGCGGCCGGGTCGTCGGTCAGCTTCCGGACGGGCTCGGGCAGCTTCCCCTCGGCGATGTGCGAGAGCATGACCTGCTCCAGGATGGAGCGCTCGCTGGCGCGCAGCGCGATCCACACGTCCTGCAGGGAACGCGCGGGCCCCGCGTACCCGACGTGCTCGGGGCGCTCGCCCCGCACGCCGAGCAGCGGCCCGTCGATGGCGCGGATGATGTCGGCGAGGGAGATCTTGTCGGCCGGACGTGCCAGCCAGTAGCCGCCCTCGGGTCCCCGCTGGCTCCGGACGAGACCGGACCGGCGCAGCTGGCCGAGGATGTTCTCCAGGAATTTGGGCGGGATCTGCTGGGCCTCCGCGAGCTGTACCGCGGTCACCGGGTGGCTCCCGGCGACCGCCAGCTCCGCGGCGGCGCGCAACGCATAGTCGACCCGGGCGGACAATCGCATAGGACCATTATCCCTTGTCGGCTCACCACTCGGACCGGCGGCGTGGCGCGCCCGCCGGAACCGGGCTCATTCGTCCGGCGGGCGCGCCACGAGCCTTCACCTGCACGGCTGCCTCAGCAGAGCCCCAGGAGCTCCGCGACGGCCTGGGCGTTGGCGGCGGCGGCGCCGTAGGTGGCGAGGTAGACGGCGGACCCCGGGCGCCACACCGGGAGGCCCATCTCCACGACGACGGTGTCCGGACGGGCCGTCAGCAGCGCCGTGGTGAGCGCCCGCTGGCCGGCGTGCCGGTGCGCGTCGCGGAGCACGACGATCAGGCCGCGGCCCTTGGCGCGGTCCAGGACCAGGTCCTCCGCGCCGTCCGATCCGTCGGTCTGCACGGCGTCGGGCGCCCAGGGGCTCAGGCCCCACGGCGTCGGGCCCATGGCGATGTTGCCGGTGGACTCCGTCTCCACGACGAGCGGCGCGCTGTCCCAGCCGGGCAGCGAGCCCGACACGCGGATCGCGCGGCGCGCGGCCTCCAGCCCGGCGGCGCGGTCGACGACGGCGGGGGAGTGTCCGGCGAGCCATTCCTTGAGGCGGCGGGTGCGGTCCGCCGCGGCCTGCAGCCGGTCCGGCGACAGCCGTCCGGTCCGGACGGCCTCGCCGATCGCCGCGAGGGTCGCCGAGACGGTCTCGGCGTGCTCCCTCGGGCCGAGGCACAGCAGGTCGGCGCCCGCGATGAGCGCCCGCACCGACGCCTCGGGGATGCCGATCGCACCGCTCGCGCCCTCCATGTCGAGCGCGTCGGTGACGATCACCCCCTGGTACCCGAGGTGCTCGCGGAGCAGCCCGGTGATCGCCTCGGGGGAGAGGGTCGCCGGCACGCCGCGGGTGATGGTGGGCAGGTTGAGATGCCCGGTCATCACCGCGCGGGTGCCGGCCTCGATCGCCGCCCGGAACGGGACCAGCTCGCGCCGGTCCAGCAGCTCCAGGTCGGCGTCGACGAGCGGGATCGACAGGTGCGAGTCGTCCACGGTGGCGCCGTGGCCGGGGAAGTGCTTCGCGCAGGCCGCGACGCCCGCCTCCTGCGTGCCGGTGACGGACGCGGCGGCGTGCCGCGCGACGAGCTCCGGGTCGGACCCGAACGAGCGGGTGCCGATCACCGGGTTGTCGTCGGCGGTGTTGACGTCCACCGACGGCGCGAAGTTGAAGTTGACGCCGACCTCGGCCAGCTCCGCGCCCAGCGAGCGGTAGATCCGCCGGGTCAGCTCCGGGTCGTCGACGGCGCCGAGCGCCGCGTTGCCCGGGTAGGGGCTGCCGGTCTGGTGGCCGCCGAGGCGGGTGACGTCGCCGCCCTCCTCGTCGATCGTGATGAACGGGTCGCCGGCCTTGCGCATCTGCGTGGTGAGCGCGGCCAGGGACTCCGGGCTCTCCACGTTGCCGGTGAGGGCGAACAGGGTGACGCCGGCGAGGCCGGCCTCCAGTTCGTCCAGCAGCCAGCGCGGCGCGGTCGGGCCGGGGAAGGAGGGGAGCAGGGTGCCGCGTGCCAGCCGGGCGATGTCCGCCGTGGTCGCGATGTCGTCGGTGGTCACCCCTTCACCGCCCCGGCGGTGAGGCCGGACACCATGCGGCGCTGGACGAGCAGGAAGAACACGATGACGGGAATGGTGAGCAGCGTCGACGCTGCCATGATGGGCCCCCATGCGTTGCCGCTGCGGCCGAAGAAGAACTGCAGCATGATCGGGAGGGTGTACTTGTTCTGGTCGTCGATGAACGTGAACGCGAAGATGAACTCGTTCCAGGCGGTGATGAACGAGAAGATGCTGGTGGCGACCAGACCGGGTGCGACGAGCGGCAGCATGACCCGGAAGAACGTCCGGATCGGCCCGGCCCCGTCGATGGCGGCGGCCTCCTCCAGCTCGCGCGGCACCGCGGCGACGAAGCCCCGCAGCATCCAGATCGCGAACGGCACGGCGAAGCCGATGTAGACGAGGGCGAGGCCGGACAGGCTGTTCAGCAGGTCGAGCTTCTTGAGGTCGAGGAACAGCGGGATGACCAGTGCCTCCAGCGGCACCATCTGCACGATCAGCAGCATGATCAGGAAGGTGGTGCGGAACCGGAAGCGGAACCGTGCGACGGCCACCGCGGCCATCAGCGCGAGCAGGCTCGACGCCACGACGGTGATCAGCGCGAGGATCGCGCTGTTGCGGAAGTACTCCCAGAAGGTGACCTCGGCGATGCCGCCGTTGAGGACGACGTCGAAGTGGTCCAGCGTCGGGTGCGAGGGCAGCGGCTTCGGCGTGGTGCTGAAGATCTCGTCGTTGGGCTTGAACGCGGTGGACGCCATCCAGAAGACGGGGAAGACCGCGAGGAGGAAGACCAGGATCCCCGTCCCGTTCAGCAGGATCCTCCGGCGCAGCCGCTTGGACGACGGACGGCGCCGCGCGCCGCCCGGCCGCTTCACTGTCGTGGTGGTCATTTCGTCTCCCCCTGACGCACCATGACCCGCACGTAGAGGGCGGTGACGATGAGCAGGATCACCGTGAGGACCAGCGCGATCGCCGAGCCCATGCCGAGCTTCGGATTCAGCGACCCGAAGGCCTCGGAGTAGCCGTAGAGCGACAGGTTGAACGCGTCGCGGTTCGCGGTCCCGGACATGATGAACAGCTGTGTGAAGACCTTGAAGTCCCAGATGATCGACATGACGACCAGCACGAGGAAGATCGGCTTGAGCATCGGGTAGGTGAGGCTCCAGAACGTCCGCCACGGGCCGGATCCGTCCACCCTGGCGGCCTCGTACAGCTCGCCGGGGATGCTCTTCAGGCCGGCCAGCACGGACACGGCGACGAAGGGGCACGCCTGCCAGACGACGCAGACGGTGAGGACGGTGTAGGTGGACAGCGGCTTGGCGAACCAGTTGTAGTCCGCCCAGCCGCCGCCGACGAGGAAGTTCGGCAGCAGGTCGAGCGTCCAGTTGACGAGCCCGCCCGTCGTGCCGAACAGCCAGGTGAAGATGATCGCCGCGGTGACCGGCGGGGTGGCCCAGGCGACCATGACGCCGCCCGCGACGAAGGACGACATCTTCCTGCCGAGCTTGCTGAGCAGCAGCCCGACGAGCGTCCCGACGACCAGGGTCAGCGACACCGCGACGACGGCGAACAGCACGGTGTGCCGGAAGGTCTGCCAGAAGAACGGGTCGTTGAGGATCGTTCTGAAGTTCTCGGTGCCGACCTGCTCGGCCGGCTCACCGCGCAGCTGGCGGTTGCCGACCTTCTGGAACGACATGATCCCGATCTGGATCATGGGCCAGAACATCAGGACGGCGATCACGACGACGGTCGGCGCGATCAGCAGGTAGGGCCCGAGGCGGGGCCCGCGGCGGGCGCGCGCCCGGCCGGACGATCTCCGGCCGGGCGCTCTCCGCACCGCCGGTGCGGTGTCGAGCATGGACGTTCCGATCAGCCGGGGACTACGAAGCGTTCAGCAGGGTGTTGGCCTGTTCGTTCGCCTTCTTCATCTCCTCTTCGGCCGCCTTGCCCTGCATCATCGCCTTGATCGCGTTCGGCAGGACCTTCTTGGCCTGCTCGAACTCGCCCCAGCCGGCGCTGATCGGCGGGAACTTGGTGTTGGCGGCGATGTCGGTGAAGATCGCGAGCTTGGGGTCGGAGAACTTCACGTCCGAGCGCATGGACGAGAACCCGCTGTAGTCGGCCCACGCCTTGGCGTTCTTGGCGTTGTTCAGCACCGTGATGTAGTCGAAGGACGCGGCCTTGGCCTTGGTGTCGGCCCAGACGGCCAGGTCGGAGCCGCCGGCCATGACCGGAGCGTTCCCACCGGCCTTGGCCGGGATCGGGAAGACGGCCCACTTGTCGGCGTTCTTGGGGGCGAGCTTCTTCATCTCCTTCAGCGACCAGCTGCCGTCGAAGTACATGCCGAGCTTGCCGAGGGCGAAGTCACGCTGCGGGCCCTGCAGCTCGTGCTTGCCGATGTAGCTCTTGGGCGCCACCTTGTCGGTGGTGACGAGGCCGGACCAGTACTTCGCGGCCTCGACGGCCTGCGGCTGGTCGAGCTTGCCGGCCCACTTGCCGCCCTCCTTGACGGCGACCTCGCCGCCGTTGCCCCAGATGAAGCTGAGCAGCGCGTTGGTCTGGTCGCTCGGCACGCCGATGCCGTCGGCCTTGCCGGAGTCCTGGATCTTCTTCGCCGCGGCGGTCAGCTCGGCCCAGTTCTTCGGCTGCTGGATGCTCAGCTCCTGGAACAGGTCCGTGCGGTACCAGACGGCGCGGACGCCGCCGTACCACGGCACCGCGTAGGTCTTGCCGCTCGCCTGGTCGTTGGTGAGCGCGGTCTTGTTCAGCGTCTTGCCGTCGGCCCAGTCCCCGTACTCGTCGCTGATGTCGGCGAGGTTGCCCTGCTCGATGTGGGACTGGACGTCGGTGTTGCCCAGCTCGGTGACGTCCGGGCCCTCGCCGCCGGCCGCCGCCTTCTGGAACGTGGTCGCGACCTGGTCCCAGGGCACGTACTTGATCTGCACGTCGGTGTTCGGGTGCTTGGTCTTGAAGTCCGCCTCGACGGCGTCAAGGAACTTCGTCTGCTCCGTGGTTCCTTCGCCCATCATCCAGACTTTGAGCTGCGCGGGGTCCTTGCCCGCGTCCTTCTCGTCGCTGCCGCCGTCGTCGCCGCAGGCCGTGGCGGCCAGGGCGATCGCGGCCGCGACGGCCGCAACCTTGATGTACTTCACTGGGGATCCTTTCCGGCATCGCCTCGCGCGGCCTTGTGGCCTGCGGTGCGAGGGGAGATGGGGACCCTTTAGGGTCCCAGCCATGCCCCTCTCGCGTTCGCAACGCTCGCGGGCGCCCTGCTCGCCAGTCCGCGCTCTGCGCGCGCCCCCGATCCGGGGTACCGGAACGGTCGACGCTTGGGCGTAAACTAACAAGAAACTTTCCTAAACAAAACTGCCGTTAGCGGATTGAGACACTTGAGACATCGAGGGGTAGCAGCATGGTCGCCAACCGCCCGGGGACGCCGAGGCTCCTGCGTGAGCTCAACGATCGCGCGGCCCTGGACCTGCTCGTCCAGCAGGGCCCGCTGACCCGCGCACAGATCGGTGAGCACACCGGGCTGTCCAAGGTAACCGCGTCTCAGCTGCTGTCGAGACTGGAGGACCGCGGGCTCGTCTCGGTCGTCGGATCGCAGGCCGGGGGACGGGGGCCGAACGCGGCGCTGTACGCCGTCGTCCCGTCCAGCGCCTACGTCGCGGGCCTGGAGGTCGGACCGGACGGCGTCACCGCCGGCGTCGCCGACATCACCGGGCACCTCGTCGCCCAGGTCACCGTCGACCCGAACGGCGCGGACGAGCCCGTCCGCATGGTGCACGCCGCCGTTGTGAAGGCGTGCCGCTCGGCCAAGGTCGCGCTGTCCAGGCTGAGCGCGTTCGTGATCGGCACGCCGGGCGTGGTCGACCCGCAGTCCGGCGACGTGCAGTTCTCCTTCGACCTGCCGTCCTGGCACGAGGGCGTCCTCGCCGCGCTGCGGACCGACCTGCGCCGTCCCGTGACGATCGAGAACGACGTCAACCTCGCCGCCATCGCCGAACGGGCCTACGGCGCCGCGCGCGGCTCCGACGACTTCGCGCTCATGTGGCTGGACCGCGGCATGGGCCTGTCGGTGATGCTCGGCGGCCGGCTGCACCGCGGCCGGTCGGGCGGCGCGGGCGAGATCGGCTACCTGCCCGTCCCCGGCGCGCCGCTGCCGCTCGGCACCGCCCGGCGGGTCCCGGCGGACGAGGGCGTCACCGAGTCGACGACCTGGGGCATCCCGACCCTCGCCGGCGGCTACGGCGCGCTCGTCGGCGCGGACGCGGTCCGGGCCCTCGCGCACGAGTACGGCGTCGCCGAGAAGACCGCGGTGGACTGCGTCCGCGCGGCCGCCGCCGACGAGGCCCGTGGCGGCGGCCCGTTCCTCGACGACCTCGCCCGCCGCATCTCCTACGGCGTGACCTCGGTCAACATCGTCCTGGACCCGGGGCTGGTGGTGCTGTCGGGCGGCCTCGGGCGGGCCGGGGGCCTTCCCCTCGCCACCCGCATCGAGGAGATCGTCGGCCGGATCAGCCCGACCCGTCCCGCCGTCGCCGTGACCGAGGTGGACGGCAACCCCGTCCTGCGCGGTGCCCTCCACGCCGCCCTGGTGAAGGCCCGCGACGACGTCTTCTCCGCGGCCGGGGTCTCCTAGAGCGGGCCTCCCAGCGGGGCGAGACCCCGGAAAGGCGAAAGCGCCTCCGCCGGGCGGCGGAGGCGCTCATCGAAGCGTTCTCGTTCTTACTTGGCGGTGGCCGCGGCGGCCTGTTCCTGGTGGCGCCGCGGGTCGTTCAGCGCCCGGTCGATGACGGTCTGACTGATGATCTGGCGCCTGCGCCGGAGCGCCGCCGCCTTGCGTGCCGTAGGTGTCATGGCGAACCCTGTTTCCGCGGTGGCGTTCCCCCCGCCGCCGCTACCCCGTGATGTCCTCATCCTCCCAGAGCGGAACGGCCCCGGGGATCCGTCCAAGGAATGAAATCGAGGTCAGACCATGTGGGGAGAACACCCTGGGACGGATGGGGGCCGCCCTGGGATCATGGTGGGGAACCCAGTCCCGCACCAGCCCGTTGGGGGAACCGTGATCGTTGAACCGAGGGGTGGCCATGGCGCTGCGTGAGCGGCTCCGGCGGCTCGTCCAGAAGCCCGGCAGCGTCGATCTCGCGCCGTTCCGCGCCCTGGTGGACGAGGCCGGCGAGCGGGAGCAGCGCGTCCGGGAGCTGTCCGACGAGGAGCTGACCGCCGCCGCGTCCGTCCTCCGGGAGGAGGAGGACCTGGCGGAACTGTGCGCCCTCGGCCGGGAGGCCGCGCGCCGGACGCTCGGCGAGCGGCCGTTCGACGTCCAGCTCGTCGGGACGCTCGCGCTGCTGTCCGGGCACGTCGCCGAGATGGCCACCGGCGAGGGCAAGACCCTGTCGGGCGCGCTGGCCGCCGCCGGGTACGCGCTCCGCGGCCGCCGGGTCCACGTGATGTCGGTCAACGACTACCTCGCGCGCCGCGACGCCGAGTGGATGGGGCCGCTGTACGCGCTGCTCGGGGTGACGGTCGGGTGGGTCGGGCAGTCGTCGACGCCGGACGAGCGGCGGGCCGCCTACCAGGCCGACGTGACGTACGCGCCGGTCAGCGAGATCGGGTTCGACCTCCTGCGGGACCGGCTCGCCACCGACTCCGGCGACGTCGTCCAGCCGGAGCCGTCCGTCGCGCTGATCGACGAGGCCGACTCGGTGCTGGTGGACGAGGCGATGGTGCCGCTCGTCCTCGCGGGCGCCGCCGACCTCGACGCCGCCGACCCCCGGTACGCCGATCTCGTCCGCCGGCTGCGGCCCGGGCTGCACTACTCCACCGACGACGAGGCGCGGAACGTCCAGCTCACCCCGGCGGGGGCGAACGAGGTGGAACGCGTCCTCGGGCTGGAGCTCTACGCGTCCGAGCATCTCGACACCCTGACCGCCGTGAACGTCGCCCTGCACGCCCAGGTGCTGCTGCACCGCGACGTGGACTACCTAGTCCGCGACGGCGAGGTGAAGCTGATCAGCGAGTCGCGCGGGCGGGTGGCGCTGCTCCAGCGCTGGCCGGACGGCCTCCAGGCCGCGGTGGAGGCGAAGGAGGAGCTTGAGGCGTCCCCGAGCGGCGAGATCCTCGACTCGATCACCGTCCAGGAGCTGGTCGGACGCTACCCCGTGCGGTGCGGCATGACCGGGACGGCGATGGCGGTCGCGGCGCAGCTCACCGAGTTCTACGCGCTGCAGATCGCCGTCGTCCCGCCGAACCGGGCCTGCGTCCGCGACGACGAGCCCGACCGCCTCTACGCGACCACCGCCGACAAGGAGGTCGCGATCGTCGAGGAGATCGCGGCGGCGCACGCCACCGGGCGGCCGGTGCTGGTCGGGACCGGCGACGTCGCCGAGTCCGAACGGCTCGCGCGCCGCCTCACCCGGGCCGGGCTCGACCGGGTCGTGCTCAACGCCAAGAACGACGCCGAGGAGGCCGCGATCATCGCGGAGGCCGGGGCGCACGGCGCGATCACCGTGTCCACGCAGATGGCGGGGCGGGGCACCGACATCCGGCTCGGCGGCAGCCCGTCCACGCCGCCCGGCACGGCCCCGGCCGACGTCGAGGGCTCCGACCACGACCGGGTCGCCGAGGCGGGCGGCCTCCTCGTCATCGGCACGGGCCGCTACCACAGCAGCCGCCTGGACGACCAGCTCCGCGGCCGCGCGGGACGGCAGGGCGACCCCGGCGGCTCGGTGTTCTTCACCAGCCTCCAGGACGACCTCGTCACCCGCTTCGCGCCGGACGAGAAGAGCAAGGCGTCCGCGGACGACGACGGGCTCATCACCGACAAGGGCGCGCACTGGATCGTCGGGCACGCGCAGCGCGTCGCCGAGGGCGTCGACCTCGAACTGCACCGCAACACCTGGCGCTACAACCACCTGATCGGGCTCCAGCGGCGTGAGGTCCTCGCCGAGCGCGACGCCGTGCTGACCGGCGACGCCGCCGACCGGGCCTTGGCCGAGGACGCCCCCGACCGGCACGCCGAGCTCACCAAGATCGCTGGTGCGGACGCGGTGGCGGCGGCCGCGCGGCAGATCGTCCTGTACCAGCTGGACCGCTGCTGGTCCGAGCACCTCGCCTACCTCGCCGACCTGCGCGAGGGCATCCATCTGCGGTCGCTGGGCCGCGGGCTCGACCCGCTGATCGAGTTCAACCGGGAGGCCGTCCCGGCGGGCAAGCGCCTTCTCGGGGACGTGCGGAAACGATCGATCGCGGCATTCGAGGCCCTCACGGCGTCCGAGGAGGGCGGCATCGACCTCGACGCCGCTGGCCTTCAGCGCCCGTCGGCGACGTGGACGTACCTCGTCCACGACAACCCGTTCGGCTCCCTGGACGAGCGCGCCCTCCGCGGCATGATCAACATGTTCAAGCGCCGCCGCTGATCTCGCCCGCTACCGGGGGAGGATGGCGTCGGCGGTCGCGCGGGCGGTGGCGGCGGCGTTCCGGATCCCGCCGACGCTGTACGCGACGACCGCGCCCTCGTGGATGATGAGCAGCTGGTCCGCGAGCGTGCCGTCGCCGGTCAGCTCCGCGTAGAGGTCCCGCACCCAGCCCTTCTGCTCGGCGGCCGCCGCGTGCACCGGGTGGGACGGGAAGGGCAGCTCCGCGCAGGCGTTGACCATCGAGCATCCCCGCCCGCACTCCGTGCTCAACCATTCGCCGAGGGCGTCGAACGTGGCGAGGACGCGGTCGCGGGCGCCGTCGGGGACGGCGGCGAGCCGCGCGGTGATGAAGTCGCGCCAGCGTTCGTCGCGGGTGCGCAGGTAGGCGAGGATCAGCGCGTCCTTGGAGCCGAACCGGTCGTAGACGGTCTTCTTTGTGACCCCGGCCTCGGTGGCGATCAGCTCCATGCCGACGGAGCCGATGCCGCGCTCGTAGAACAGCTGGCTCGCTACCTGGAGCACCCGCCGTCCCGCGGGCGTGAGCGGCCGGTCGCCGTGGGCGGCCATGGCGCCTCCCTCCTCATGACTACACCGCCAGTATACATACCAGTATAGGTACTCTATGGCTATACCGGTATGTATACCTGAGGGAGTGCCGTGGACAGCCGCCGCCTGGACGCCCTGCTGGGCGCCGCGTTCGTCGTCACCTGGAGCTCCGGATTCATCGGCGCGGAACTCGGCACCCGCGGCGCGCCCGCGAGCGCCCTGCTGGCCTGGCGGTTCATCATCGCCGCGGCCGTCCTCGGGGGGTGGCTGGCCTGGCGGCGGCGCCGGATCCCGCGCCGCGACCTGATCCTGCACGTCGTCATCGGGACGCTCGCGCAGGGCGGATACCTCTACGGCGTCTTCCTCGCCGCCGAGCACGGCGTCGTCGCCGGGATCAACAACCTGGTCACCGCGTTGCAGCCGCTCGTCGCCGTCACGCTCGCCGTCCCCGTCCTCGGCGAGACGATCACCCGGCGGCAGTTCGGCGGGTTCGCCGCCGGGCTCGCCGGGGTCGCGCTCGTCGTCGGCGGCGACGTGCGCGGCGGCGCCCCGGTCTGGGCGTACCTGCTGCCGTTCGCGGCGATGCTCTCCCTCGTCGGCGCGACCCTCCTGGAGCGGCGCGCCCGGCCCGCCGCCGCCCTGCCCGAGGCGCTCGCCGTCCAGGCTCTGGTCAGCGCGGTGCTGTTCTCGGGCCTCGCGGGCGCGGAGGGCGCGCTCGTCCCGCCGGGCGATCCGGTGTTCTGGAC
>NZ_JBIRBA010000027.1:0-131718 GCF_044326345.1 Actinomadura sp. 9N215 | reverse complement strand
GGGGCGGCGCGGGTGGTGGGGGGTCGGGGGGGGGGGCCTGGGGGAGCCCGGGCGGACGGCCGGTCAGGACGTCAGGACGTCAGGACGTCAGGACGTCAGGACGTCAGGACGTCAGGACGTCAGGACGTCAGCGCCTCATGACGTCAGCGCCTCGGCGCGGCGGACGACCTCGCGGCAGAACGCGCCGACGCCGGCCGGGTCGTCGGTGAACTGGGACGGTTTGATGCAGAACGTCGTGAACCCCTGTTCCAGCTGCGACGGGATGCTCTCCAGGGCCGGTTCGAGCGGGGACACCGAGTCGTCGTCGGGGAACACGGGACGGCAGCCGCCGATCATCTCCAGGTCGGCTGCGTCCCGTCCGGCGGCGGCCATGGCGGCGCCGAGGCGTTCCAGCTCCTCCGGGGTGGGGCGTCCCAGCGGGTGGAAGCCGTGCCCGTACTTCACGAGCCGGTCGAGGAGACGGTCGTGGAGGTGCTGCCCGCCGAGCCACATGCGCGGCCCGTCCGGACGGTACGCGCGTGGCTCGAAGTAGACGTCCTCGAAGGAGAAGTGGGTTCCGCGGTAGGTGACGGGGGAGCCGCGCCACAGCAGGTCCCAGATCTCCAGCTGCTCGTCGAGGATCGCGCCGCGCTTCCCGAACGGGACGTTCAGCGCCGCGTACTCGTCCCGGCTCCAGCTCACGGTCGGCTGGACGACGAGCCGCCCCTCGGACAGCAGGTCGAGCGTGCCGATGTCGCGGGCCAGCGCGAGCGGGTGCCGCAGCGGCGCGAGGACGGCCGCCGCCGCCAGCCTGATCCGGCTTGTGACGGGCGCGATCGCGCCGAGCAGCATCAGCGAGCCGGGCCACGGGGTGAACGGGTCCTGGTTGCCGGGGTAGGCGTAGTCGCGCGGGTTGCCCATGACGCCCTTCGCGCCCGCGTCCGGGCCGAGCACGATGTGCTCGCTGACCATGACGGCGTCGAATCCGGCGTCCTCGGCCTCGCGCGCCCACCGGACGAGCGTCGGCAGGTCGCGTCCTGTGGTGAGGGTCCAGTTCTCGCTGAGCACGAGCACGAAGCGTGGCGATGGCGTTGGCGTCATCCCGGCATCGTATGGGCCCAAACGAAACGTGGGCAAGGGGTCAGCCGCGGGAGCGGCGGCCCGAGCGGCGCGGCGGCGGCGGGGACTCGGCCCGCAGCGAGGCGCGCCGCCCGTCGCCCTCCTCCTCCAGGTGCTCGATGATCGACCGGAGCGTCTGCGCGAGACCCCGGTTGTCGTCGCCGGTCAGCCGCTCCACCACGAACGCCTCCTCGGCGTTGAACGCCGGGAACAGGCTCCGCATCAGCTCCTGGCCCTTCTCGGTGAGCCGGAGCAGGACGAGCCGCCCGTCGGTGGCGTGCGAGCGGCGCTCGATCAGGCCGCGCCCCTCCAGCGTCTTGACGACCCCGGTGAGCGTCCCCTTGGAGATCCCCGCCTCCTCGGCGACGTGGCGCGTCTCCATCTCGCCCCAGATCCACACGACCCACAGGACGACGAACGCGGTCCAGGTCAGGTCGGCGCCGCGCAGCACCGAGCTCTCGAAGTGCTGCCGGATCGCGGCGGCGGCCCGGTAGATGTTGGAGACGGCCATCATCGCGTCGTGCCGCAGCGGGACGTCCCCGAGCCGCGCCTGGATGGCCTGCTCGGTCTCTTGCAGTGTGTGGTGCCCGGTCACGTGCGTCCTCCAAGGGGCCCGGCGCTGACGACCCTGTCCCGGGCCGAAGGCGAATCTACTCTTGCCGACGCCCGGCCGACTTCGTACGATCCTCGCGACCCATATTCGTGCGGGCCCAAACGATACCTCGTGGGCCCGCTCCGGCAAGGGAGCCGTGCATGGCGATCCCCGAAGACGTCGCGTCCACCTCGCCCGCCGGGACCGGCCGCCGCCGCATCGGCGTCCCCGAGATCGTGTTCTTCGTCGTCGCCGCGTCGGCCCCGCTGACCGTCGCCGCCGGGGGGCTGCCGACCTCGTTCGCCGTCACCGGCGTCGTCGGCATCCCGCTGCTGTACGTGGTGCTGGCGGTGCTGCTCACCGTCTTCACCGGCGGGTACGCGGCGATGAGCCGGTCCATCGCCAACGCCGGGGCCTTCTACTCCTACGTGACCAACGGGCTCGGACGGATCGCGGGCGTCGGCACCGCGTTCGTCGCCCTCATCTCCTACAACACGATGCAGATCGGCCTGTACGGCCTGTTCGGGTTCACCACGGCCGACTTCCTCAAGGCCAAGCTGAGCATCGACCTGCCCTGGTGGACGGTCGCGCTCGGCGGCGTCGCGGTCGTCTCCGTCCTCGGGTTCCGGCGCATCGACCTGAACGCCCGCGTCCTCGGGGTGCTGCTCGCGGTCGAGTTCCTGACCGTCCTGGTCTTCGACCTCGCGCAGCTCGCGGACGCCCCGTCCGGCGTCTCGACGGCCCCGCTCGGCTGGGACGCCGCGACGTCCGGCTCGGTCGGCGCCGCGTTCTGCTTCGCGATGGCCAGCTTCATGGGCTTCGAGGCCGCCGCCCTCTACAGCGAGGAATGCCGCGACCCCCGCCGGACGGTCGGCCGCGCCACCTACGTGGCCGTCGCCGTCATCGGCGTGTTCTACGCGTTCACCGCCTGGGCCATGACCGTCGGCGCCGGCTCCTCGGAGATCGTCGGACGGGCCCAGAAGGACGGCCCGGCGCTCGTCTTCGTCCTGTCCGAGGAGCACGTCGGGAGGCTGTTCGCCGACATGGCGCAGCTCTTCCTGGTGACGAGCCTCTTCGCGTCGCTGCTGTCGTTCCACAACGCGGTGGCGCGGTACTTCTTCTCGCTGGGGCGCGAGGGCGTGCTGCCGTCGCCGCTGAGCCGGACGCACGACCGCCACGGCTCGCCGCACATCGGGTCGCTGACGCAGACCGTGCTCGCCGCCGTCGTCGTGATCGTCTTCGCGTTCTCCGGCAAGGACCCCGTGCTGACGCTCTTCAACTGGTTCACCAACCTGGGCGCGCTCGGCGTGATCCTGCTCCTGACGCTGGTGTCGGCCGCCGTGGTGGCCTACTTCGCCCGCGACCGGCGGGGCGAGAACGCCTGGAACCGGCTGGTCGCGCCCGCCGTCGCCTGCCTGGGGCTGGGCGCGGTGTTCGTCACCAGCCTGCTCAACTTCGACGCCCTGCTCGGCGCGGAGAAGGGGTCCTCGCTGACGTGGGTGCTGCCCGGGCTCATCTTCGCGGCCGCGGTGCTGGGCGTGGCGTTCGCCGTGTACCTGCGCAGGGCGCGCCCGTCCGCCTACGCCCGGATCGGCACCGGAACCTGACCTCGCGGAGCGGGGCGGGGCGGAGGTCAGGCCAGGCGGCGGCCGCCGTTCCAGACGACGCCGACCTGGCGGAAGTAGGCGGCGATGGGCTCCTCGACCGTCAGCAGGGAGAGCTCCTCGGTCGGGGAGTCGAACAGGCGCAGCTCGGCGTCGCCCTTCCACGCCGGACCGGCCTCGAAGCCGGCGGCGCCGGACTCGATCAGCTCGTCCAGCGCCGCGGGCCCGCCGGGCTCGACGGACGGCAGGTACCGGTGGTGCGCCATCGGATGCCCGTTGACGAAGCCGTTCGTCTCGGACGGCTCCCGCAACGTCACCACTGCCTCGGCGATGCGGCGGTCGGCGGCGGCCAGGGTGGCGCCGAAGCGGCCCCCGGCGGCGAGCCGCGGGGCGCCCTGGCCGTAGGGGTGCGGACGCGACTGGTGGATGGAGCCGAGCTTCTTCGGATACCCCTGGTGCAGGCCGCGCGCGATGGCGAAGTCCTTGTCGACCCAGATGTAGACGCAGCGGGAGTACGTCCGTCCCTCGAAGGAGCAGCGGACGACGACGAAGCACTCCTTGTACTGCGCGCGGACGGGGTCGAGCAGTTCCTCGCCGGACTCCGAGCACGACTGCCAGTCGGCCCAGATGATCGCGACCGCGCCTGGGTCGTCGGCGGCGGGGGACAGCGGCTCGGGGAGCAGTTCGGCGACGCGGGCGGGGTCGGTACGGTACTCGACGGTGAGCAGGTCGCCCGAGTAGTGCCACGGCGGGCTCGGGATCAGCGACGAGCGGCCCGTCGCGGTCCGGGGGTGCAGGAAGCCTCGCACGGTCGCCACCACGTTCCTCCAACGTATCGTTTGGGTCCGTACGATAGTGGCTCGGGTGCGGGTTCGCCACCTCCACCCCCTGGCGATCAGGGCGTTTCTGCGGGGAATCTTGTCAGGAGTGTCCGTCCGCCATATGGTTTGAGTCCAAATGACTTGAGGGGGTTGCGTGAGCCGACCGGTCGAGGACGTGGTGAGGGAACTGGCCGCCGACGGGATCGACGTGGTCCGGGTGTCCTATCCCGATCTGATCGGCGTCGAGCGGGCGCGGGACGTGCTCGTCGAGCGGCTGCCCGCCGCCGTCGACCACGGGCTGTCGTTCTGCCGCGCGGTCTACCACACGACCCCGCGGGGCGACACCGTCGAGGTCCCCGGCGGGCTGGACGCCGGGCTCCCCGACATCTCCGTGCGCCCCGACCTGGCCACCCTGGCGAAGATCCCGTGGGAGGACGGCGTCGCGTCCTGCCTCGGTGAGGCGTACGAGCCCGCCAGCGACGACCTCTGCCCCGAAGGGCCCCGCGAGGTGCTGCGCCGCGCCATCGCCAGGCTGGGCGAACTCGGGCTCGACGCCGTCGCGGGGCCCGAGTTCGAGTACTACCTGTGCGAGCCCGACCCGTCCTCCCCGACCGGCTGGCGGCGCTATGCCGACGCGCCCGGCAACGTCTACACCGCCGGACGCAACGGCGACCCCGACGGCCACATCCTGCGCACCCTCCGCCACCTGCGCGATCTCGGACTCGGCGTGACCATGGGCAACCACGAGTTCGGCGGCGGCCAGTTCGAGATCAACCTCGACCACTCCGCCGCGCTCGACGCCGCCGACCGCGCGTTCCGGTTCAAGACGTCCGTGCAGGAGATCGCCCGCACGGAGGGACGGCTCGCCACGTTCATGGCCAAGCCGTTCAACGGCCAGGACGGCTCCGGGTTCCACGTCCACCTGTCCTGCCTGGACGCCGAAGGCCGCAACGTCTTCGACGGCGCCGGTCTCGACGGCACGGGCCCGGACGGCCTGTCCGACACCGCGCACCACGCCGTCGCCGGGGTCCTGGAGCACGCGCCCGCGCTCGCCGCGCTGCTCAACCCGACCGTCAACTCCTACAAGCGGTTCGGCCCCGACAGCCTCGCCCCCTGGCTGGTCGACTGGGGCCTGGACAACCGCAGCGCCATGGTCCGGATCCCGCCCGAGCGCGGCGCCGCGTCCCGCCTGGAGGTCCGGCTCGGGGACGCCAGCGCCAACCCCTACCTCGGGATCGCCGGCCTGCTCGCCGCCGTCTACCTGGGCGTCCGCGACAAGGCGTCCGCGCCGCCGCCGCTGGAGGGCTACGGCTACGACGCCGGCAAGTCGCCCGTCCTGCCCGGCGACCTGCCCGCCGCGCTGGACGCCCTCGCCGCCGACACGGCCCTCGTCGACGTGCTCGGCGAGCCGTTCGTCACCGCCTTCCTCGCCTACAAGCGCGACGAGGTCGCGCGCTTCCGCCGCCACGTCACCGACTGGGAGTTCCGCGAATACGCGTACCACCTCTAAGGGAGGCCCGTTGCCGAACGAGACCCTGGCCGTCGACCTCGCCGACCTCGACAACTTCATGGACGACGCGACCCCGTGGCGGATGTTCGAGACGCTGCGCCGCGAACGGCCCGTCCACTGGAACCCCGAGCCGGACGGCGGCGGCGGCTTCTGGTCCCTCACCCGGCACGCGCACATCGTGGCCGCCGACCGCGACTCCGCCACGTTCACGTCCGAGAGGTTCGTCAACCTGGAGGAGGTGGACGAGCGCCAGGCCGAGATCCGCCGCTCCATGCTGGAGACCGACGGGCCCCGGCACATCGCCCTCCGCCGCGTCCTGCAGCGCGAGTTCACGCCCCGCGCCATCGCCGGGTACGCCACGTTCCTGCGCGGCCTCACCGCCCGCACCCTCGACGCCGCCCTCGCCAAGGGCACGTTCGACTTCGTCGACGAGATCGCCGCCGACTTCCCCATCAACGTGCTCGCCCGCATGCTGGACGTCCCCGACGGTGACACCCGCCGCCTCATCGACTGGGGCAACCGGATCATCGCCAACACCGACCCCGAGTACGCCGACGTCCTGCTGCACAGCGCGGAGAGCGAGCAGTACCGCGACCTGCCGTTCCGCAGCCCCGCGGCCCTGGAGGTCTTCGAGTACGGACACGAGCTCGCCGCCCGCCGCCGCGGCGGATCGGGCACCGACCTCATCAGCCGCCTCGTCAACCAGACCCCGATGGACGGCGAGCCCCTCTCCGACCGCGACTTCGACAACTACTTCCTGCTGCTCGTCGTCGCCGGGAACGAGACGACCCGGCACGCCATCACCCACGCCATGCGCGCCCTGATCGACCACCCCGACCAGGCCGAACGCCTCCGCGCCGACCTCGACGTGATGCCCACGGCCGTCGAGGAGTTCATCCGCTGGGCCTCGCCCGTCTACCACTTCCGCCGCACGGCGACCCGCGACACCGACGTGGACGGCACCCCGATCCGCGAGGGCGACAAGGTCGTCCTGTGGTTCGCGTCCGGCAACCGCGACGAGGCCGTCTTCACCGACCCGCACCGCTTCGACGTCACCCGCTCCCCGAACGACCACATCACGTTCGGCAAGGGCGGCCCCCACTACTGCCTCGGCGCCGCCCTCGCCCGCCTGGAGATGCGGATCATGTTCGAGGAGCTGCTGCCGCGCCTGTCCGGCATCAGCGTGGCGGGCGACGTCCGCCGCGTCCGCTCCAACTTCGTCAACGGCATCAAACAGATGCCCGTCACTGTCACCCTCGCCTAGGCGTAGGGGTCGGACGACTCCAGCGCGAGCGCGCGGACCTCGACCAGGTCGTCGTCGGTGTAGCCGGCCGGCAGCTCCAGGCCGAGCGCCTGGAACAGGTCGCGGATCTCGTCCGGGGACGGGACGCCGCTCAGCTGCATGCCCTTCACGGCCTGCAGCGGCAGCCGCTTGGCCTGCTGGAAGCTGACGTGCAGCTCCGAGTCCCAGACCAGGTAGGACGGGGTGCCGCTATTGATCACGAGGGCGGGGAACTCCGGCCCCCGCTGGGTGAAGATCAGGCAGCTCGACGACAGCTCGTAGCGCAGCAGCGAGTAGGCGGACGAGAGCCGGACGTCGATGTCGAGGAGCTCGTAGTCCTGCTGGTGCCAGCACGCGGCGAGGATCGTGGCGAACAGCTCGCGGCGGGTCGCCTCGACCGTCCACGACTGCTCCGGGCTGTCCGGGCCGGTCGCGAGCCGCTGGTGCAGGCGCACGAACTGGTGGCACAGGTCCGGGTTCATGGGGTCGAGGATCTCCATCCGGAACTCCAGCCTGCGCCGCCTCGGCTTGGCCCTCGACACGCACTCCGGCAGCGTGACCGCGCGGATGTAGGCGCCGGTGGCGCCGCGGAACACCCACCGGTCGGTCTCGCGGCGCGCCTCGGTCAGGATGCGGTTGCACTCGTGGCCGCTGATGACGCGCACGTCCATCTGCTTCTGCAGCGCCTTCACGGACTGCTGGACCTCGTCGCCGCGGGTGTCGCTCCGGGCGCGGTCGCGCAGCAGCACGAGGGAGACGACGGCCAGGGTCGCCATGGTGGCGCTCTGCACGACCTTGGTGGAGGCGACCCCCGCGATGTCCAGGCCGAGGATGGCGACCGCGAGGACGAATGCCACGGCGACGTCGACATAGCCCGTCAGCAACTTCCACGCTCGCTGCATCCACCACTCCCGTCACGCCCTGCGACCCGGCCGCGACGATCCTAGCCATGGCCGCGAGGGCGCCAGAAGCCTTTCAGGGATGGGGGTTCCGTCCGGCCGGGGTCGGTCGCGTGGTCAGGGGAGGGTGAGGGGGAGGTCGAAGTAGGCGAACAAGGTGTCGTCGATGAAGCTCGATATGTGGACGATGCCGGACCTGGTCACGGTGAGCACCTGGAGGGAGTGGGCGCGCAGGACGTCGTCGTCGCGCCGCAGGTACATGCCGTATGCGGGCTGGCCGTTCGCCTCCGTCGGCACGAGCCGGGTATAGCCGGGGACCGGTGACAGCCGCGCGCTGAGCAGCCGTGCGATCGCGTCCCGGCCGGTGAACCACTGCGGGACGGGCGGCATCTCCCAGGACGCCTGCTCGGTGAGGAGCCGGGTGATCGCGGGGATGTCGACCGCCTCGAAGGCCTTGGCGTACCGGTCGAGGAGCTCGCGCCGCACCGGGTCGTCCGGCTCGGTGATCTCGTCGCTGGCGGGGACGAGCCGCTCCAGCCGGGCCCGGGCGCGCAGCAGCGTGCTGTTCACCCCCGCGCCGGTCATCCCGAGCAGCTCGGCGACGTCGGCCGCCGGCCAGGCCAGCACGTCCCGCAGGATCACCACGGCCCGCTGCCTGCCGGGCAGGTACTGGAGCGCGGCGATCAGCGCCAGGCGCAGCCCGGCCCGCGACGCCACGATCGCGGCCGGGTCCTCCGGCGCGCGGCCGATCAGCCGTTCGGAGAACGGCTCCAGCCAGGTCACCTCGGGGGCGAAGTTGCGGGGCGGCGGCGGGTCGTCCGACGGGCCGGCGAGGCCGGACGGCATCACGCGGCGGCTGCTGTGTTCCAGGGCGTTCAGGCAGGTGTTGGTCGCTATCCGGTACAGCCACGTCCGCAGCGACGCCCTGCCGTCGAATCCGGCGTACGAGCGCCATGCGCGCAGGTAGACCTCCTGGACGAGGTCCTCTGCGTCGTGGACGGAACCGAGCATGCGGTAGCAGTAGGCCAGCAGCTCGCGCCGGAACGGGTCCGTCAGCCGCGCGAACTCCTCCGGCCCGGTGTCTCTCTCATCGGTCTTCATCAGGACGCACCTCCCCATGTACTGACCGGCGACGGCGGCCGAAGTCGTCGGGTCTCGTCCGCTGAATCTCACGGCTTGGCCGGTTTGTACAGGTGACCGGTGAAATCCCTTCACCCGAGACTCTAAGGACCGCGCATGGCGCAGAGGACACGCGGCTGGCTGCTCGGCCTGACCGCGGCGGCGTCGCTGATGGTGGCGCTGGACGCGACGGTCGTGGCGACCGCGCTGACGAGTATCCAGCAGGACCTGTCCGCCAGCCTCGAACAGCTCGAATGGACGGTGAACGCCTACAACCTGACCTTCGCCGCGCTGCTGATGACCGGGGCCGCGCTCGGCGACCGGCTCGGGCGCAGGCGCATGTTCGCCGCCGGTCTCGGGCTGTTCACGGCCGCGTCGGCGGCGTGCGCCCTGGCCCCCGGGATCGGCTGGCTGATCGCCGCGCGGGCCGTCCAGGGCGGCGGGGCCGCGCTGGTGATGCCGCTGGCGATGGCGCTGCTCAGCAACGGGTTCCCGCCCGAGCGGCGCGCCAAGGCCCTGGGGATCTTCGCGGGGCTGACCGGCCTGGCGGTCGTGGCCGGGCCGGTGGTCGGCGGGATCGTCACCGAGGGACTGGCCTGGCAGTGGATCTTCTGGCTCAACGTCCCGATCGGCTTGGCCGTGATCCCGCTGGTGCTGCGGCGCGTCCCGGAGAGCCGCGGCGGCGGGGCGTCCTTCGACCTCGGCGGCGTCGTGCTGGTGACGGGCGGCGCGCTGGGGCTGGTCTGGGGCCTGATCCGCGCCGGCGCGGTGGGCTGGGACGCGTTCGAGGCGGTCGGCGCGCTGGCGGCCGGTGTGGTGCTGCTGGCGGCGTTCGTGGGCTGGGAGCTGCGCGTCCGGCAGCCGATGGTGCCGATGCGGCTGCTGCGCTCGCGCGGCTTCTCCGCAGGCAACGCGGCCGGGCTGTTCATGTACGCGTCGCTGTACGGCTCGCTGTTCTTCATGACGCAGTTCCTCCAGGCGGGCCTGGGGCTGGGGCCGATGGCGACCGGGCTGCATCTCGTCCCGTGGACGGCGACCGTGACCGTGGTGGCGCCCGTCGCCGGGGCGCTGGTGAACCGCGTCGGGTCCCGTGTCCTCACCGCCGCCGGGCTGGGCATGCAGGCCGCCGGGATGGGGTGGATCGGGCTCGTCGCCGAGCCGTCGATGGCGTACTGGCAGCTCGTCGCGCCGATGGTGCTCGCGGGCGCCGGGGTCAGCATGGCGATGCCCGCCGC
This sequence comes from Actinomadura sp. 9N215, assembly GCF_044326345.1. Classification (NCBI taxonomy): domain Bacteria; kingdom Bacillati; phylum Actinomycetota; class Actinomycetes; order Streptosporangiales; family Thermomonosporaceae; genus Actinomadura; species Actinomadura sp. 9N215. The sequence goes on along the minus strand of NZ_JBIRBA010000027.1, from coordinate 121,558 downwards.
GCAGACCTCGGTCATCAACGCCGTCGCGCCGCCGGAGATCGGGAAGGCGTCGGGCGTCTTCAACACCGTCCGGCAGTTCGCGGCGGTGTTCGGCGTGGCGATCCTGGCGGCGGTGTTCACCGCCGGGGGCGGGTACGGCACCGCGCACACCTTCGCCGACGGGTTCGCCCCGGCGATCGCGGTGAGCGGCGCGCTGTCCCTGGGCGGTGCGCTCGCAGGGCTCTTCATCCCCCGGCCGGGCAGGGCGCTACGGACGGCGCCGGTCCCGTCCGTATCGCGCCCCGCGCACAAGGCGACCCGCTGAGCGGAGCCTTACCGGCCCGGACGCTACGATCAGCGGCGCCGAAGCGTCCCCGGGAGGAATGATGCCGCGACTGAGTGAGATCGCCCCGCCCCGGCTCACGAGGGGCCTGCTTCGCGCGGTGTTCGAGCTGCCCAGGCCGGTGAAGCGGCTGGTGGCCGGGGCGCCGATACGGCTGGACGGCCAGGAGCTCGACCTGGACGCCCAGCTCCTGGTCCTGATGACGCGGCTGGAGGGCGGGCGCCTGGGCGCGCCCACGGTGGCGGAGGCGCGGCAGGGCCTCCGGCGTGGGCGGATCTACCTCAACCGGGTGCCCGCGCGTCCGGTGCGGACGCGGGACGTCGACGCGGGCGGCGTCCCGGCACGGCTCTACACGCCGAAGGGCCTGCCGGACGGCTCCCCGCTGCTCGTCTTCTACCACGGCGGCGGCTGGGTCATCGGCGACCTCGACACGCACGACACGGTGTGCCGCTACCTGGCCGTCCACGCCGAGGTGCGGGTGCTGTCGGTCGACTACCGGCTCGCGCCGGAGCACCGGTATCCGGCGGCGCCCGAGGACGCGCTGGCCGCCTTCGAGTACGCGGCCACGAACGCGGAGAAACTGGGCGCCGACCCGGCGGCCGTCGCGGTCGGGGGCGACAGCGCGGGCGGCAACCTCGCGGCCGTCGTCGGGGTGCTCGCCGAGCGCAGGCCCGCCTTCGCGCTGCTGTTCTACCCGGCGACCGACATGACGGTCAGGCGGCGGTCGCGGGAGCTGTTCGGGGCCGGGTTCTACCTGACCGACGCCGACATGACCTGGTACAGCGGCCACTACTGCCCGGACAAGGCGCGGCGCGCCGACCCGTCCGCGTCGCCGCTGCTTGCCGCGGACGTCAGCGGGTTCCCGCCGACGTACCTCGTCACGGCCGGGTTCGATCCGCTGCGGGACGAGGGCGAGGCGTTCGCGCGGCGGCTGGAGGAGGCCGGGGTCCCGGTCGCGCTGCGGCGCCAGGACGACCTCATCCACGGCTTCGCGAACATGTGGTCGCTGGGCGGACGGTTCCAGGAGGCGATGTCCGAAGCGGCCGGGGCCCTGCGCACCGGACTGTACGCAGGGCCCCGCCGCTCGAAGGAACAGGGTTAGAGACAGCAGGGTTAGAGCGGCAGACCCGTGAGGATCATGACCTTCTCCTCCGTGTAGTCGGCCATCGCGGAGCGCAGCCCCTCGCGGCCGACGCCGGAGTCCTTCACGCCGCCGTACGGCATCTGGTCGGCGCGGTAGGACGGGACGTCGCCGATCACGACGCCGCCCACCTCCAGCTCGCGGTGCGCCCGGAACGCGATGTCGATGCTCCGCGTGAACACGCCCGCCTGGAGCCCGAACTTGGAGTCGTTGACCAGCGCGAACGCGTCGTCAACGCCGTCCACGGCCTGGACGAACATGACCGGCCCGAAGACCTCCTCGCGGGACACCTTCGCGTCGGTGGGGACGTCCCCGAGCACCGTGGGCGCGTACGCGGCGCCCTCGCGGGTGCCGCCGGTCAGGACCTTGGCGCCCGCGGCGACGGCCTCGTCCACCCAGGACTCGACGCGCTCGGCCGCCTCCCGGCTGACGAGCGGGCCGACCTGCGTCTTGTCGTCCCACGGGTCGCCGGTGACGAGGGTGCCGACCGTCTCGACGAGCTTCGGCACGAACTCGTCGTAGACGGAGCGGTCGACGTAGACGCGCTGGACGGCGATGCAGCTCTGCCCCGCCTGGTAGTTGGAGAACAGGCCGATGCGCTTGGCGGCCCAGTCGAGGTCGGCGTCCGGCAGGACGACCGCCGCGCCGTTCCCGCCGAGTTCGAGCGTGACGTGCTTGCGCGGCGCCCGGTCGTTGATCGCCCAGCCGACGGGCACGGACCCGGTGAACGACACGATCGGCAGGCGCGGGTCGTCGACCAGCGCGGACGCCCGGTCGTTCGGCACCGGCAGGACGGAGAACATCCCGGCGGGCAGGTCGGACTCGGCGAGCAGCTCGCCGAGCAGCAGCGCGGACAGCGGCGTCGCCGGGGCGGGCTTCAGCACGATCGGCGTCCCGGCCGCGATCGCCGGGGCGATCTTGTGGGCGGCGAGGTTCAGCGGGAAGTTGAACGGCGAGATGCCGAGCACCGGGCCCTTCGGCACGCGGGTGATGTAGGCCATCCGGCCCTCGGCGGCCGGGTCGGTGTCGAGCCGCTGCGTGGTGGCGCTGAACCGGCGGGCCTCCTCGGCGGCGAACCGGAACGTGGAGATCGCGCGGGTCACCTCGCCGCGCGCCCACAGCAGCGGCTTGCCGTTCTCGCCGGTGATCAGCCGGGCGACCTCCTCGGCCCGCTCGGCGAGCCGCGCGGACACGTGCGCGAGCGCCTCGGCCCGCACGTGCAGGGGCAGCGCGGCCGCCCGCGCGCGGACCGCGTGCGCCGCGGCGACGGCCTCCTCCACCTGCCCGGGGGTCGGGACGGCCGCCGTCCCGACCACGCGGCCGTCATAGGGATGCGTAACGGTGAGCTCGCCGTCACCGGTCTCGGGCCGGCCGGCCAGCCAGAATGGGGTCACGTTCATGGCTTCACGCTATCTCCGGCGGGGGCGTATGCGAGTCTCCACGCTGTCCAATCCGGTCGTCCGGACTGGACGTGATGGCGAGCGCGATCCACAGCTCCGCGCGGACGGCCGGATCGTCGAGGTCGCGGTCCAGGAGTTCGGCCGCCTTGCGCATCCGTGACCGGAGCGTGTGCCGGTGGACGCCGAGCGCCCGCGCCGCCGCCTCCCCCTGCCCGTTGGCCGCGACGTACGCCCGCACGGTCTCGACCAGGTCCTCGTCGCGGAGCGGGGTGAGGAGCGCGTCGGCGAAGGCGTGCGCGGGGCCCGGGTCGAGGAGCTGGAGGACGCCCTGCCCGGGAAGCGCGGAGTAGCGGACGGCGTCCCGGCGCGTCCGGACGGCCGCGGCCAGCGCCTCCTCGGCCTGTCGCAACGCGCTTCCGAGATCGTCCGTGGCGGGATCGGAGACGCCGATCGGGCCGGTGGCGGCGAGCAGGGGCTCGACGGCGTCGGCCACCTCGTCCGGGACGATCACGGCGGCGCGCCCGTCGAGCGGGAGCGCCAGGCACCGCGCCCCCGCCGGGTCGGACTCCAGGACGTCGAGCACGGCGTCCCCGCCCGCGCAGGCCAGCACGCGCACCGGCCCGCGGGGCACCGCCGGGCCGTCGCCTGGACGTCCGAGCAGCAGCGCCGCGAGCGAGGCCCGCAGTTCCCGGCCGGTCCGCGGCGTCTCCGACTGGAGTGTGAGAAGCGCGATGGCCGCGCCGACGATCGTGTGCGCGACGTGGGGGAGCGGCGCGCCCGTCCCGACGGCGAGAAAGCCGCGCGGCCGTCCGCCCAGCCCGATCCGCTGCACCACGATGTGGTCGCCGGGGACGGCCAGCGCCACGCTCGCGGGCGCGCCTCCGTCCGCCGGGCGGCCCCGCCGCAGCCGGGCCAGTTCCGGCGCGATGGCGGCGGCGCGGTCGCGGGCGGCGGCGGGCTCGGCGTGCTGGACGGCCCCGGACGCGTCCAGCAGCAGCGCCCACCCGCCGAGCAGCCGCGCCAGCCGGGCGACGAGCGCGCCGGGACCGGTCAGGGCGGCGCGGGTCAGCTCGCGCTGCGCCTGGAACGCGCGGGTCACGTCCTCGTACATCTCGGCGGCGAGCATCCGCGAGACGGCCTTGCCGATGGCGATGAACGGGGTCGGCCGCGGCACCTCAAGCAGGACGAGCCCCTGCTCCCGCGCCGCGGCGATCAGCTCGGGCGGGACGTCGTCGTGGATGACGCCGACCGCGAACCCGAGCCCGGCGACGCCGCGTCCGACCAGCCGGGACACGTAGCCCGCGGCGTTCGCACCGCCCAGCCGCATGCCCGTGGTGAGGACTAGCTCGCCGCCCTCCAGGAAGGGCGTCGGGTCCTCCAGCTCGCTGACCGCGACCCAGACGACGAGCGCGTCCGGCAGCGGCCCGGTCAGCGACCGGAGGCCGAGCTGCGGGAGGGCGGCCACGGAGGCCAGCGTGGGCGGCATCGCAATCCCTGTGCAAAGTGTCTATCCCGAGGGGCGGATTTCGCCGCCCCGTACGGTTCATCGTAGGCCGCCGCCGTCCTATGTTCAGGCCATGACCAGCCAGGACCCTGCCCAGCCCGCCGGCGGCGCGCGCCTGCCGCAGGAACGACGCGTCGTCACCGAGATCCCCGGCCCGCGCTCCCGGGAGCTGCAGAAGCGCCGGACGGCGGCCGTCCCGCCGGGCGTCGGCAGCGTGCTGCCGGTGTACGTGACGGACGCGGGCGGCGGCGTGGTCGTCGACGCGGACGGCAACTCGCTGATCGACTTCGGCTCCGGCATCGCGGTCACCGGCGTCGGCAACGCCAACCCGCGGGTCGCCGCGCGGGTGAAGGCGCAGGCCGACCGGTTCACCCACACCTGCTTCATGGTCGCGCCGTACGAGTCGTACGTCGCGGTGTGCGAGAACCTCAACCGGATCACGCCGGGCGGCCACGAGAAGCGCTCGTTCCTGGTGAACAGCGGCGCGGAGGCCGTGGAGAACGCCGTCAAGATCGCCCGGTACGCCACCGGACGGGACGCGATCGTCGTGTTCGACCACGGCTACCACGGCCGGACGCTGCTGACGATGACGCTGACCTCGAAGAACATGCCGTACAAGCACGGGTTCGGCCCGTACGCGCCCGAGGTCTACCGGATGCCGCTGGCCTACCCGTTCCGCTGGCCGACCGGGCCGGAGAACTGCGGTCCCGAGGCGGCGGCGCAGGCGATCGACCAGATCAGCAAGCAGATCGGCCCGACGAACGTCGCGGCCGTGCTGATCGAGCCGATCCAGGGCGAGGGCGGGTTCATCGAGCCCGCCCCGGGGTTCCTGCCCGCGCTGGCCGAGTTCTGCCGCGCGAACGGCATCCTGTTCATCGCCGACGAGGTCCAGACGGGCTTCGCCCGGACGGGCGACATGTTCGCCTGCGAGCACGAGGGCGTCGTCCCGGACATCGTCGCGACGGCGAAGGGCATCGCGGGCGGGCTGCCGCTCGCCGGGGTCACCGGCCGCGCCGACATCATGGACAAGGTGCACGGCGGCGGGCTCGGCGGCACCTACGGCGGCAACCCGCTCGCCTGCGAGGCGGCGCTGGCCGTGCTGGAGGAGATCGAGGACGGCAAGCTCACCGAGCGCGCCCGCCGGATCGGCGAGATCATGCTGCCCCGGCTGCGCGTCCTCGCCGGGCGGCATCCCGAGATCGGCGACGTGCGCGGCCGCGGCGCGATGGTCGCGATCGAGCTGGTGCGGCCGGGCACGAAGGACCCCGATGCGGAGCTGACCGCCCGGATCGCGTCCCGCTGCCACGAGCGGGGGCTGCTCGTATTGACGACGGGGACGTACGGGAACGTCCTGCGCTTCCTCCCGCCGCTCGTCATCCCGGAGGATCTGCTCACCGAGGGCCTCGACGTCCTTGAGGAGGCGTTCGCGGGCTGACCTGCACGAACCAGGGCCGCCGGCCCCCCGAGCGGGGTCGGCGGTTCCGGCATGCCCGGACGCCTGTGAAGGGCGTCACTCCGTTATGCCCCCGTTATTGACCCTCCGTTATCGGGCCCCGTACGTTCGCAATACGTTTGGGCCCAAATTTTCACCCCCGAGGGCGAGGGGGACCGAGTGCGAGGGATGGACCGAGGCATGAAATCGGACGCGACCCCGGACCTGGTGCTGCTTGACGGCGAGGTCCTCACGGCCGACGCGGACTTCTCCGCTGCGCGGGCGCTGGCCATCACCGGCGGGACGATCACCGCGGTCGGCGGCACCGACGAGATCCGCGCGCTGGCCGGGCCGCGCACGCAGGTCGTCGACCTTCGCGGCCGCACCGCGCTCCCCGGCATCAACGACTCGCACCTGCACGGCTGCGCGTTCGGCGCGACCCGTCCGCCGCTGGCCCTGGACGTCGGATTCCCGGCCGTCCGGTCGATCGCCGACATCCAGGAGTCGGTGAAGGAGGCCGCGTCCCGGACCCCGGCGGGCGAGTGGATCCGCGGCAACGGCTGGGACCCCGGCTACCTGTCCGAATGCGGTGAAGGCGGCCGCATGCCCGACCGCGCCGACCTCGACGCTGTCGCCCCGGCCCACCCCGTCTACCTCCAGGACTTCAGCGGCCACCTCACCTGGGCCAACTCCGCCGCCCTCGAACTGGCAGGCGTCACCCGCGACACGGTCGCCCCCGAGGGCGGCGTCATCCACGCCGACGGCGCGGGCAACCCCACCGGCCTGCTCGCCGAGGGCGCGCAGCTGCTGGTCCAGGGGCTCCTGCCCGCCTACACCCGCGAGGAGATCGAGCGGGCCATCCGCGCGAACGTCGCCGTCCTGCACAAGGAGGGCATCACCAGCTACACCGAGCCCGGCCTCGGCCCCGGCGGCAAGAGCCTGTTCGCCGGCGCCGCCGACCAGCTCACCCTGGACGTCTACGGCGACCTCGCCCGCGCCGGCGACCTCGGCGCCCGCGTCAGCGTCCTGCTGCTGCTCACCGGCATGGGCGGCTCCGCCGCCGAGATCGCCGAGGGCCTCGCGAGCGCGCGCATCCCGGACGACGTCGACCCGCGCCTCCTCCGCGTCATCGGCGTCAAGCTCTTCGCCGACGGCACCCCGCCCAACAAGACAGCGTGGATGCGCGACGAGTACGCCGGAGGCGGCGGGTTCGGCTGCCTGTGCGTGCACGGCGCCACCGACGCGCTCCGCACCACCGAGCTCAACGAGATGATCCGCCTCGCGCACGTCGCGGGACACCAGCTCGGCGTGCACGTCACCGGCGACCGCTCCCTCGACGCCGTCGTGGACGCGCTGGAGGCAGCGCAGATCCAGCACCCCCGCGACGACCCGCGGCACTACGTCATCCACGCCGACCTCCCGGGGCCGCAGAGCCTCCGCAAGCTCGCCGAGCACCGCTTCGGCGCGAACATGAACCCGGCGATCAAGTGGACGATCGTCGACATGCTGGCAGAGATGCTCGGCCCCGAACGGGCCGCCTACCAGTACCCCGTCCGCTCGGCGCTGGACGCGGGGATCCCCGTGACCGCCAGCTCCGACGCCCCCGTCACCTACCCCAACTGGCGGCAGGGCATCGCGGCGATGATGCTGCGCGAGTCGAAGGCCAGCGGCCGCGTGTACGGGCCGGAGGAGCGCGTCGGGCTGCCCGACGCCGTCCGCGCGTACACCAGCAACGCCGCCTGGCAGGACTTCGCCGAGGACTGGAAGGGCACCCTCGAACCCGGCAGGGCCGCCGACGTCACCGTCCTCGACGGCACCATCACCTCGCTCGACCCGCACGACCTCCCGGACGTCCCCGTCGCGATGACCGTCTTCGACGGCGGGGTCGTCCACAGCACCGAAGGTCTCTGACATGCGAAAAGCACATATCGCACGGATTCTCACCGCCGCCGTCGTGGCGCTGCCCATGGCCGCCTGCGGCTCCGGTTCAGGTTCCGGCTCCGACTCGGGGCCGATCAACATCGGGTCGGTGTCGACGCTGAGCGGCCCGGTCACCTTCCCCGAGGCGTCGCAGGCCGCCCGCGCCGTGTTCGACGACGTCAACGCCAACGGCGGCATCAACGGACGCAAGATCGCCTACACCGCGGCCGACGACAAGGGCGACCCGGCCAGCGCCGCCCTCGCCGCCCGCGACGTCATCCAGAACAAGAAGGCCGTGGCCCTCGCGGGCGGCGCCAGCCTGGTCGACTGCCAGGTCAACGGCCCGCTCTACGAGCAGAACAAGATCACCGACGTGCGCGGGATCGGGGTGGACCCGGGCTGCTTCAGCTCGCCGAACATCTCGCCGGTCAACACCGGCCCGTTCTTCGGCTCGACGGTGTCGCTGTACTACGCGTCCGAGACGCTGAAGCTGAACAAGATCTGCGCGTTCTTCGTCATCATCGGCAGCACCGCGAACGCCTACAAGGAGGGCGTCGACCGCTGGTCCAAGATCACCGGCAAGAAGCTGCTGATCACCGACCTGAGCCTGTCGGCGAACACCACCGACTTCACGCCCTACATCCTGCGGGCGCGGGACGCGGGCTGCGAAGCGGTCCTGTTCAACGGCGTCGAGCCCATGCTGATCGGCTGGGTGAAGGCCGCGCAGGCGCAGCGGGTCAAGGGCATCAAGTGGCTGTTCCTCGCGCCCGCCTACACCGTGGAGGCGTCGAAGGCGCTCGGTCCCGCCGGCAAGGACGTCTACGCGCTGTCGGAGTTCGAGCCGTACACCGACGAGAAGTCCACGGCCAACAAGGACTGGCGAGAGAGCATGACCCGGCACAAGCTGCCGCTCACCGCGTTCGCGCAGGGCGGGTACCTGTCCGCCCAGCACCTCGTCACGGTGCTGCGCTCGATCAAGGGCGACATCACCCGCGAGGCCGTCACCGAGGCGATGAAGAACCTCAAGCCGCTGCCCACGGAGATGACCGGCCTGCCGTTCGCGTTCGGGTCCGGCAAGGCCCACGCCTCCAACCTCGCCGCCAAGTTCGTCCAGCCGGACGGCAAGGGCGGCTGGACCGTGCTCACCGACGACTGGATCAAACTGCCCAATGGTTGAGGGAGCGATAGCGGGACTCGCCGGCGGCGGCGCGTACGCCGCGCTCGGCCTCTGCCTGACGCTGATGTTCCGGCTGGTCAGGGTCGTCAACTTCGCGCAGGTCGCGATCGGCGTGATCGGCGTCTACACGATGGCGGTCACGTCCGAGCACGGCTGGCCCTACGGGCTCGCCGCGCTCGCCGGCCTGCTCGCGGCGACCCTGACCGCCGCCGCGCTCGGCTGGGTGATGGGCAAATGGTTCGGTGAGTCGGGCCCCGACCAGCGTTCCGCGATCTCGATCGCGTTCCTGGTCAGCCTGCTCGCCGTGTCCTACCTGGCGTTCGGGACGGACCCGCGCCGCATGCCCGGCAAGTTCGGCGGCTCGCTGTTCACCGTGAACGACATCACGATCACCCAGGCGGCGGCCGTGTGCGTCGCCGGGTCGATCGTGGTGGCGGCCGGGGCGTGGCTGGTGCTGACCAGGACCGTCCTCGGGCTGCGGCTCCGCGCGCTGTCGGAGCGTCCGACGACCGCGGAGCTGCACGCCATCCCGTCCCGGCGCCTCGGCGTCGGGATGTGGGCGGTCACCGGGCTGCTGTCCGCGGCGGTGCTGCTCGTCATCGCGCCGCAGCAGACCAGCGACCAGACCTCGCTCGCCCTGATGATCATCCCCGCGGGGGCCGCCGCGCTCGTCGGCGGCTTCCGCAGCCTCGGCCTCACGGTCGCGGGCGGGCTCGGGCTCGGCGCGCTGCAGGGCGCGCTCGCGCACGTGTCCGAGCTGCAGCAGTACCGCGACACGGTGCCGTTCCTGGCGATCCTCGCCATCCTGATCTGGTCCCAGCGACGGGAGGTGTGGGATGTCGCGCGTTGATCTCACCTTGTTCAGGCAGCCGGGTGCGGCGCTGGCGGTCGTCGTGGTCGCGGCGGTCGTCGTGCCGCAGTACTGGCTGTTCCTCGCGACGTCCGCGCTGGTGTCGGCGGTCGCGCTGCTCGGCCTCGGCATCGTCGGACGCGCCGGCATGAACTCGCTGTGCCAGCTGTCGTTCGCCGCCGTCGGCGCCTGGACGGTCGCCCAGCTCAACGTCTGGAACGCCCCCGGGACGCTGATCCTCTGGACGATCGCCGGCGGCGTCGTCGCGATGCCGTTCGGCATCCTGATCGGCCTCCCGGCGCTGCGGCTGCGCGGCGTGCACCTCGCCGTCGTCACGCTCGGGTTCGCGGCCGCGGCCGCCGTCGTCGTCTCCGCGGTCAACTTCCCCGGCGTCGACACCTACCAGCAGGTGCTGCGGCCCGAGTTCATCGCCACCGACCGGCAGTACTTCGTCTACGCGGGCCTGCTGTTCGTCGTGCTCGCGCTCGGCGTCGAATGGGTCGGACGCACCCGGATGGGCGCGGCGTGGCGGGCCGTCCGGTTCTCCGAGCGCGCCACCGCCGCGGCCGGGACGAGCGTCGCCCGCGCCAAGCTGTCGGCGTTCGCGCTCAGCGCGTTCGCGGCGGGCCTCGCGGGCGGGCTGCTCGCCGGGCAGGTCGGCATGATCACCGCGCAGAACTTCGGGGTGATCGCGTCGCTGGCGCTGTTCGTCGTCGCGGTGATGGCGGGCAGCGAGTACATCTTCGGCGCCCTGTTCGGCGGCTTCCTGATCATGCTCGTGCCGGAGTTCTTCCGCCGCGCCGGGATCTCCCAGGACTGGGCGAACGTGCTGTTCGGCGTCGGGGCCGTGCAGGCGCTGTCGCAGGGCAGCAGCATCATGGAGGGGCTGGCGCGGCGGCTGCGCGCGCGGCGTCCCGCCCCGGTCCCGCCGCCGCGGGACCAGTCGGACGGCGGCACCCCGCCGCTCGGCACGAAACCGCTGCTGCGAGCGGAAGGGCTCAGCGTCCGGTTCGGGCAGGTCGCCGCGCTGCAGGACGTCGACCTCGTCGTCCCCGAAGGCACCGTCATGGGCCTCATCGGGCCGAACGGCGCGGGCAAGTCGACGCTCACCGACGCGCTGTCCGGGTTCATCAAGGACGCCGCCGGGACCGTCACGCTCGACGGCCGCAGCCTGGACGGCCTGCCCGTCCACCGCCGCGCCGCCGCCGGGCTCCGCCGCACCTTCCAGCAGGACCGCGTCCCGACCGGCCTCACCGTCGGCGCCTACCTGCGCTTCGCCGCGCACCGCACGGTCACGCGGGACGAGCTGGAGGACGTCCGCGCGTTCCTCGGCTGCGCGCCCGCCGCCGCGCACGTCCTCGACCTGGACGTCGGCAGCCGCCGCCTGCTGGAGGTGGCCGCCGCGATCCTCGCCAGGCCCAAGCTGATCGTGCTGGACGAGCCCGCCGCCGGCCTCGCGCACGCCGAGTCGCTCGCGCTCGCCGACCGGCTCATCGAGGTGCCGGCGAGGTTCGGCGCGTCCGTGCTGCTCATCGAGCACGACCTGGACATGGTCCGGCACGCCTGCGCGACGATCGTCGTCCTGGACGCGGGCGCGGTCATCGCCGCGGGACCGCCCGCCGAGGTCCTCGCGAAACCGGAAGTGGCCCGCGCCTACCTGGGAGACGAGGTGGCCCTCACATGAAAGAGCTGAAGCTGGAGGACGTGTCGGTCGGCCGGGGCGGCGCCCCGATCGTCCGGGACGTGACCCTGACCGTCACGGCCGGGGAGGTCACCGTCCTGCTCGGCCCGAACGGCGCCGGGAAGACGACCCTGCTCGAAGCCATCGCGGGCGTCCTGCCGATCACCTCAGGGAAACTGACCGGGGACGGCGACGACCTCACCGGGCTCGACCGGGTCACGCGGGCCAAGCGCGGCATCGCGCTCGTCGAGCAGGGCCGGACGGTCTTCAGCGGCCTCACCGTCGCCGAGAACCTGCGCGTCGTGCGGCGCGGCACCGGAGGCGACCGGGCCCTGGAGCTGTTCCCGGAACTGACGAAGCGCATGGACGTCCAGGCGGGCCTGCTGTCCGGCGGCGAGCAGCAGATGGTCGTGCTGGCCCGCGCCCTGTCGATGTCGCCGACCGTGCTGCTGATCGACGAGATGTCCCTCGGCCTCGCACCGGTGATCGTCAAGCGGCTGCTGCCCGCCGTCCGGGCCCTCGCGGACGCGGGCGCCGCCGTCCTGCTCGTCGAGCAGTTCGCGACGCTCGCCCTGGAGATCGGCGACACCGCGCACGTCCTGGCCGGCGGGCGGCTCACCCACAGCGGCCCGGCCGGGCCGCTGCGCAAGGCCCCGGACGTCCTGCACGCGGCCTATCTTGGTGAGCCTGCGGGCCAAGGCTAAGGGCCACAGCTAAGGAGATGGAATGCAACGGGTTCTGATCGTCACGGGCGGGGGCAGCGGGATCGGCGCCGCCGTCGCCAAGGACGCGGCCGGACGCGGCGACACGGTCGTCATCTGCGGGCGCCGCAAGGACGCGCTGGAGCGGGTCGCCGCCGAGACCGGGGCCGAGCCGCGCGTCTGCGACGTGTCCCGGCCCGAGGCCGTCACGGACCTGGTCGACGGCGTCGTCGCCGCGCACGGACGCCTCGACGGCGTCGTCGCCAACGCGGGCACCCTCCGCAACGGCGGCGTCCTCGACCTGTCGCCCGAGGACTGGGACGTCACCGTCCAGACCAACCTGACCTCGGTGTTCCTGCTGGCCAAGGCCGCGCTGCCGCACCTGATCGAGACGAAGGGCTCGATCGTCGCGGTCTCGTCGGTGGCGTCGCTGCGGGTGCCGCTCGGCTGCGCCGCGTACGCCACGTCCAAGGCCGGGCTGACCATGCTGACCCAGACGATCGCGGTCGACTACGGGCCGCGCGGCATCCGCGCCAACGTCGTGTGCCCCGGCTGGATCCGCACCGAGATGTCCGACCTGGAGATGGGCTACTTCGGCGAGCCGCACGGCCTCGGCCGGGAGGAGGCGTACGACGAGGTCACCCGGCTCGTCCCGCAGGGCAGGGCAGGGACGTCCGAGGAGGCCGCGGCGGCGGTCATGTGGCTGCTCGGCCCGGAGGCGTCGTACGTGAACGGCGCCGTGCTGAGCGTCGACGGCGGCACCGCCCTGCCCGACCCGGGCACCATCCCCTTCAACTTCCAGGTCAGGCCCCGCTAGGCCGGGCTGGGCGCGAAGCTCTCCTTGTACAGGTCGGCGAGGATGTCGTAGGAGCGCAGCCGGTCGGCGTGGTCGAAGACCTGGGTCACCACCATCATCTCGTCCACGCCAGTCCGCTCGATCAGCGCGTCCAGCTGCGTCCGGACGGTCTCCGGCCCGCCGATGACCTGGTCGGCGAGCCGCGAGTCGATCATCTGCCGGTCCAGCGCCGTGTACGGGTAGGCGGCGGTCTCCGCCGGCGACGGCAGCGGACCGGGCGCGCCCCGCCGCAGCCGCAGGAACGCGAGCGCCTGCGGCTGCGCCATCTCCCGCGCCTTCTCGTCGGTGTCGGCCGCCATGACCGACACGCCGATCATCGAGTACGGCTCGTCCAGCGCCCCCGGACGGAACGACTCCCGGTACAGGTTCAGCGCCGGGACGGTGTTCTGCGCGCTGAAATGGTGCGCGAACGCGAACGGCAGCCCGAGCAGCCCCGCCAGCCGCGCGCTGTACCCGCTGGATCCGAGCAGCCACACCGGCGGCTCGTTGCCCGCGGCCGGGGTCACCTTGCTGTCCGCGCCGAAGTAGCCGCGCAGCTCGACGACCTGCTCGGGGAAGTCGTCCACCGACAGGGCCTCGGGGGAGCGGCGCAGCGCCAGCGCGGTGGCCTGGTCGGTGCCGGGCGCGCGGCCGAGGCCGAGGTCGATGCGTCCCGGGTAGAGCGCCTCCAGCGTCCCGAACTGCTCGGCGACCACCATCGGCGCGTGGTTCGGCAGCATCACCCCGCCTGACCCGACCCGCATCGTGGCCGTCGCCGCCGCGACCTGCCCGATCAGCACGGCCGTCGCGGAGCTGGCGATGCCGGGCATCGCGTGGTGCTCGGCCAGCCAGTACCGGTGGAAGCCGAGCCGCTCGGCGTGCCGGGCCAGGTCGAGGGTGTTGCGCAGCGCCTGGCCTGACGTGGAGCCGCTGACGACGGGCGCGAGGTCCAGGACGGAGAAGGGAACGCTCATAACGAGCGTCAACCCCCGACGCCCCTGTCCTCTTCCCGTTACGCGGACAGCAGCAGGCCGGCGCCGGCCACGAGAGCGATGAGAGCCGGGACGCCGGGAACCGCGATGCACACCCACGACCAGTTCACCAGCGAGCGCGCCCGCGCGGGATCCGCGGCGAACACGGTCTCCGCCCGGGTGTAGAGCATCGCGGCGACCACGAGCAGCGGCAGGAACGCCAACATGGTGAGGACGCCGAGGACGAACGCGGCCACCTGCCCGAACCGGGTGTACGTCCCGTCCTCGCCGATGCCGATCGCGGTACCGGAGGAGGCGGGCGCGGGGACGGAGGCGGCGGAGACTGCTTCTGTCATCGGTTTACCTCCGAGGAGACCCCCGCATTCAGGCGAGGGATGAGTCGGACTCTGTGGAGCAGGGCAAGGGCGGGCGATTCGCCGTTGAGGCGAACTGCCGTCCACCCCGTAAGGGGTGGGGCCTAACAGCTAGCGCGGTAAAATGTGAGGCATGGCGCGCACAGTGAAGCGGGCGTTCAGGTACCGCTTCCACCCCACTGACGAGCAGGCGGCCGAACTGGCCCGCACGTTCGGGTGTGTGCGGTTGGTGTACAACAGGGCGCTGGAGGAGCGCACTCGCGCCTGGTACGCCGAGCGGCGCCGAGTCTCCTATGTGGAGTCCTCGGCTGCGTTGACGGCCTGGAAGAGGACCGAGGAACTGGCATTTCTGGGCGAGGTTTCGTCGGTTCCGTTGCAGCAGGCGCTGCGGCATCTGCAGGCCGCGTTCACCAACTTCTTCGCTCAGCGCGCCAAGTACCCGCGGTTCAAGGCGCGCAAGCGGTCGCGTGACTCGGCGGAGTACACCCGCTCGGCGTTCACATGGCGCGATGGGTGCCTGACGCTGGCGAAGATGTCTCTGCCGCTCAACATCGTGTGGTCGCGTCCCCTCCCACAGGGTGCCATGCCGTCCACGGTGACGGTGTCTCGCGATGGCGCAGGCCGCTGGTTTTGCTCGATCCTGTGCACCGACTCTGTGCCTCGGCTGGACCCGGTGGACCAGGTGGTGGGCGTCGACGCGGGGGTGACCTCCCTGGTGACGCTGTCGACCGGGGAGAAAGTCAACAACCCCCGGCACGAGCGCCGCGATCGGCAGCGCCTCGCCCGGGCGCAAAAGGAACTGGCCCGCAAGGCCATGGGCTCGGCGAACCGGGACCAGGCCAAGGCCCGGGTCGCGCGCATCCATGTCCGGATCGCCGACCGGCGCCGCGACTTTCTGCACAAGCTGTCCACTCGGCTCATCCGTGATAACCAAACGGTCGTGATCGAGGACCTGAACGTTCGCAACATGGTGCAGAACCACTCGCTGGCCCGCGCCATCTCTGACGCCGCGTGGCGCCAGCTGCGGACGATGCTTGAGTACAAGGCTGACTGGTACGGCCGTGAACTCGTGGTGATCGACCGATGGTTCCCCTCCACCAAGACTTGTTCGCAATGCGGAACCATCGCCGGTCACATGCCCCTCGATGTGAGGGGATGGGAGTGCGGCGCATGCGGTGCCCAACATGACCGGGACACCAACGCCGCCCGCAACATCCTGGCCGCCGGGCTGGCGGTGTCGGCCTGTGGAGCCGATGTAAGACCCAAACGGCGCAAGCCCGGCGGGCAATCGGCTGTGAAGCAGGAAACCCAACCCGTGAGGGCTGGAATCCCCCGTCTTCAGACGGGTGGAGGAAGCCAATCGAGCACACCGATCATCTAAAACCTAGCTACTAGCGAGTGATCTGGATCATACGCTTCGTGACTGTCCCGCGCGAGAGTTGACCGCCGTTTCCTGGACGGTCGGCCCAATAGGGCTCGACGCAACAGCAGGCCCAGCGGCACGGGGTAGTGGTCAGATCAGCACCTCCACCGCGTCCTTAGCCGCATGGGCGTTGAGGCACCGACGCGAGCGGGGTTCCTCGATCCGGCCGCGAGGGGCGCTGATCGCCTTCGCTTCCTCACGCGGCCGGCGTTGCGGCAACCCTGCCCGTCGCTCTGACCATCGTCGGCCCCCGGCTCTGCCGCTGGCCGCGCCGTCTGGGCCCCGGCGGTCAGGACGGTCGCGAGCGCTGCTGCTGCTGTTCGGCGCATGGGCGGGAAAGCACGGCCGCGCGCTCGGCGGCCCGCGAACCAGTAATGAAGACTCCACCAATTTGCACTGGCTTGTCGGATTCTTGGGGCGGGCTTGACCGATGGGGCGGGCGAAACGCCGTCCGGTCTGGCCTCGATATGCGGCTGGAAACCGCGCCAGAGAACGACAGTGCGTCAGAAAACGACAGAGGGAGAGCCCGTGGCCGAGTCGCCGGTCGGATCCGAGTACGCCCGCACCCGCGACATCGTCGTCGTGTTCGCCGTCCTGATGATCCTCACGGCGGTGCTGGTGATCGTCCTCGTCCAGGCGTGGCCGCCGGGGCCGCGGACCGGGCCCGACGGGCGCACCGAGATCGTGCCGGTGTCCAAGACCCTGCACCTGCCGGGCTGGTCGCCGGGCATGTCCCGCGAGACGAGCCTGTTCGTGGTCGTCATGGCCGCGGGCGCGCTCGGCGCGATCGCGCACGTCCTGCGGTCGTTCTACTGGTACGTCGGGAACCGCGCGCTGCGCCGGAGCTGGCTGATGATGTACCTGCTGCTCCCGTTCGTCGGCGCGCTGTTCGGGCTGGTCGTCTACCTCGTCGTGCGCGGCGGGCTGACGTCGCCGCTGGGCGGCCCGTCCGACGTCAACCCGTACGGCGTCGCGGCCATCGCCGCGCTCGTCGGGCAGTTCTCCCGCGAGACCGCCGAGAAGTTCCGCGCCGTGTTCGCGACGCTGCTGGCGCCCGCGCGGCCGGGTCGCGACCACGCTCCCGCGCCGGCGATCAGCGGGATGGAGCCGGTCAGCGGCCCGGCCGGAATCGCGGTCGCCATCCACGGCAGCGGGCTGGCGTCCGCGACGGCCGTCCGGTTCGGCGGGGTGCGGGCCTCGGTCATCGACGCGACGGACACGCTCGTCCGGACGACCGTCCCGGCGGGCGCCACCTCGGGACCCCTGATCGTGAACGCCCCCGGCGGCACCGCCGTCAGCCCGGAGCCGTTCACGGTGGAGTGACCCGCGCCGGGGCCTGAGTCGGGCCTTACTTCGGGTCCTGCCAGTGCTCGTGCCAGACGTCGTACGCCGCGCCCGGGAACACGCGGGGCAGCTCCGACGTGGGCAGCCGCCCGAGCTCGGCGCCCGTCCTGGACGCGCCGAACTGGCGCTCGGTCGCGTACGCGGTGCGGCGCAGGCTCTCCGGCCCGGCGACGAGGCACGTGTAGCGGGCGCCGGGGAGGTCCTCGTCCGGGATGGCGGCGCCGACCGCGAGGCTGTTGGACACCGTCACCCACGTGCCGAGCCCCGCGACCTGCCGCTCGGCGCCCTGGTCCTCCCAGCGGTGCTCCAGGATCGGCTTCGAGAAGATCGGGACGAGCAGGTGGGAGACGCCGCACGACTGCAGCTCGCGTTCCCAGCCGATCGAGCGGCCGAGGTCCTCGCAGATCAGGACGGCGAGGCGGCCGAGCGACGAGTCGAGCACGCTGATCCGCGTGCCGGGCCGCGCGTACTCCACGGCCGTGCCGGACGGCGGCGCGTCCGGCAGCCGCCACAGCCGCATCTGCTCGGCGTCCAGCGTGAAGCCGGACAGCTTGTCCTGGACGAGGAGCTCCTGCCCCGTCCAGCGGTCGAGCAGCACGGAGCGGTTGGGCGGCGGGTCCGCGTCGCCGAGCGGGCCGCTGCCGAGGAGCAGGAACCGCAGCGGGCGCTGGCCGCGGTCGCGTCCCGCGGTGTCGAACGCGACCTCCTTCCAGAGTTCCAGCAGCGCGTCCGACAGCGACGCCTCCGGCATCACGGCGAGCTGCGCGCCGGACTCGTCGAGCCGCCGGACGATCGCCTTGACGCGGCTGCGGAGGCCGGAGGAGTCCATCGGGCGGAGCCGGTACACGGTCATCCCGTGCCGCTCCTCGAACCGGATGTCGACGTCGTCGAACGTCTCCAGCACCGGCGCGCACCCGACCGCGACGGGCTCGTCCCGGCTGAAGTGCGGGTCGTTCACCGCGGGCAGGACGCGGTGGTCGATCTTGTCCCACTCGGCCTGCGGGACGCGGTGGACGCCGAAGAACTCCGCCTTGGTGCGCATCCCCAGCGGCCGCCCGGGGAACGCGCAGCGGGGGAGCAGCGCGCCGGTCGTGCCCTGCCCGTTCAGCTTCCCCTCGGTCAGGTAGTTGACCAGCACCGGCGCCAGCGCGGGCGCGCCGTGGTACGGCCCGTACGGGCTGGCGTGGGCGAGCGCGACGTCGAGCCCGAGCATGATCGTGAAGCGGCCGAGGTCGCCCAGGTCGGCGACGATCTCCGCGGTCGCGGCGGGGTCGAGGACGCCGTCGTCCAGGACGATCTCGGCGATCTCGTCGGCCTGCCGCCGGACGCGCTCGTCGGCGTACCAGCGCGTGGCCGTCCAGTCCTGGAAGACGTCGTCCGCGATCGAGTCGTAGAGCCGGACGAAGAGATCAGCTGGTTCGGCCGGGTGGTCGGCTGCGGCCAACTGATCCGTCATAAGCGCCCCCGGGGGATTGACACGCGCGGTTACGAGTGGTGGCTCGATGCTAACTCTCACCGGCGCTCGATTCAGTGTCGAACGCAACAGAGGCCGCGCGCCGGCGGAGGGATCCGCGTCACTTGACATTCACTTGGCATGCGCGGATGCTGGAGGGGTCCGGCGGTGCTCGTCGACCCTTGGAGAGTGACCATGAGCGCTGTTCCCGCCTCCGCCCGCGACCGCCGGACGGAGGTCCGGCGCCTCATCGACTCGATGGAACACGCCAAGGTCATCAGCGACGGCCACTTCAGCGCCCTCGGCATGCTGATCACCGACGCCTCGCTCAGCGCCGACGAGCCCGCCCTGGTGGAATGCCAGGACGGGCTCCAGTGGCTGCACCGCCACTACCTCGACGTCGACGTGCTGGACGGCCCGCAGCGCGAGCAGCGCGGCCGCATCCTCGGGCTGATCGACGTCGTGCACTGGGCGCTCAAGCGGCTCCCGTCCGGCCTCCAGCTCGCGCTGCAGCCCGACGGCCACGCCGCCCGCTTCCTCCTCGCCGTGTTCCACCGCCAGGGGCTGTCCAACCGGGAGCTCGCCGCGGAGCTCGGCACCGACGAGACGGAGATCAGCCGCGTCGGCCGCAGGCTGCTGTCCGCGGGCGTCGTGTGGCGCCGGAAGGAGTGGCGGCACAACGCGTGGGACCTCACGCCCCGCGGCCGCCAGTACCTGGAGACCTCCGGCCTCCTCGTCCAGGACGCGCTCGCCCAGGACGCGCCGTCCGGCCGTTCCGCCCGCCGCGCCGAGCCCGTCCGTCCCGCCGAGGCGGAGACGGGGGCCGGTTCCGGGGACGGGTCCGGCGCCGCGCCGCGCTCGCCGGACGCCGTCCCGCAGCGGCAGGACCTGGATCGTCCGCACCGGAGCCGCCCGCCCCGTCCGCCGGAACCCCCGCGCCGGGGAGCGCACGGCTAGCGCGTCGCGCCGAGCCGAACGTATCGGAGACGCGAACCAGGCCCTCGGCTTGTATGCCGAGGGCCTGGCCGCCGCCCGCACCACCGGGAACCCGCGGGCGATCGAGGCCGGCCATGGAGGACATGGCCGGCACGCTGTCCCCGACCGGCCGCCACGAGGAGGCCGTGGCCTCACCCGACATGGCGGCCCGCCGTCCGGGACGCCCGCCCGGCGTGCCCCTCCCCGAAGCGGAACGCGGCGGCGTCGACCGGATCGAGGGGCGTCTCAGACGCGGTCGGCGGCGATGAGCAGGTACTGGAAGCTGCCGCCCTTGTAGGCGTCAAGGAACGCCGACTCGATTCCGGTGGCCAGCGAGGACTTGGCGCGCAGCTCCCAGTACGGGATCGTCGCCGCGGTGAGGTCCTCCACGCTGATCGGGACCAGCCGGTTCGCCGCCATCTCCTTGAAGTACGTGCTGCGCGGGTGGATGTCGCAGATGTAGTGGGCGTTTATCTCGCTCACGGCCCGCGAAGGCAGCCCGTAGGCGTCGTTGTAGCAGCCGGTGATGCACACGTACCGGCCCCCGCGCCGCAGCAGCCGGGAGTGCTCGGCGAACAGCAGGCCCAGCTCGACGTACATGGTGCTCTCGTTGTTCCAGATGGCCTGGAAGGCGCCGGTCTCGAAACCGGTGTCGAGCATGTTCCTGTAGTGGAAGCGCACCTTGCCGTCCACGGCCAGCCGCTCGGCCTGCGCGTTGGCGAACGCGACCTGCGACTCGGAGATCGACACGCCGTCCACCCGGCAGCCGAACCGCTGGTGGGCCAGCATGCTGGAGCCGCCGCGTCCCGACCCCGCGTCCAGCAGCCGGTCGGTCGGCTGGACGCCGCCGAGATGGCTCATCAGCAGGTCGGCCTGCGCGGTCTCCAGCCGGTGCAGCTCGGCGATCGTCCGCTCCTCGCGGGTGGCGGCCGGGCCGTCGAGGACGGACCAGTCCACGGCGCCGATGCCGTAGTGGTGGTGGTAGAACCCGTCCACGTCGCCCAGCCGCAGATTGACCGGGTTCTTCTCGGCGTTCCAGTAGTCGGCGACCGAGTGCTGGTAGAGGCTGCTGAGAACCGCGGTGCCCTGGGTGGAGCCCATAGGTGGAGATCCTTTCTCGACGGGTTTCCGGGATTCCGGGATGAACGGGTCGTCACTTGTAGCGGTCGGTGGATCCGTGCCATTCGAAGCCGCCGGCCATCCAGCCCTGGACGCCGAGCAGGAACCGCTGGAGCTCGGGGGACGGCAGCGCGGCGAGCTCCTTCTGACTGGCCTCGAAGCCCCGGACGAAGTGGTTGTGCATCGCGACGGCGGTCTCGACCGCCTCGCGCAGCGGGCAGCCCTCCTCCTCGGCGATCAGCAGGACCACGTTGCAGTCGGGCAGGTCGTCGGCCGCCTCCCGCTCCGCCGAGTGCAGGTCGTTCACGATGACGGAGGCGGTGCCGGCCTGCATCACGGCGCGGTGGACGCGCGGCTCGGCGAACAGGTTCGCGTCCAGCTGGTAGCCGCCGACGATGTCGATCAGCGTCATCGAGGTGTAGAAGCTGTCGTGCTGCCGCGCGGCGAGGTAGCGCCACACCGGCGGCAGCTCGCCCAGGTGCCGCCAGGCGGCGTAGGCGGTCCAGCTCACGTACATCTGGGAGGTGATGGTGCAGATCCGCATGACCTGGGACGGGGTGGCGAGCCGCCGGCAGTGCTCGGTCGCCGAGCGCAGCGCCACCAGGACGGGGTCGGACCGCACCGCGTCCTCAAGCTGGGCGGTGTACTTGCCCGCGGAGGGCGGCGGGTCCATCGCGGACGTCACCAGCGCCAGCCGGGGCGGGAGCTCGGTCGGGCTGGCGCCGAGGTCGGTCTCGTCGGCGTAGTAGTCGTCACTGGCCCACCAGGCGGCGTTCATCTTCGCGCCGAACAGCAGCGAGTCGACGTCGTCGGACTCGGGGTGGGCCAGCACGGCGAGGCGTCCCCACCCGGTGTCGCGGAACTGGTCGAGGCGGTCGGCGTAGATCCCGACCTCGCCCGCCCAGGCGACCAGGCGGTCGTTGACCTCGCAGGCGAGGTCGTCGTCGATGCGGGCCGTCAGTGGGCAGTAGAGCGGGGGGAACGAGCCGTCGCCCCATTCCCGTTCCGCGTATCCGGGGGAGAAGTGGCCGCCCTTGCGCGTGGGGCTGGGAAGGCGGGTCGCCGGAACCGGGAGCAGCGATTCCTGCGCGGCCGGGACCGCCGCCTCGGATGTGAGCGCCGTCTCGGACGCGACCGCCGACGTCTCGGACGCGAGGGCCGCCTCGGACGTGGGCGCCGCCGCCTCGGGTGCGATTGCCGCTGCCCTGGGTGCGGCCGTCTGCGTCTCGGGCGGGAGGGTTTCCGGTGCGGGCCGGGCGGGCGCCGCCGGGCGGGCGGCCAGCGCGTCCGTGATGCGCGCCGCCGACGTGCCCAGGCCGGTCGGGCCGGACAGGAGCCGGTTCACCCGCTCCGCCAGCTGTTCGTCCATCGTCGGTCCCCTCGCTGATCAAGCTGTGGTGGCGTGTCCCTCCGGAGAGCCGTGGGGCTCCGGGGAACAGTTACTCACAGCTTTGCCACTGCTACAACCGGCTATGACCTTGCCTCATGGTGACAGGATGTAACCGCACTTCCGCGCGGCGGGAACCGCTGCTAGACGGGCACGGTGAGCAGCAGGACGGCCGCGCCCGCGCCCACGAGGCCCGCCGCCTGCGCGGCCGACAGCCGTTCGCGCAGCGCGGTGACGCCGAGCAGGACGGGCACGACCGGGTACAGCGACGACAGCACGACCGCGATGACGACGAGCTGCTCCCGGGTGGCCAGCAGGTAGCAGACGAGCGCCGCCGCCGCGAGGCCGCCGTTCGCCGCCGACCAGAGCGCGGTCCTTCCGGTGGGGATGCGGAATCCGGGCGTCCAGAGCAGGGGCGCGATCGCGAGGACGGCCGCGACCCGTCCCGCCGCGACGGGCCAGACCCCCGCACCGTCGCCGGCCTGGGCGAGGGCGAGGTACTGGATCCCGATCCCGGCGCCGGCGACCAGGCCGTTGCCGATCGCCGCGCGCACCCGGCCGTGCTCGTCCGAGTCCGACCGGGACACGAGCCACAGCGCGGGCAATACCACAGCGATGCCGGCCCAGGCGGGCATCGAGGGGCGGTCGCCCAGCACCGCGACGCCGACCACGACGGGCAGCGCGACGCCGCCGACCGCGCTGACCGGGACGACCACGCTCATGTCGCCGCGACCGATGCCGCGGTAGAGGAAGACCATCGCGAGGCCCGTCCCGACGCCCGACAGCGCGCCCCAGCCGAGGGACGACGCGTCCATGCCGTCGACGGGTACGAACAGCGCGGCGACGACGGCGCAGACCAGCCCGCCTACCTGGCCGAGGAGCGCGACGGATCTGAAGTCGGCGCGGCGCGACAGCAGTCCGCCCGCCACGTCGGCGACGCCGTAGGCGAGCGCCGATGCCAGGGCCAGGAGGACGCCGGTCACGTGCCCCCTGTCGCGTCGCGTTCGGCCTGGCCGACCGGGCACACCGCGCCGGTGACGCAGCAGTGGCGATCGCACAGGCGGCACATCACGTCCGCGTCGCCTACCTCGGAGTACAGGCGGGCCAGCAGCTTGGCCAGGAGGGCGGTGAACGTCTCGCGCTCGTCGGCGTCCAGGACGCTCAGGACGCCGTCCAGCGGGGAGCCGCGCGCGTCCAGCATGTCGCGGACGGCGTCCTCGCCCGCCGGTGTTAGGCGCACGCGGACGGTGCGGCCTTCACCGCGGCGGCGTCGTGCGAGGCCGGCGGCCTCCAGGCCGTCCACCATCCGGGCGGCGGCGGACTGGGTGAGCCGGACGCGCCGCCCCAGTTCGGTGACGCCGAGGTCGGGCGCGTCCGCCAGGACGATCAGGGCGGCGGCGCCGCTCGCGCTCACCCGTCCGGCCTCCGTGGTCCCGGCCAGGACGAGGTCGGTCACCGCCAGCGAGGCGGCGCCCAGCAGGTTCGCCAACCGTCGTTCATGCATGACTCATGCATTATAGCTCCGTGGGATGCTGGCCGGTAGCGCGCGCGTGGAAACCCGGAGGTCGCCTGATGGATCGTGAAGCCCAGCCCGCCGACGGGCGCCGCCGGATCGCCCGCACCGACGTGCTGCTCGCCGACCCGCGGCGTCGTGAAGGCGGCCGTCGTCGCGGCGCAGCGGCGGGCCAGGGCGGGCGAGATCCCGCCGGACGCGGTGGCCGACGCGGCGGTGGAGGCGCTGCCGCCGACCGCGGCCGGACTGCGTCCGGTGATCAACGCGACCGGCGTCCTGCTGCACACCAACCTCGGGCGGGCCCCGCTGTCGGACGCCGCGCGGGACGCCGTGGCGGTGGCGTCCGGCGCCACCGACGTCGAGCTCGACCTGGAGACCGGCCGGCGGGCGCGGCGCGGACGGTCGGCGCTGGCCGCGCTGCTGGAGCGGGTGCCGCGCGCGGAGGCGGCGCACGTCGTCAACAACGGCGCGGCGGCGCTCGTGCTGGCCGCCACCGCGCTCGCCGCCGGCCGCGAGATCGTGATCAGCCGCGGCGAGATGGTGGAGATCGGGGACGGCTTCCGCATCCCCGAGCTGCTCGCCGCGACGGGCGCGCGGCTGCGCGAGGTCGGCACGACCAACCGGACATCGCCGGACGACTACGCCGCGGCCGTCGGGGACGAGACGGGCTTCATCCTCAAGGTCCACCCGTCGAACTTCCGCATGACCGGCTTCACGCGCGGGGCCGACGTCGCCGAGCTGACCGGCCTCGGCGTCCCGGTCGTCGCCGACATCGGCTCCGGCCTCCTCGCGCCCGAGCCGCTGCTGCCGGACGAGCCCGACGCCGCGTCCATGCTCAAGGCCGGGGCGCAGCTCGTCACGGCCAGCGGCGACAAGCTGCTCGGCGGGCCGCAGTGCGGGATCGTCCTCGGCGACGGAGAGCTGGTGCGGCGGCTCTCCCGGCATCCGCTGGCCCGCGCGCTGCGGGTCGGCAAGATGACGCTCGCGGCGCTGGAGGCCACCGTCCGCGGCCCGCGCGCCCCGGCCGAGGAGGCCCTCCACGCGGACGCGGACGCCCTGCGCGAGCGCGCCGAGCGCCTGGCCGCCCGGCTGCGGGACGCGGGCCTGGACGCGCGCGCCGTCGAGAGCGAGGCGGCGGTCGGCGGCGGGGGAGCGCCCGGCGTCGTCCTGCCGAGCGCGGCCGTGTCGCTGCCCGAGCCGTACGCGGCGCGGCTGCGGCGGGGCGCGCCCGCCGTGATGGGACGGGTCGAGGACGGCCGCTGCCTCCTCGACCTCCGCTCCGTGCCGCCGGACCAGGACGACGACGTCGCCGAAGCCGTCCGCCGCGTCGCCCGCTAGGGCGCGGGAGCCTCCGCTAGACCTCGGTGCCTGTCTGGTCGGTGATGCCGGCGCGTTCGCGGTACTCGCGGACGAACGCGTCGGCGGCGGGGCCGCGCGGGCGCCTGCCCGGCCGGATGTCGCACGACAGGGCCTTCGCCTCCTGGATGTGGGTGTTCGGGTCCAGGGAGAGGTGCAGCAGCTCGTTCGCGGCGTCGCCGCGGCTGTAGCCGTTCGGGCCCCAGTGGTACGGCAGGCCGACCTGGTGCAGCGTGCGGCCGTCCACGGTGAGGGGCGACATCCGGTCGGTCACCAGGACCCGCACCTCGACGACGGCGCGCGGGCTGACGATCGTCGCCCAGCCGCCGTGCTCCAGCCCCCGCAGCGCCGCCAGCTCAGGTGACACCTCGCAGAAGAACTCCGGCTGCAACTCGGCCAGGTACGGCTGCCAGCGCGACATGCCGCCCGCCGTGTGGTGCTCGGTGAGCCGGTACGTCGTCGCGACGAACGGGTACACGTCCGCGCCCGGCTCGCCGTCGCTCGGCCCGTACCGGTTGTCGGGATGCGGCGCCGGCAGATGCCGGACGGGGTTGCGCTGCTGCCCGTACAGCGGGTTCGAGAACGGCGACTCCTGCGGCTCGTAGTGCGCGGGGAGCGGGCCGTCCGTCAGCCCGGCCGGGACGTAGAGCCAGGCCTTGCCGTCCGCCTGCATGATGAACGGGTCGTCGCCGGCGAGCGCGTCCGGGCCGGTCGCGTCGGGCGGCGGCCGGTGGCCGGGCGGACGGTCGGCGATGAAGTCGGGCACGTCGTGGCCCGTCCATTTGCCCTGGTCGGCGTCCCACCAGACGAGGGCCTTGCGTTCGCTCCACGGGTTTCCGTCCGGGTCGGCGGACGCGCGGTTGTAGATGATGCGGCGGTTCGCGGGCCACGCCCAGCCCCATTCGGGCGCCACCCAGTTCTGCTCGCGGCCGGGCTTGCGGCGGGCGGGCTGGTTGACGCCGTCCGCGTAGCAGCCGCAGTAGATCCAGCAGCCGCACCTTGTGGAGCCGTCGTCCTTGAGCTGCGTGTACGACGACAGCGGCGCGCCGTCCCCGTCGAAGCCGTTGATCTCCGCGAGCACCGCTTCGGCGTCCGGCTCGTCCAGGGGGCCTTCGGTCGGGTAGTCCCAGGTCAGGTCGAGCACCGGACGGTCCATCTCGTCGGACGACCCGGCCAGCTTCTCCCTGATGATCCGGCCCAGGTGGTACATGAACCACAGGTCGCTGCGCGCGTCCCCGGCGGGCTCGACGGCCTTGTGGTGCCACTGGAGCATCCGCTGCGTGTTGGTGAAGCTGCCGTCCTTCTCGGTGTGCGCGGCGGCGGGCAGGAAGAACACCTCGGTGCCGATGTCCTCGGTGCGCAGCTCGCCCGTCTCGATCTCCGCGCCGTTCTGCCACCACGTCGCCGACTCGATCAGCGAGAAGTCGCGGACGACGAGCCAGTCCAGGTTCGCCATCCCCAGCCGCTGGATCTTGGCGTTCGCGGACCCGACTGCCGGGTTCTCGCCCATCAGGAAGTAGCCCTTGCAGACCCCGTCGATCTGCGCCATCGCCGTCTCGTACGTGCTGTGCGAGCCCGTCAGACGCGGCAGGTAGTCGAAGCAGTAGTCGTTGTCCTCCGTCGCCGCGTCGCCCCAGTACGACTTCAGCAGGCTGACCATGTAGGCGCGCATGTTGCCCCAGAAGCCCTTGTGCGCCGACTCGGCCTGGACGAACGCGTCCAGGTCCTCGTTGGTGTGCGCGTGCGGCATCGGGATGTAGCCGGGCAGGAGGTTGAACAGCGTCGGGATGTCCGTCGAGCCCTGGATGGACGCGTGGCCGCGCAGCGCCAGGATGCCGCCGCCCGGACGCCCGATGTTGCCGAGCAGCGCCTGCAGGATCGCGGCCGTCCGGATGTACTGGACGCCGACGGTGTGCTGCGTCCAGCCGACCGCGTAGGCGAACGCCGTCGTCCGGTCGCGGCCGGAGTTCTCCGTGACCATTTCGCAGACCGTCTGGAACTGGTCGCGCGGGACGCCGCAGACCCGCTCGACCATTTCCGGGGTGTACCGCGCGAAATGGCGCTTGAGCACCTGGAACACGCACTTCGGATGCTCCAGATCCGGGTCGCGCTCCGGGACGCCCTCGCCGATCGCCGCGCCGCCGGACCCGTGCGCCTCGCCGCGTCCCGCCTCCGACACGGCCTCGACGCGCTCGTCCCACTGCATGTCCCGTTCCCCGGCCGCGGACTGGACGTTCATTCCCGCGTACTGCCACGTGCTGTGGTCATAACTGCGGGTTTCGCGATTCAGGCCGGAGAAGACGCCGTCCAGGTCTTCGGTGTCGCGGAACTCGTCGGAGACGATCACCGGCGCGTTCGTGTACGCGAGCACGTAGTCGCGGAAGTACTTCTCGTTCTGCAAGACGTAATTGACGATCCCGCCCAGGAAAGCGATGTCACTGCCCGCGCGCAGGGGGACGTGAACGTCCGCGAGCGCGCTCGTGCGCGTGAACCGCGGATCGACATGGATCAGCTTCGCCCCGCGCGCCTTCGCCTCCATCACCCACTGGAACCCGACCGGATGGCACTCGGCCATGTTCGAGCCCTGGACGACGATGCAGTCCGCGTTCTGCAGATCCTGCTGGAAGGTGGTCGCGCCGCCGCGTCCGAACGAGGTCCCCAGACCGGGAACGGTGGACGAGTGTCAAACACGCGCCTGATTCTCGATCTGCACCGCGCCGAGCGCGGTGAACAGCTTCTTGATCAGGTAGTTCTCCTCGTTGTCGAGGGTGGCGCCGCCGAGGCTCGCGATGCCCAGGGTCCGGCGGACCCGGACGCCCTCGTCCTCCCACTGCCAGCCGCTCCGGCGCGCCTCGATCACCCGGTCCGCGATCATCTCCATCGCCTCGCCGAGGCCGAGCCGCTCCCACCGGGTGCCGTGCGGCCGCCGGTAGAGCACGCGGTACTCGCGGGCCGACCCGGTGGTCAGCTGGAGGCTGGCCGAGCCCTTCGGGCACAGCCGCCCCCGGCTGACCGGTGAGTCCGGGTCGCCCTCGATCTGGGTGACCTCGCCGTCCTGGACGTACACGTCCTGCCCGCAGCCGACCGCGCAGTACGGGCAGACGGACTTCACGACCCGGTCGGCGGCGCTCACCCGCGCCTCGATCCGCTCGGTCGCCGCGCTCTTCGCCGCGGCGCCCCGGCCGAGCGGGTCGTCGCCGGTGAACTGGCGGTAGACGGGCCATGATCCGATCCACGTGCGAACGCCCACGTCACACCACCCCTCACCCTCGGCGCGCCGGTGCACCTACCCGGCGCCCGCCCCCCAAAACACTCCTGTCCTGGACGCGCGGACCAGATGGCGGCACCGCGGGCGAACCAGACGAGGTCACCGTGCGTACGAGCCAGTGGGGTGGTCCGGGCGGGACCCCAGACACCGGGACTGTGCATGGACAGGGACCGTAGGGCGGATGACGCGGCCGGCCATTTGCTGCGGCTCCTCGAAGCGCTCGAATGCGACTGCGCCGAGTGCGCCGGGACCGGCAGGACACGGAACGCGCAATGGCGGGAATGGCACCAGCGCGCCACGGAACTGATCGCCGTGGCCGAGGCCGCGCACCGCGCGTACGAGTTACGTCCCGCCCAGGTCCCCGACACCATTCCGGACGGGATCGGCGGCCCCGCCGTCGTCGCCGTCGTGGAGCGTGCCATCGAGGATCACATGAAGGCCCGTCCCGCCGAGCCGGAGGAGACCGCCTGCGACGCCTGCCGGGGCACCGGCAGGCAGCTCACCCCCGCCGGCCACGTTTTCGTCGACCTTCTGGCGCGCCATGGTTTCGTCCGCCGGCAATGACCGGAGCCGGTAGCGTCGGTCCATGACGATCGCCAGAGTGTGGCGCGCGACCGCCACCGCGGAAGGCGCGGCGGCCTACCGCGAACATTTCACCGGCTCGGTATTGCCGGCGCTTCGCGGCCTCGGCGGCCAGCGGGGCGCCTATTTGTTCCAGCGGGAATCGGACGGCCGGGTCGAACTGGAAGTCATGACCCTCTGGGATTCGCTTTCCGCCATTCGGGCCTTCGCCGGAGACGACCTGACGACGGCCGTCGTCGAGCCGGACGCGCGCGCCGTGCTCCTGGATTTCGACGAGACGGTCAGTCACCGGACGGTCGTCGTCGACACCGTCAACCCCCGGCCGTAGACGACAGTCGCGGGGGGCCGAGCGCGGCTCGCGTCGCCGGCGTCCTTCGCGGCGATGGAGAGGTCAGGGGGAAGGGGCCTTGGCGGCGAGGCCGTCGAGGAGGACGTCGAGGGCCTGGGCGGCCTGGTCGGCGGCCTGGGGACGGTCGGGGGCCGAGATGACGACCTCGCCCGCCCTGCGGACGGCGCCGTAGAGCGCGGCCGCCATCACCTCCGGCTGGAAGGACCGGACCTCGCCGGTCGCGGTGGCCTCCTTGAGCTGGGCGTGGAGCAGCGCGTAGGAGCTGCCGCGGTCGGCCTGGCCGGGGAAGATCTCGGGGGCGTCGATCAGGATGATCCGGGCGAAGTCGTCCTCGACGCACAGGTCGAGGAACAGCCGGATGCCGGCCCGGATCCGCGCGAGGGGCGAGTCGAGCGCGAACAGGGCGTCGCGGCGGTCGTGGAACGCCTCGTCCACCAGCTCGAAGACGGCGGCGAAGATCTCGCGCTTGCCGCCGGGGAAGTAGTGGTAGAGGGCGCCGCGCGCCATGCCGGCCCGGTCGAGGATCGCGGACACCGTGGTGGCCTCGTAGCCCTGCTCGGTGAAGCACCGCCGGGCCGCCTCCAGGAGGCCCGCCCGCGATGCCTCCGCCTGTTCCTTGCGCCGCACAGCGCCAGGATAGCCCCACCCCGTTCGTTGACCGACTGTCGGTCAGTGTTCTAGCCTGCTCCCATGCTGTCCGTCGAGGACCTCTGGTTCGGTTACCCGGGCGGGACGCCAGTCCTGCGCGGAGCCTCACTGCGGCTGGAACCCGGGCTGGCCGTGGGCCTGCTCGGCGCCAACGGCAGCGGGAAGTCCACGCTGCTCGGCGCCGTCACCGACTCGATCGAGGGGAAGCGGGAGGGCCTGATCAAGGCCGACCCGGACGCGGCGGGGCCCATCGGCTACGCCACCCAGGACGTCGCCCTCTACCAGCACCTGACCGTCGCCGAGAACCTGACGCACGCGGCCCGGCTCGCGACGCGCCGATGGCGGATCGCGGACCTCGTGGAGCAGGCGGTCGACGACTTCGACCTCGACGCGCTCCGGGACCGGCCCGCCCGGTTCCTGTCGGGCGGGCAGCGGCGGCTGGTGCACCTGGCGTGCGCGTTCGTCCACCGTCCGGCGGTCCGGTTGCTCGACGAGCCAACGACCGCCCTCGACTTCGAGACCCGGCAGAAGCTCATCGGCCTGGTCGGCGAATGGCGCGCGCAGGACGTCGCGATCCTGGTGACCGCGCACTACCCGGAGGACGTCGAGGAGCTGTGCTCGTCCATCACCGTCCTCAGCGACGGCCGGACGTACGACCTCGGCCCGCTCGGCGGCTACCTCGCCCGGCAGCGGCGCCTCGGGTACGTCGAGCACGTGACCGACGACGGCGCCGTCAAGCTGACCGAGCTGCACAGCCCGCTCGGCTCCATCGACGACCTCCAGCGCGCCGCCGCCGAGGCCGGCATCGGCGGCGCCGACGCGCTGCACTCCGTCCAGGTCAAGGCGCCCTCGCTGCGCGACCTGCTGCGGCGCGACCCGTCGCTGCGCGCCGCCGTCGCGGAGGACCCCCGGTGATCGCCGTCATCGGCAGCTTCGCGCAGATCGAGTACCGCGCGCTCGTCCGGGCCAAGTTCCCGTTCGTGTGGTTCGTGCTGCTGCCGGCCGTGTCCAGCGCCATCCTCGGGCCGGCGGTCGCCGGGCTCAGCCAGGCCGGCGCGACCGGACGCGTCACCGTCGGATTCGGCGTCATGTTCTCCTACATGACGGTCAACTACGTCGGACGGGCGCTCTACCGCGAGTTCGACTCCCACACATGGCGGCGCACCGCCACGGCCGCGCCGCGGAAGGTCGCGTACCTGCTCGGGAAGTGCCTCCCGGTGCTCACCATCGGGATCGGCCAGCTCACCGTGTTCGCGGTCTTCGCCGTCACCGTGCTCGACCTGCCGCTGCGGGCGGGCGCCTGGACCGGGACGGCCCAGCTCGTCCTCGTCCTGGTGCCGTTCACGATCACGGGCGTGGCGACCGGCGCGCTCCTCTACACGATGATCAGGCGGGCCGAGCTGTTCTTCTCGCTGACGTACCTGATCCTCATGGTCCTCGGGGCGCTGGGCGGCGCGATCGTCGCCTCGCCGCAGCTCCCGGAATGGTCGCAGACCGCCGGCTACGCGACCCCGCACTACTGGGCGATGCGGGCCGTCGACGAGGCGACCCTCGGGGCCGGACGGTGGAGCGTCGTGCTGGAGAGCTCGGCGCTGCTCGTCCTGTTCGGGGGGGTGTTCACCGCCGTCGCCGTCGCCCGGCTCGATCCGCGCAAGGAACGCTACTCCATCTGAACGCTACTCCGTCTAGAC
This sequence comes from Actinomadura sp. 9N215, assembly GCF_044326345.1. Classification (NCBI taxonomy): domain Bacteria; kingdom Bacillati; phylum Actinomycetota; class Actinomycetes; order Streptosporangiales; family Thermomonosporaceae; genus Actinomadura; species Actinomadura sp. 9N215. The sequence continues at coordinate 90,142 of NZ_JBIRBA010000027.1, read as the reverse complement.
GACGCTCCCGGAAGAGAGGCCAATGTTCGAGCGGCTGGGAAGGTGGGTGCACCGCCACCGGAGACTCGTGCTCGGCTGCGCCCTCGGGGCGGTGCTGTTCGCGGGCGTGTGGGGGACCCGCGTCTTCCCGGCCCTGGCCGGCGGCGGCTTCGACGCCCCGCACAGCGACAGCGTCCGCGCCGCCGAGGCGATCGCGGACCGGCTCGGCCGCGATGACGCCGACGTGCTCGTCCTGTACCGCAGCGACCGCGTCACCGTCGACGATCCCGGGTTCCGGGGCGCGGTCGTCTCCGCCGTCGGCGCGCTGCCGCCGGACGCCGTCCAGCGCGCGGTCACCTACTGGAACAGCGGCTCCGCCGACCTGGTGAGCGCCGACCGCCGCGCGACCTACGCGGCGATCACGCTGCGCGGGGACGAGGAGCGGCGCGAGGAGTTGTTCGAGCGGATCGAGGCCGGCCTGCGCGTGCCCGGCCTCGACACCCGGATCGGCGGGCTGGAGGCCATCGACCGCGACATCAACGACCAGGTCGCCGAGGACATCGCGCGCTCGGAGCTGCTGTCGGCGCCGGTGCTGCTGGTGCTGCTCGTCCTGATCTTCCGGGGCCTCGTCTCGGCCGCGCTGCCGCTGGTCATCGGGGCGACCGCGATCCTCGGCGCGTTCAGCGCGCTGCACGCGCTCACCTACGTGACGTCCGTCTCGGTGTACTCCGTGCAGATCGTCACCATCCTCGGGCTCGGCCTCGCGATCGACTACGCGCTCTTCATGGTCAGCCGGTTCCGGGAGGAACTGGGCAGAGGTCTGTCGGTCGAGGAGGCCGTGGCCCGCACCTCGGCGACCGCGGGGCGGACGATCGCGGTCTCCGGGGTCACGGTGGCGATCTCGCTGTCCGGCCTGCTCATCTTCCCGGAGGGGTTCCTCAGGTCGATGGGCTTCGGCGGCCTGGCGGCGGTGCTGATCGCCGTCCTCGCCGCGGTCGTCGTGCTGCCCGCGCTGCTCGGGACGCTCGGACATCGGGTCGACGCGCTCGCCGTCCGCCTCCCGTTCGCCGCCCGCCGCGGGCGCGTCCGCGTCCGCGGGGCGCGGAAGGCCGCTGCCGGTGACGGTGACGGTGACGGTGTTGGCGACGGTGCCAGGGACGGCATCGAGGACGGCAGGTGGTACCGGCTCGCGCGGGGCGTGATGCGCCGGCCGGTGCTGTTCGCCGTGGCCATCACCGCCGTGCTGATCGCGCTCGGGCTGCCGTTCCTGCGCGTCGAGTTCGGCGGCGTCGACTACCGGGCGCTCCCCGCATCGACCGAGAGCAGGCAGGTCGCCGAGCGCATCGACCGCGACTTCGGCGGCGGCGCGTCCTCCCCGATCCAGGCGGTCGTCACGCTCCCCGGAGACGCCGCCGCCCCGGCCGGGAAGGCCGCGCTCGCCGCGTACACCGCGTCGATCGCCGGTCTGCCGGACGTCCGGGAGGCTGAGGTCAGCGGGGCGGCCGGCGACACGGCCCGGATCACCGTCGAGTACCGGAGCGACCAGCTGTCGGCGCGCTCGCGGGATCTGGTGCGGCAGGTCCGGGCGGTGGAGCCGCCGCCGGGAGCCGTCGTGCTGGTCGGGGGCAAACCGGCGGAGCTCGCCGACATGCTGGACGATCTCGGCGCCCGGCTGCCCTGGATGCTGCTGATCATCGCCGGGGTGACGTTCGTGCTGCTCTTCCTGGCGTTCGGGGCGCCGCTGCTGCCCGTGAAGGCGCTGGCGCTGAACGTGGTCTCGCTCGGCGCGTCCTTCGGCGCGGTCGTCTGGATCTTCCAGGACGGCCACCTGTCCGGGCTCCTGGACTTCACGGCGACGGGGACGCTCGACGCGACGCAGCCGATCCTCGTGCTGGCCATCGTCTTCGGCCTGTCCATGGATTACGAGGTGTTCCTGCTGTCGCGGATCCGCGAGCGGTACCTCGCCACCGGCGACCCGGAGGACGCCGTCGCGACCGGTCTCCAGCACACCGGGAAGATCATCACCGGCGCCGCGCTGCTGCTCATCGTCGTGATCGCGGCCTTCTCGGCGTCCGGGATCGCGTTCGTGAAGCTGATCGGCATCGCCATGATCATCGCGGTGCTGCTCGACGCGACCGTCGTCCGGGCGCTGCTGGTGCCCGCGACGATGGGGCTCCTCGGCCGGGCCGCGTGGTGGACGCCCCGCCGGCTCCGCCGGGTGCGCCTTCCGATGGAGGACGCGTCCCCGCCCGCGGCGCTCTCGTCAGCGGCCCGCTCCGCTGACGAGACGTCCGCGGGGTCGTCCGCGCCCGCCGCGCCGCCGCCCGCGCCGCCGCCGCCCGCGCCGTCGCGCAACGCCAATCCGTGACGGGCGCTTAAGGGCCCCGCCCTGTCACCGTGCGGCTGCATTCCGCGCCGGGCGGCTCAATTCGCCGACTGTTGACGAGTATCGAATTTTCTGTTGATGTCGAAATGCGGGCTTGGACCGGGAAGATTTCGGGCAGAATAATCATGGTGCCGCGATCTGTGCGGCCGCCGTCCCGGGCATGTGGTTGCCATAGTGGGCCACTTTTCGGCCGGTAATTACGGCGACAATCGGCCTGCTGTTTTCCGGAGGCTCGGCGAAACACCTGGACAGCGCCCTGAATATTCTTCACATTCGGGTGGGCGTGACTTCTTTTTGGTCATCGGACCAAGTCCGAAACGAGTGAAAGTCAAAATCTTGGCAGGATGTGGTCAACCCAAATCTTGACGCAAAGTTCCGGAGAAGTTAGCTTGCCAGACACGAAGAGTTGCAGGCGGTCGGAGCCAGGGGGCCCGAGATGATCGAATCGAGTACCGGAGCGCGCACTCCGCACGAACCTTTCGTGGCGCGGACGCCGGCCGAGGAAAGGCTCTACCGAAAGCAGCGCCTCGCCGTGGCTTTTCGTGTCTTCGCGCACTACGGGTTCGACGAAGGCGCCGCCGGATACATCACGGTACGCGACCCCGAACGCACCGACTGCTTCTGGGTGAACCCATTCCCGATGAGCTTCAGGCTGGTCCGCGTCCGCGACCTTCAGCTGGTCGACTCGGACGGGAACGTGCTGGTCGGCGACTGGCCGGTGAGCCGCTCCGCCCTCATGATCCACTCGCAGGTGCACGCGGCGCGCAGCGATGTCCTGTGCGTCGCCCACGCCCACTCGATGTACGGAAAGACGTTCGCCTCATTGCATCGCCCGCTCCGTCCGATCACGCAGGACGCGTGCATATTCTTCGAGGACCACGGCGTCGGCACCGACGAAGCCGGACGCGTCGCGAACAACGAAGAAGTGGGCAAGCGGATCACCGAGGCTATCGGCGACAACAAAGCCGCGCTCGTCGGCAACCACGGAATCTTCACCGTCGGCCAATCCGTCGACGAGGCGGCCTTCTGGTTCATCAGCATGGAGCATTCGTGCCAGGCGGAGTTGACCGCCTCGGTCGCGGGGGTGCCCGAACTGATCCCGCCGGAGACCGCCCGGATCATTCGCGGTCACGTCGGATTCCCACTGGCCGGCTGGTACAGCGCACAGCCCATATTCGACTACATCATCGCCACTCAGCCGGATTGCCTCGACGAGGGCTGACGGCCGCGGCGACGGCGCCGGGACTCCAGGGGGACGCGATCAGGGGAATTGCGTCGAGTCCCGACCGGAACACTAAGGGGGCATCGTGTCCACCAATATGGTCATGACGGGGAACCGCTCGTTAGGTGCGGTCGACCCGTCCGAGGCCGACCGTTTCAGTTCCAGGCTCACCATGAGCCCGCGCAAATGGGAGTTATACCGGGACGAACCCTGCTTCAAGGTCGCCTGCTGCAGGCTGCTCGCCGAAGTGGGCCCCGCGGTCGTGGACTCGCTGCAGCGCTACGCGATCCTGGCGGTCAAGCCGGAGGGCTGGATCGACGGGGTGTTCCCGCGCGTCGCCGCCTTCCTGCCCCGGCACGGGTTCGAGATCGTCGGCATGTTCCGCAGCCGGCTCACGCCCATCATGATCCGCGAGATCTGGCGCTACCAGTGGAACATCGCCCCGGTCGAGCGGATCGAGCTGAGCGAGCTGCTCCTGTCGCTCGGCCCCCTGTACGGCTTCCTGCTCCGCGACACCGCCCCGGTGGACGGCACGCCCGCGTCGGTGCGGCTGGCGAGGCTCAAGGGCCCGGCGATGCCGGCGCGGCAGCGGCCCGGCCAGCTGCGCCGCGAGCTCGGCGCGCCCTGCCGCCTCGTGACGTACGTCCACATCCCGGACGAGCCCGCCGACATCATCCGTGACCTGTCCGTCATGCTCGACCGGGCCGAGATGGTCCGGCTGCTCGCGCGGACCCTGGACGGGCCGCCCGCACCGCTGCGGATCGATCCGGCCCGGCTGTCCGACGTCGCCCGGGTCGACGACTCGCTGCCCGCGGGCGGCCCGGTCGGCGCGCCCGGCGACTCGCTGTGGCGCCGCGCCCTCCTCATGAAGGCGGCCTTCGCCGCCCACCTGCCCGCCGACCACCTGCCCGCCGACCACGGGGACGGCGGCGGGGCCGTCCGGCTTCCGCGCGACCTGTGGACGGCGATGCTCGACCTCTGCGCGGACGTCTCGGAGCTGCCCACGCCCGGCGAGAAGCGCGTCGAGCCCCTCGCCGACATCCGGCCCGAGCCGCCGGACGAACTCAGACCAGAGCCTCTGGCCGGCAGCAGGCCCGAGACCGGCGCGGCGAGCCCGCGCCAGGACGGGGGAGAGTCATGAGCGGGTCCGTGCACCACGGCGACCCGAGCCGTCCGGGACGGGACGCGGGCCCCGGAGGGTGGGGCGAGGTCCTCGCCGCCGGCTGGCCCGCCGCGCCCGCGCCGCCCGAGCTGCCACCGCCGGACGCGGGGCTGACCGCCGCCGAACGGATCCTGGCGGCGGCGGCCGGCGACCCGGCCGTCCTGCCGATCCCCGAGGAGTTCGGCGGGGGCGGCGGCGACCTCCTTCAGGCGGCGTCGGTCCAGCGGAACATGGCGCTCGCCGACCCCTCGATCGCGGTCGCGCTGAACATGCACATGCTGTCGGTGGGCCTGATGACCGACCATTGGCGGCGGGAACGCGACACGTCCTGGATGCTGCTGGAGGCCATCGCCACCGGGCACGAGCTGGTCGCGTCCGCGTTCGCCGAGCCGGGCGGCAGCCCGAACATCCTGCGCAGCACGACGCGCGCTGAGCGGACGGACGGCGGCTTCCGGCTGACGGGCGTGAAGTTCCCCTGCTCGCTGTCCACGACGGCGAAGCTCTTCTGCCTCTCCGCCCAGGTGGTCGGGGAGGACGTGACGATCGTCGCGCTCTGCCCCGCGCAGGCTCCGGGGCTGAAGGTCACCGGGGGATGGCCGTCGCTCGGGATGGGCGCGTCCGACACGGCGCGGGTGGAGCTGACGGACGTCGAGATCGACCGGCGCCTGGTCTTCCACGAGGCCCCGGCGGGAACGATCGACGACGTCGTGGTCGGCGGGCTGGTCTGGTTCGCCGTGCTGATCAGCGCGACGTACCACGGGGTCATGAGCGGCCTGGTCGAGCTCGCCGCCGCCGCGCCGCCGCGCCTGCCGGAGCGGGTGCGGGAGGCCGCGCTGACGGCGGCCGCGGGCGAGCTGCGCGCGTTCGGCTCGTCCGCCCAGGGCCTGGGGCACGCCTGGACGAGCGGCCTCGTCGCCGGTGACGCGGCGCTCGTCTCGGCGGCGGCGCTGCGGCTCCAGCTCAGCGCGGTCACCGACCGGGTCCTCGCGGAGCTGCGGCCGGTGCTCGGCGCCGCCGCGTACACCGCGGGCGCCCCCGCGTCGGCGCGGGTCCTGGACGCGCTGGCCGCGCACCACCACCCGCCCTCCCTGCCGCTGTGCGAGTCGCTGATCGCCGCCGCCGGCGGCGGTCGCCCGCTGTCGCTGGACCTGCGCTCATGAACATGACACCGGCGGTGGCGCCGGCCGGACCCCCGACCACCGCGCCCTTCGATCCGCTGCTCGCCGAGCGCCACCACCTGTCGCCCGGGCTCGCCCTGGCGCACCGGATGGCGGGCGGCGGCGCCTGGGAGCGGGAGGCCGACGGCGCCTGGGTGACGCTCTCGGACGGGCGGCGCCTGCTCGACCTCGGCAGCTACGGCGTCACGCTGCTCGGACACCGGCATCCGGCCGTGACAGCCGCCGTCGCCGCGCAGCTCGGCCGGCTGCCCACCAGCACCCGGTCGCTGGCGAACGAGGTGACGCCGCGTCTCGCGTCCCGCCTGGTCGAGGCGCTCGGCGACGGACCGTTGCGCCGCTGCTGGTTTGGCTGCAACGGCGCGGACGCCGTCGACCTCGCGCTGAAGCTCGCGCGGGCCGCGACGGGCCGGCCGCGGGTCGTCGCGGCCGTGGGCGCGTTCCACGGCAAGACGCTGGGCGCGCTGAGCGCCACCTGGTACGACCGGTACCGCCGCCCGTTCACCGACCATCTTGCGGCGACGACGCACGTCGACGCCGCCGACCTCGCCGCGCTCGACCGGGAGCTCGCCGCGGGCGACGTCGCCGCGCTGATCCTGGAGCCCGTGCAGGGGGAGGGCGGCGTCCGTCCGGTCCCGGCGGAGGTCCTCGTCGGGTGGGGCGAGCTGGCCCGGCGGCACGGCTGCCACTTCATCGCCGACGAGGTGCAGACCGGGTTCCGCAGGTGCGGCGGCATGTCCGTCGCGCTGGACGCCGGCGCGCCGGTGTCTGCCGTCCTGCTCGGGAAGGCGCTCGGCGGCGGCGTCGCGCCGATCTCCGCCGTGGTCGGCACCGACGACCTGTTCGCGCCGCTCCTGCGCGACCCGTTCCTGCACTCGACGACGTTCGGCGGTCATCCGCTCGCGGCCGCGGCAGCGCTCGCCGCGCTGGACGTCGTGGAAGGGCTGCCCGACCGGGCGCCCGCCTTCGCGGCGATGCTGGCGCGGCTCCGCCGCGCCCACCCGGAGCTGATCGCGGACGTGCGCGGCCGCGGGCATCTCTGGGGCGTCGAGCTGCGCGACGCGCAGCTCGCGGGCGCGCTGCTGGTCGAGCTGGCGTCGGCCGGCGTGATCGTGTCGCCGTGCCTCGGCCAGCCGGAGGTGATCCGGCTGCTGCCTCCGGCGATCCTCTCCGGCGCCGACCTGGACATCGCGGAGGCGCGGCTCGGCGCGGCGCTTCAGGCCACCCACCGCACCGCGCCGAGCCCTGGAGGGCAGCACCGATGACGCAGCCGACGATCCCGCCCGCGCCGCGTCCGGCGCCCCGGCCGCACGCCGTGGCGCCCGAGATCGCGCTCAAGGCCGTGGACGCCCGCGTCGAGGACGTCCTCGACGCCGTGGCGCTGTACGACGGCGAGCCGTACCTGGTCGGCTCGCTGGCCGCCGGGCTCGGCGACCACCGGTCCGACATCGACGTGCACGTGGTGTCCGGCGGCGACCGGCCGGCCGCGCTCGACGGCCCGGTGCTGGCCTTCACCCCCGCCGGGACCTGCGTCGACGTCCGGTACCTGGACCGGTGCACGATCGACCGGGTGGTCGGCGGCCGGCGTCCGGGCCATGGCGCGCGCCCCGCGGGCCGCGGCGACGCGTGGCTGCTCAGCCGGTGGCTCAACGCGGTGCCGCTGCGCGCCGGGGCGCCGCCGCTGCTGGACGGCGGGCAGCGCGCCCAGGCGGTCGGCCTGATCACCACGTCGCTGCTGGCGGACCTGACCGCGCTGACGGCCTTCGCGGCGCTCGCGGAACGGGCGGGCGCCGACCGCGCCTGGTACCTGTGCCGCCGCGCCGGGACCGCCGCCTGGGAGCTGGCCGCCGTCCTGTCCGGCCAATACCACCTCGGCGAACGATGGCTGCCGGCGCGCTCGGCCGCCCCTGAGGTGGCCGCGCTCGCCCGCGACGCCGGGGCCGCCCGCCGGGCCGCCGACCTGGACGGGGTGCTGCGGCGGCTGGGCGTCGACCCGGCCGCGGCGCCCGGCCGCGTCGGGCTCCGGGTCAGTCCGGAGGCCGAGCGGTGGACGCTGGCGGGCGAGCCGTTCCTGCTGGTCGCGGGCCGCCGCCTCGTCCCGGCGGTGCCGTCGGTGCCCGCGACGGTCGCCGACGCCCTGGACGGCGACGCGGCGGCGGTGTTCGCCGGGCTCGTCAACGGCGCGCTGCGCTGGACGGTCGACGTCGGCGGCCTCACGCCCCGGCTGGAGCCGACCCCATGAGCACCGAGCGGGACGCGAGCATGAGCACCGAGCGGGACGCCCACTGGTACGCGGCGGAGGGGATCGCCGCGGCGGTCGCGCACGCGATGCTCGTCCAGCCCGGACGGGACGACGTCACGGCGGCGATCGAGCGGGACGACTGGCCGCGCGCGCTGGCCGCGGCGGGCGAGTGCCTGCGGTGGATCGCGCTGTGCCGGGAGGTCCTCGGCGGCGGGAGCGCCGCGCGGACGGGCCTGGAGGTCGACCTCCTGATCGCGGGAGGCGCCCGCCCCGGCCCACCGGCCGCACCGGCCGCGCCGGCCGAAGCGGGCAAACCGCCCGCGCCGGACCGGGCGGATCCGGCGGACCCGCTGGAGGCGATCCGGTCCATGACGCCGAGCACGGTCGTGACCCGGGCGGACGCCGAGCGGGCCGCCGCCGCCGTGGCCGCCGCGGACGCCGGGCTCCGCGCCGAGCTGCCGCTCCGGATGCCCGTCCGGCGCACCCCGACCGGCAATCAGCCGGCGGCGGAGACCGTCTCGCAGCTCGAACGGCTCAGGCACCGGCTCGGCCTCCCGCTCTTCGACTGGGAGGCATGGATCGGATGAACGCGATGCAGCTACGGACGAACGCGATGCACCTACAGACGAACGCGAAGGGGCAAGGAGGGCGGCATGCCGCAGGTTCAGGTTGAGCTCAGCATCGCCGCGGACGTCGACGCGGTCTGGCAGGCCGTCCACGCCGTCGAGGCGTATCCGCGGTACATGGAAAGCGTGCGAAGCGTCGAGGTCGTCGCCGACGACGGGACGTCCCGGACGACGGCGTGGTCGGTCCTGCTGAAGGGGTCGGTCCTCGAATGGACGGAGGCCGAGCGCGTCGACGAGAAGCGCCGCCGGATCGAGTTCAACCAGCTCGACGGGGACCTCGACCGGTTCGACGGCCACTGGCAGGTCACGTCCGAGCCGGGGGGCGGCACCCGGGTGGAGCTGGACATCGCCTTCGAGATCGGCATCCCGCTGCTCGCGCAGATGCTCGACCCGGTGGCGGTGCGCGCGATCCGCGACAACAGCGTGCAGATGCTCCGCGGGCTGGAACGCAGGGCGGTCACCGGATGACGCGCGTACTGCTCACGGGGGCGACGGGGGTGCTCGGCTCGGAGTTGCTCGGGTCGCTGCGCCGCCGCCGCGGTGTCGAGGTCGTGGCCGTCAGCCGGCGGGGGGCGCCGGGCGACGGCGTGCTGCGCTGGCGGATGGGAGCCGAGCCGCCCCCGGACGAGTTGCCGCGCCGGTTCGACGCGGTCGTCCACGCGGCCGCGACGACACGCTGGAACCAGGATCCGGAGGAGGCGTGGGCGGGCAACGTCCAGAGCACCGAGGCGGTCCTGGAGCTGGTCGGCGACGACACCCATCTGGTGCACGTGTCGACGGCGTTCGCGATCGGCCTGCGCGGCGACACGTCGTCGGCGCGGCTGTCCGACTACCGCAACTCCTACGAATGGTCCAAGGCCGCGACGGAGCGGCTGGTCGCGGAGCACTCCCGGTGCACCGTCGTCCGCCCGCCGCTGATCATCGGCCGCCGGACGGACGGCCACATCGCCCGCTTCTCCGGCCTCTACACCTTCGCCCGCGCCTGCGTGACGGGCCTGGCGCCCGCGATGGTGGGCGAGCCGAAGGGGACGGTCGAGATGGTGCCCGTGGACGACGTCGCGGGCGCCGTCCTCGCCGCCCTGGACGCCGGTCCCGCGGAGGCCCCGGCCGGGCCGGTCGTGCTCGGCACCGGCACCGCCGCGCTGACCACCGAGGACCTGGTCCAGGCCTCCTTCACGGCGATCAACGGATGGCGGGCGCGGCACGGGGCGTCGCGGCTGGCGCCGCCGCCGATCATCTCGGCGGAGCGCTGGGACCGGTTCTTCCTGCCCTTCGCCCGGACGACGCTCACCGGCCGGCAGCTGCGGGTCATCGAGCTGCTGAGCGAGTTCGTCCCGTACGTGTCGATGGCGGAGGCGCCGGAGCCGACCGTGCTCCTGCCCGCCGTCCATGACGCCCTGGCCCTCTCACTGTCCTTCTGGGCCGACGCGAATCCGCGGGCCGCGTCGGCCGAGCCGCGCCCGTGGGCCGCCTGACGCGTCCGGACCGGGGGCCGCGGACGATCCAGCGAGTTCCGAACGAGGAGACGACGACATGGGGACGAGACCTACCACGCGGCTGCGCCGCGCCGTCATGGCCGGGGGTGAGCTCCCGGTCGCCCTGGTCGGGGTGCACAACGCGCTGGTCAGCCGGCTGGCGGAGCGCGCGGGCTTCGACGGCGGGTGGGCGAGCAGCCTGGAGGTGTCCGCCGTGCACGGGCTGCCCGACCGGAACCTGCTCGGGTTCGCCGAGATGCTGGCCGCGTCCCGGTCCATCGCGGCGGCGTCGGACCTGCCGCTCGTGGTGGACGCCGACAACGGCTACGGCACGGTGGAGACGTGGATCCGGGCCGTCCGGGACTTCAGCGGCAGCGGCATCGCCGGGGTCTGCGTCGAGGACAGCGCCTTCCCCAAGCGCAACAGCTTCCTCGGCGGCGGCCCGCGCGACCTGGAGGACGTCGAGAGCTTCGCCGAGAAGATCGCCGAGGCGCGGCGCGCCACGCTCGACCCCGACTTCCTGGTGATCGCGCGGACGGAGGCGCTCATCGCGCAGGAGGGCATGGACGCGGCGCTGGCCCGCGCCGTCCGCTACGCCGACGCGGGCGCGGACCTCGTCCTGCTGCACACGCGGCAGAAGGACGGCGGTGAGGCGCTGGAGGTGGCCCGGCGGTGGACGCATCCGGCGCCGCTGGTGAGCATCCCGACGGCGTACCCGCACATCTCGCTGCGCGCGCTCGGCCGGCTCGGCTACCGCATGGCGATCTACGCGAACCAGCTGCTGCGCGCCACGGTGTCGACACTCGACCAGACCCTGGCGGCGCTCCGCAGCGGCGAGGGCCTCACCCAGCTGGAGCGCCGCATCGCCCCGATGGCGGAGCTCCTGGACCTCAGCGAGGACTTCCGCCGCACGGGCCCGCCGGGACAACCCGCCGACCAGCCAGCGCAGGCGGCGGACCGGCCAGTGCAGGCGGCGGACCGGCCAGTGCAGGCGGCGGACCGGCCAGTGGAGGCGGCGGGCCGGACGGGACAGCCGGTATGAAGGCGCTGATCTGCGGGGACGCGGTCCGCGCCGCGCTGCGCCCGGTGAGCCTGCGCCCCGAGGAGGTCATCGACGTGCTCGGGAGCTGCCTGGAGGGCGACGAGGTGTACCTGGTCGGGTCGCTCGCGGCCGGGCTGGGGAACGCGGGCAGCGACGTCGACCTGCACGTCTTCGTCCAGGAACGGGCCGAGGGCGTGGTCCCGATGCTGTTCTTCGCCGACCGGACACGGCTGGACCTGGTGCACTACGAGTCGGGCACCCCGGCCGCCGCGCTCGCGCGGACGCCCGTCCAGGACGTCGCCCTGCTCGGCGGACGATGCGCGCTCGGCCCCGTCCCGCCGATGACGGACATGAAGCGCCTCAGCCGGTGGGCGACCGCCGTCCCCCTGTACGAGGGCGCGCCGCCGATCTTCACCGCGGAGGAGACCGCGCGGATCGCGGCGGCGCTCGTCCGCCTCGCCGTCGACATCGCGGTGCGGGCCGCGGCCCTCGCGGTCGTCATGGCGGCCGCGAAGGCCCCTCTCGCCGGCCTGGCCTGGTCACGGGCCGCCGAACGCGCGGTCGAGGCCGCCGTCCGGGCCCGCGGAGAGATCTTCGTCGGCGACAAGTGGCTGCCCGCCAAGGCACGCCGCTGCGGCTTCCCGCCGGCGCTCCTCGCCGACGCGCGCCGCGTCACGACGGCCGCCGACTTCGCCCGCTACGCCGACCGGCTCGGCCTGCGCATCGGCGACCCGGCCGCGCTGGTGCGGCTCACCCCCGCCGAGGCGCCCGACTTCACGTTCGGCGACACCACGTTCCAGCTCGTCGGCGAGCACCTCCTGCACCGGCTGAAGCTCCCCTCCGACTCCCTCGACGACGCGCTGGAAGCGGTGGACGCGGCCGCCCTCGCCGAGGCGATCACCTACGGCGCCGTCGCCCTCGCCGCCGACCCGGCGGCCGTCGACGGGAGGCTGGCATGACCGCCATCGACGCGCGCTGGTTCGCCGACAAGGCGACCGCCGCCTCCTGGAGCCACGCCCTGCTCGTCCAGCCGGGTCTGGAGGACGCGGAGGCCGCCGCCGACGCCGAGGACTGGGCCACCTGCCTGCTCGCCTGCCTGCTGACCGCCGAACGGCTGGCGTTCTGCGAACTCGTCCTCGACGGCCGGGCGGCGTCCCCCCGCGAGGCCGAACTGCTGCTGGCGCTAGGCACGGCCCCGACGCCCGTCACCGACGGGCTCCGCGACCTCCAGCGGCTCCGCGCCGAAGCCGCCCCCGACATCGACCGCGCGACCGCGGAGGCGGCGCTCGCCTGCCTGGCCACCGCGGACGAGCACGTCCGCGACCGCATCCCGATCGACGTGCTGCCGATGCGCACCCCGGAGGGCTTCTACCCGTCGCTGCGCGTGGCCGCGACGCTGGAGCAGCTGCGGAAGTCCGTGGGGCTCGGCCCGTTCCAGTGGGATTGGTGGACGAACCTGTCGTGAACGCCCCCACCCGCCCCGCGCCCACGGCCGCCGCCACGGTCGTCGCGGCCCTGGAGCACGCCGGGATCCGGCGCGCCGTCGGCGTCCCCGACTCCCAGCTCGCCGCCGTCCTGGACGCCATGTCCGAGCGGATGCCGGTGACGTTCACCGCCCGCGAGGACGTGGCCGTCGCGATGGCGGTCGGCGCGGACCTGGCCGGCGAACGCTACGCGGTTTTCATGAAGAACGCCGGCCTGGGCACGTCCCTGGACGCGATCGTCTCCCTCGCCGTCGGCGCCAACGTCCCCCTCACCCTCGTCATCGGCTGGGCAGGTGCCGGAACGGACAAGCTGCCCCACCACACAGTGATGGGCGACCGAACGGTGCCCCTGCTGACCGCGGTCGGCATCGAACACGACATAGTGCCCCAGGACGGCGCCGACCCGTCCCGATGCCGGACGAGGGCAGCCGAATGCCGCACAAAGCGCCGCCCCTACGCCCTTCTGGTGAAGCCGTGACCCGCCACGTCTCCCGAGCGGCCCTCGCCTCCACCGTGCTCGCCTGGACGGCCGACACCGGCCGCCCCCTCGTCGTGGGAAACGGCTTCCTGTCCCGCGAGGTCGTGGCCGCCGGGGACGGCGACCATGTCGTCCACCTGCTGGCCGGGATGGGACTGGCCCCGGCCGTGGCCGCGGGCATGACGCTCGCCGGCCGTCCCGCCGCCGCGCTCGAAGGCGACGGCAACCACCTCATGGGCCTGTCGGGCACCGCGACGATCGGACTCGCCGGCATCCCGCTGACCCACATCGTGCACTGGAACGGCGGATGGGAGAGCACCGGGGGCCAGCGCGTCGTCGACCTCGGCCGCGCACACGACATCGGCGCGACCTTCGGCTACGCCACCACGGAGACCGTGGACGACCCCGCCGCCCTGCGGGAAGCCCTGACGAGCGCGGCGAACACGGACGGCCCGACCCTCATTCACGTCATCGGCGCCATGGGCGACCCGCCCGCCCCCCGGTCCGCGCTCACCATGACCGATTTCACCGCCCGCTTCCGCCACTGGACGAAGACACCCGGCTGAGACCGCGGCGTCCTGACGGGAAATCGGCATATGCGGCCGGACCTTCACCGCGCGTAATCGAGGCGCCCGCCCGCGCCGGCCGGACGGCCGTTTCCGGCCATTCCCGAACGCGCATCATGCCTGCTCATCGCCCTTGCGCAATGCCGGAACGCCGGTTGGAACGATGCTTGTCAAAGAGTCGGTATTGACGCCCGATGATCGATGATCAAGGTGCCCGAAGCACCTCTTACCTCTCAATTTAAGTGTATCGAAAAGTTGAAAACCATTGATTGACACTACTTAACTATTGAGGTTACCCTTCATTTAGATTCCGGGTCTACCGCCATTGAAGGCGTCCGTTCATGCCAGCCATCAGGCCCCGCCTCCTCGGCCGCCGAAGGAACAGCGGCGCCTACTTCCGAGCAGAGGAATCGCATGCGTAAAGGGATCGCCATTTCTGCCGCCACCGCCGCCGCCGCGCTCGCCATGAGCGCGGTGTCCGTCAGCCCCGCCGCCGCGTCCGACCAATTCCTCGACCACGGCCCCGACGGAGTGACCATCGACATCGTGACCGTGAACGGCAGCGGATGTCCGCCCGGCACCGCCGCGATCGCCCTGTCGGAGCGCAACGAGGCGTTCACGGCCACCTACAGCAAGTACATCGCCCAGACGGGTGGCTCGTCCGCGCCCACCGACGACCGCAAGAACTGCCAGATCAACCTGAAAGTGCACGTCCCCCAAGGCTTCACCTATGCCGTCTCGTCGACGGACTACCGCGGCTACGCCTCATTGCAGTCCGGCGCGAGCGCCACCCAGCTCGCCGGCTACTACTTCCAGGGGAATCCGGACACCCGGGAGTTCTCGCATTCCATACCCGGCCCTTATAAGAAGAACTTCACGCACACCGACATCGTGGAGGTGACCCAGCTCGTATGGTCGCCCTGCGGTGAGCAGCGGAACTTCAACATCAACACGCAAGTGCTGGTGGACTCGGGGACTTCGGACCCGGCGAAGGTCAGCTACATCGGCATGGACTCCACCGACGGCAGCCTCAAGACGACCTACCACTATTCCTGGAAGCGCTGCCCCTAACCCGGCCACCCACCTGGAAAACACCCACACTCCGCCTGGAAGAAGCGCCCGGACACCGATCCAGTCCGACCGGGCCCTGCCCTCCCCAACAGGGCACGGCCCGGTCTCATCTCATTCCAGCCAATGCACTCTTCCAGTCGGCTTCGCGACATCGCGCGCAGAACTCGATTGGCCCCGTAACGCCGGTGAGCCAGCATGGAACGCATGCACACCCGACGGCGTCGGCGACCTGCTTCATGACCTGTGCGTCCGCCTCGGATTCTGTCTGGACCTGACGGTCCAGGCACAGGCTTTTAAGAAGGCCAGCGCTCCCTATTCCTCAATCCGGTGACCCGCACCGAGCCGTTCAAGTCCGCTCGAGTCGGCGACAAGGGCAGGCCAAGCCATCGGGCACGGCAGCGGAACCGAGCACGAGAAACCATAAGGCCCAGGCAAGGAAAGACTTCCTGCCTGGGCCCTTTCGGTGGGAGCGGGCGACGGGAATCGAACCCGTGTAGCCAGTTTGGAAGAGGCGATCGGAGTCAGCAAGAGGGTGGCAGCTCCTTCGGCAGGAGAGCCCCCAGGCGACCTGACCAGTCTCGGCCTGGAGTTGTCGAGGCCGGCAAAGGTTCTGGGCAACAACGCTTCTCGTTAGCCCCCCGGGGGGGGGCGCATCTTCATGCGGCTGTCGATGGCGTTCTTCAAGAAGAATGCGTGTGATGCGACCTATGGGTGTCGGTTCATGCGTGAATCCACCAGAACCGCAACGTATTCACAGACCTGCGGATGAGGGTCGGTGGCCTGGGCGGGAACGGGTCCTGCCTACTGAGAACTTGGAATCCTTGTACAAGGCGTTGACTGGTCGTATATGTCTTGGCAGGTCCTTGGAACATGCGTGGCATCTGCCCGGCGGTTCGACGGGTGCGGCCGTCCTGGTGAGGGGGTTGCATGAAAACGGCGACGGAGCCGCTGCTGGAGACGATGCTGCGCCGATTGACGCAAGATCTCGCTCCAGACGCGCTGGTGTTGTGCACCGACGGAGGCGATCGGCCCGACCTCATCGGGTACGTGTGGGGTCTGGGCGAGATCCAACGTAGCCACGTCTACGACGGGCTGGGGAGGGCTTACAGGAGCGCCGAAGGCATCCCCACCATGGAGCGGTTCGCCGCCGCAGTGGAACAAGCCGAACAGGAGGCACGCGGCCGGAACGCCCGGGACCGCATCCGGCCCCTGACCGACTTCGGGCTGTTCCCCGACGAACCATCGGACACCTTTCTGGCCTCCTGGAGCGGCGGAGCGGTCGTCGACCTGAGCCGGCTCAAACTGGAGACCGTGCAACTCGCGGCCGGAGCCTTCCTGCTCCGGAAGATCTACCGGGAGATGTTCCGCTGGGGACAGGCGGACGTCCTGCGGCTGGCCGTCGTCTTGGACGAGGCCCACCGCCTGGCCAAGGACGTCACCCTGCCGAAGCTGATGAAGGAGGGACGCAAGTACGGCGTCCCCGTGGTGGTCGCCAGCCAGGGCACAGCGGACTTTCACAGGGACGTCCTCGGCAATGCCGGCACCAAGGTCATCTTCCGCACGAACTATCCGGAATCCAAGACCACCGCCGGCTTCTTGCGCGGACGTGACGGTCAGGACCTGAGCCAGCAGATCGAGCAGCTCGGAGTCGGCAGTGCGTACGTGTCCACTCCAGACCACGTGCGGGCCCGCAAGGTGTACATGCACCGCTGAAGTTTTCGAGGAGACGGCTGAGCCTCTGCACGAGAGGCCATGGTCCATGATCCCTTGCCGAAGAGGTCCTGTCTTTATCCTCGCGCCAGACGGTGTCGCGGCGCAGGCGTGCCAGAGGCGGCCGGGAGCACGAGCGCAGCGGTCAGGATGAGCGGCGGCTTGGTCGACATGAGGGCCTGCCGGTCGAGCAGTTCCAGGCGTCCGCGGAGCCGATGGTCAAGTTCGAGCGCCTTGCGGCGGAGGCTTTCGGACGATTCCTTGGGCTTCTCGCCGATATGTTCCTTCTTGGCCGCGACAGTGGCGTCGAAGATGAGCCGGTCGCGTTCGTCTGCGAGTCGCCTGGTGACGAGCTGGCGGGCCTTGCCGAGTTCGGCTGACCGTCGAGACCGGACCTCGGAGAGATACTCCGGCAACCGGTGGGAGATGATCCAGCTCGTGGCCTTGTCCTCGGCGTCCGCCAGCCACGGCAGCGCCCTTGCGGCGGTTACCGCCGGTGTGTCGGGGGCCGCGGCATGGTCCAGGTGCGGTGCCGCCTCGGCGGGGGTGACGGCGCCGTTGCTGTCGACGTAGGCGTAGCCGAAGCGCCGGGCGATGGACGCGCCGGTGGCATCGGCCACTTCCTCGATGACACCGACGAGAAGGTGCGGTTGCTTGAGTGCCGAGGACACCAGGACCGTACCGGCGTTGAGGGCTCCCCCGAGCCGGCGGAGGGCCTCGTCCATGACCGCGTCATGGAGCGGGTGCCCAGGGGCAAGTAGATCCGCGTGCGCCGGATCGTCGGACGGGACGAGCGAAAGGTCGAATGTGACCCGGTCGTAGCGGCCGGCGATTGGGGCGTGGTTGCCTGCCCGAATGTGGGCCGGCACGTTGGCGATCTCGTACTGCCCCTGTCCGCGGTGGACGATACGGCCTCCGAGTCGGGTGAACGCCGTCTTGAAGGCCGTTTCGATGTCGTGAGGCTGGAGCCTGCGGGTGCGGGCGTCGCTCATCGCGGCGAGCAGTGCGGCGAGGTCGGCCTCGGTGAAATGCTCGGACGCCAGCGCCCGTTCGTCGAGCAGCTCCTTGAGGCCGTCGCCGACCGAGTCATCGATGACCTCGTGCATCCTGGCCCGCACATCGGGGCGTTCGCCGTACTGGATGGCGTCCATGAGGAGACTGCGGAGCGGGGTCTCCGTGAAAGCCTCGCCGAGGACGTCGAAAACCTTGCCGCCGTACGCCTTGCGCTGCTCCTCGATCTTGAGCAGGAGCCGGGTGAAGACCTCCCCCTCGCGGGTGTTGGAGGCCACGAGGTTCCACAGCCGGCAGACCTCTTCCTGACCGATGCGATGGATGCGGCCGAACCGCTGCTCGATGCGGTTGGGATTCCAGGGAAGGTCGTAATTGACCATCAGATGAGCGGCCTGAAGGTTCAGCCCCTCCCCGGCGGCATCGGTGGCGACGAGGACCTGGCAGGCGGGGTTCTTCGTGAACTCCTCAGTGATCTGGCGGCGCTCGACTCGGCGCACCCCGCCGTGAATGGCCTTGACGGCACCGGGTGCGACGATCAGTGACGCGATTCGCGACGTCAGATAGTCGAGGGTGTCGCGATGCTCGGTGAAGATGATGAACTTTCGCGGCCGGCCGCTGGAGTCTGTGGTCAGCGCGTTGTCCCGGAGGATCGTGGACAGTTCGGCCCACTTGCGATCGGTACCGAGGTCGCGTACCCGCCGCGCGACCTCGGTCAGTTCGGCGAGTTCAAGCAGCTCGGCGTTGAGTTCCTCGACCGTCTGCGCGACGGTGGCGGCGTCGAGGAGTTCGTCTTCGAATTCCTCGATCTCTTCGGCATTGAAGTCGTCGGCGTCCAGGCCCTCCAGATCAAGTCTCGGCTCGGCTTCCCTGTAGGTGCCGTTGAGGATCTCCTGCTTCTTGCGCTCCAGCCGCCGCGACCTGCGTACGAGGCTTTTGTAGATGGCCTCGGGGCTGGAGGCGAGCCGTCGCTGGAGGATCGTGAGCGCGAAGCCGACGGTGTTCCTTCGCTTGTCGCCGATTCGCTCGGCCCGGTTCATTCCCTCGCGGACGTAGGCGGTGACCCGCTCGTAGAGGTCGTACTCCAACGCGGTCAACTCGTAGGGGACGGTCTCCGCGATCCGCTCGGGGAAGAGCTTCCTGCCTTCGAAGGTGAGCAGGTCCTCCTTGAGCATGCGGCGCATGATCCCGCTGGTGTCGGCGGTGACCTTGCTCCTGCCCTCGAACCTGTCCCGGTCCAGCAGGGTGAGGAGGAGCTGGAAGTCCTCCTCCTTCCCCGGATGCGGGGTCGCGGTCATCAGCAGCAGGTGACGGGTGATCTCACCGAGCAACTCGCCGAGTTGGAAGCGCTTGGTCTTCTCCAGCTTGCCGCCGAAGTAGTGGGCCCCCATGCGGTGCGCCTCATCCACGATCACCAGGTCCCACTCCGTCTCCTTGAGCTGATCCTTCAGCCGCTCGTTGCGGGAGAGCTGGTCCATCCGCGCGATCAGCAGCGGGTTGCTCTCGAAGACGTTGAAGTTGACGTTGGCCTCGATGAGCTGGTTGGTCAGCAGGTCGAACCGGAGGCCGAACTTGAAGAACAGCTCGTCCTGCCATTGTTCGACCAGCCCGCCCGGTGCGACGATCAAGCACTTTTTCACGTCATCGCGCAGGATCAATTCCTTGACGTAGAGCCCGGCCATGATCGTTTTTCCGGCGCCCGGGTCGTCGGCGAGAAGGAACCGCAGCGGTGTGCGCGGCAGCAGTTCGCCGTAGACGGCTCGGATCTGGTGTGGCAGCGGCCGTACGTCGCTGGTGGCGACCGCGAGCATCGGGTCGAACAGGCCTGCCAGGGTGATGCGCTGAGCCTCCGCCGCCAGCTTGAAATCCGATGCGGGGGCGTCGAAGGCGCGGCTGCCGGACCGCGCAATGCGGATCTTGTCCTCGTCCGCACGGAAGACCACCTGCTGGCCGAGAGAGCCGGCCGTCGTCTTGTAGGTCAACTCGATCGCGTTTGCGCCATGCCGCTGCACGGCAATGATGGTGAGCACCTCGGCGGGGACGAGTCCCTCTATGCGCAATCCCGGTTCGAGCTCCTCGAGCCGCATTTGACGACCTCCTGATCCACGGCCCATCACCGACGGTCTGAGATCCAACAATTCGCTTTCCCGGCCCGGTGTCGGTGCTTGGAGCTAATCTTCGCAGAAACCCGACCGACTATTGGGGCCCATGGAACGCAACGAACGACAGCAACTCCGCATCATCACCGATGAGGTCACCGGTTGGGTCGAGCAGGCCCGATCCGTGCTCGCGCAACGTGCCGAGGTCGCCAGAGTCGCCGACGGCGCCGCCGAGTCGCTTCGCCGTGCCGTCGTCGACCTTCGACAGGCCGGGACGGTCGACTGGCGCGCGATGCCGCTGCGGCCTGGCGATGGCCGGCTCCTGGGTGAGATCGCCAGGCAGGCGCACCAACCCTCTCCGGCACCTGGAGAGGACCGCGCGCTTGGACATCTCACCGGGGAGGTCGCGAAAGCACTTCACGAGGTCAAGTCGGTGAGTGGCGCTCGACGGTTCTTCAGCGGCCGCACCAAGCGCGATGCCGGACTGGCCGCCGCGGGGTTCCTCTCCGAATTCCGTGGGTGGGGCGTCTCGGCCGGAATCCCGCAGCTTCTGCATCGCCTCTCCAGCAACGACGACAGGACGCCCGAGGTCAGTGTCGCCGACGCACTCGCCGGCTGGGTCGGTCTGAATGGGCGGGTCGCCGATCTGGGGACGGCGCCGCAGGTCATCTCCAGCGCCGTGGTCACCGAGCTTCCTCGCTCGATCAGGGCGATCGAGAAGGCGCTGCGGGACGAGGCGCACTTCCGTGCCGCCGCTGTGTCCGCGGGGCAGGCCGTGCGGACGTCCGAGACCCGGCTGATGCTGGCGGACATGCCGGTGGAGCGCCTCAAAGAGGCCACCCGCGACCGGCTCCGCGTCGGCCCCCTGACCAACGCGGGGATCACCACGGTCCAAGCTGTGCTCGACTACGGGGCCGGGCTCGAATACCTGTCCGGAATCGGCGCCACGACAGCCACCCGGATGCGTGGCGCCGCCCAGATGCTGTGGCAGACGACCTACGACGAGATGCCGGTCCGCATCGAAATCAAGAAGCGCACCGCCGAGACGACCGAATTGCTTCGTTGTCTTGGGGCATGGGACGCCATGCGCAGGACGAAGGGCGCTACGACGGACCTGGCGCGTGCCCAGGCGCTGGCCCCGCTTGCGCACACCCTTGACAAGAAGGTGAGCCACCTCGTCGTGTTCGCCGTCGGCTCACAGGTCTCGGAGTTCCAGGAAGCGGTCGAGGCGGTCCACCGCCGTGCCCGGTTGGTCGATGGCGCGAGCGGAACCACGGCGTCCGGTGACCCTTGGGACGACTTCCTCAGCCGGCCCGCCGACTATTTCGCGATGCTCTCCGAGCTGGGCTTCCTCACTGAGGATGAGCAGAAGACCCACGGTGACCTGCCCGATGACATCGTCGAGGCAGTCCGGCGGCTCCAGCTTGATACCGAATACCTGTCCGCGTCACTGCGCGGTTACCAGAGCTTCGGCGCACGCTTCGCGCTCGTCCAGCGCAAGGTGATCATCGGCGACGAGATGGGTTTGGGCAAGACCGTGGAGGCTCTCGCCGTCCTCGCTCATCTGCGCGCCAACGGTGACCACCACTCGGTGGTGGTCTGCCCGGCGGCCGTGGTGACCAACTGGGTTCGCGAGATCGCTTCCAAGTCGTCCCTGCGGCCCCACCGTGTGCACGGGCCGGGTCGCGAGGCCGCGGCGCGGAACTGGGTCCGCAACGGCGGAGTCGCGGTCACCACCTTCGAGACGCTCGGCTGGTTCGAGGACCGCGTTCACTCGGTGCGCGACCTCGGCTGCGCCGTCGTGGACGAGGCCCACTACATCAAGAACCCGGCCGCGCTCCGAACCCGGCGGACGAGGCGGCTCGTGGACGCCGTGGATCGGGCGATCCTGCTCACCGGCACCCCTCTGGAGAATCGCATCGACGAGTTCCGCGACCTGGTGGGCTATCTGCGCCCTGACCTGATCGTCGACGCCGGCGAACTCTCACCCCGGCGCTTCCGCCGGCAGGTGGCGCCCGCGTACCTGCGGCGCAACCAGGAGGACGTGCTGACGGAGCTGCCCGAGCTCGTCGAGGTCGAGGAGTGGCTGCCGATGTCACGCGAGGACTCCCTCGCCTACCGGCGCGGTGTGGCAGAAGGGAACTTCATGGCGATGCGACAGGCAGCGATGTTGCAGGGCATGAGATCCGAGAAGGTCCAGCGGCTCGTCGAGATCGTCGGGGAGGCCGAGGACAACGGGCGCCGGGTGATCGTCTTCTCGCACTTCCGCGAGGTGCTCGCCCAGGTGGCCCGGACGTTGCCCAGGAACGTGTTCGGACCTCTGACCGGCTCGGTGCCCGCCGCGGCGAGGCAAGCGATGGTCGACCAGTTCTCCGCGGCCCGGCACGGCGCCGTGCTCGTCGCCCAGATCGTGGCCGGCGGCGTCGGCCTCAACATCCAGGCGGCCTCGGTGGTGGTCATCTGCGAGCCCCAGCTCAAGCCGACCACCGAATGGCAGGCCATCGCGCGTGCGCACCGCATGGGCCAGCTCGAATCCGTGCAGGTCCACCGGCTCCTGTCCGAGGAGGGAGCCGACCTGCGAGTCACCGAGATACTCGCCCGCAAGCGGGAGTTGTTCGACGAATTCGCCCGCATCAGCGAGACCGCCGGCAGCGCACCCGAGGCTCTGGACATCTCCGAAGCCGACCTCGCCCGCGATGTCGTCGCCGCCGAGCGTGAGCGACTCTTCTCCCAGGGCTCCGCGAGTCCGCCCGAGGGCGAAGAAGCGGTCTGACCAGATTCGTTGAGCGGGATAGTGGTCGGGTTGCGGCATCCCGAACCGCAATCGTCGGCACGTAGTGCGGTAAGGGTGCTTGAATGGACGAGCAGTCCGGTCGGGGGGCCGAAGACGCTTTGGGAGGCCGACACTGGCGCTCGACCATAACAATCACCAGGGGAAGTTCGGTGAGGCGTTCGTACGGACGGTGGCGGCGGCGTCCGGACTTCTCGTCTTGGAAAGTGACCTCGATTACGACGGCGTGGATTTCTCCTTCAAGTACCCACGGGCGAGAGGGACGGAGTATCTGCCGCAGATCGATGTCCAGGTCAAGTCGTGGCGCGACCCCACCGGAGCGGGGGACGCCTGGGCCTACTCCATGAAGGTCAAGCATTTCAATCAGCTGGCCGGGACCTTCGACATCCCCAGGTTCCTGTTCCTGGTCGTGGTACCGGCGGATGTCCGGGCATACACTCAGGCCGATGACCAGTGCCTCAGGGCTTATCAGGCCTGCTACTGGTCCTCCTTCAGCGGCGTCCAGCCCACCTGGGAGGTCCCTGGGGACCAGAAGGTCAAGGTCGAGGTTCCGAAACGGAACCTGCTCACCACCGAATCGCTGCTGGGGCTCATGATCAGGCCGGTCACGCCGCTGGAGGCCTCATGACCGTCGACGGGGATCTGCGCGAGACGCTCTCCGCCCTCCCGCCGGACGACGTGCGGGCCTACCTCTCCAACAATGGCTGGGCGCCCTACGACCGGATCGGGTCGTCGCGTCTGTGGGCCGTCAGCGAAGGGGAGAGCGACTTCGAGGCGATCGTTCCGCAGGACCGGGAGGCGCGGGACTACGAACTACGCATGATCAACCTTCTTCAGGTCCTCACCGAGGCCGAGGGCAGGTCACGCGGGCAGATCCTCCGGGATCTGACTACCGTCAACGTCGACCGCAACCACGTCCGGACCCAGCCGTCGGCTCCGTCGGGGAGCATTTCGGTCGCGGACGGGGCGGCCGCGTACGAGGGCGTCAGGGAACTGCTCATCGCCGGCGCCTATGCGGTACTGAGTGAGCCCGCCATCCGCCTTCCGCGGCGCAAGCTCGCCCAGGTCGAGGACTTTCCGAAGAAGGCGAGGCTCGGACCCGCGGAGGCGGGCAGCTACATCATTTCGATCGAGGTGCCGCTGGAGGACGACGACGGCACGCTGTTCAGCGTCGCCCAGCCCTTCGGCCGCCGGGTCATGCTGCGGCTCTACAGCGCGATCCAGGCGGCCCGCGTGGCGTCGAACGAGGCGCTGGAGACGTCCGAACTCGATCCCTTCGCCGATCGGGTCGGCGAAGGGATCTCGGCGCATCTGTGCAGGGCGCTCGGCCGGTTCGGCGGCACGGAGCAGGACCATCCCTTCGAGATGAGGTTCGCCTGGGCGCTGCGGACCCCGACCGGCATCGCGACTCCGCCCGTCCGCTTCGACGCGTCCATGGCCTCGGTCCTCGCCCAGGCCGGTGAGGATCTCGGAGCGGGCGACCGGATCGATCGTGACGCCGTGGTCGTGGGGACGGTCTGGCGGACCCAGCGGGTACGACCGACCGACGACGGCTGGATCATCGTCCGCGGCGCCAACACCAGGAGCGAGGACCGTCAGCGGCGGCTGGTCAGGGTGCCCCTGCCACCGGACGACTTCAACAAGGCTCTGCAAGCGAGCCGGGACGGCCGCCTGGTCAGGATCGTCGGGACCTTGGCCCGTACGGGCAAGCGCACGGAGTTCACGTCCGTCCGCGACTTCTCCATCATCGACGCGGACTAGCGCGGGACCGGTTCCAGAGGGCCCTGGCCGGGGCGCATCAGGCCGCGGAAGTGCCCGGCCATCCGGCGCACCGCCGCCGGGTCGCGCACGATCACGCCCAGCTCGATGTTGTCGCCCAGCGCCCGGTCGGTGAGGTTGGCGCTGCCCAGGAAGGCGACCCGGTCGTCCGCCGCGACGAGTTTGGCGTGCAGGGCCGCGGCCGACCCGTCAGCTGCCGGACGGTGACGCGCGGGCCAGGTCCAGAATGTGGCCGAGTCGCGCAGCGCGGTGAAGGCCGTGGCCGCACCCGTCCCCCTGAGCGCTCCGCCTTCCCGGCGGGGACTCTCCAGCACGAGGTCGATGCGCACGCCCCGCGTTGCGGCGTCCTTGAGCTCGCGCACGACCTCGCTCACGCCGAAGGCGGCGAAGCTCACGACGAGCAGGGCCGATCTGCTGTCCCTGACGATCCCGGTGACGACGGCGGCGGTGAGCCTGACCGCCGGACGGTCGCCGAGGGGCCCGCTCACGACGACGTCGGTCTGGTGTCCGGCATGCCGGGCGTGCAGGACGGCCCCGGTCTCCAGCGCCAGGGCGACGGCTTCACCCGAGGGTCGCGGCACGGCCTCGCGCCACGCCTTGGTGAGCCGGGCGGCGGCGACACCGGCGGCGAATCCGGGACCGGCCTCGATGAGCCGTGCTTCGAGATCGGCGCCGGGTGCCCGGCGCCCGTGCAGGACATGCGCCCACGCCTCGATGTGCCCCGGCGGCAGTTCCGCTGCCAGCCGGGCGATGACGCGGGCCAGCTCCGGGGTCACCGGGCCAGAAAGCCGACGTCGGCGTCGACCACCGTGTCGACGAGCAGCGCACGGTCGAGGTAGTGGTTGCCGTGCTCGCATGACGTCTCGGCCGCGAACAGGCACGCGTGGCAGGCCGCGCCGAACAGGCGGCCGTGCGGGCGCGGGTCGTGCTGCGCGCAGAGCGGATCGGAACTGCACAGGCGGGCCGCGTCGAGCGCCTGGCCGATGAGGTCGCCGAGCCGGTCGCGGCGGCCCAGCGAGACGAGGCCGCCGAACGTTCCCTCGCTGTCGGGCGCCGCGGTGTAGAGCAGGATGCCGGCCATGGGGCGGTCCCCGGAGCGGGCGTAGATCCGTTCGGCGATGCCCGAGGCGTTGTAGCCGCATTCCAGCGCGAACTGCCGGATGAGCACATGCGCGAAGGTGTGCAGCAGGACGTAGCGCATGCCGGGCCAGTCGCCCGGGGACATCTGCCGTTGCGTGCGCCAGCGCTCATGCCCGATCCGCAGGATGCGCTGCCGACCGAGGACCTCCGGCCGCTGCTCCCACGCGGCGATCCTGTCCTCCTGGAAGC
Organism: Actinomadura sp. 9N215; assembly: GCF_044326345.1. Lineage (NCBI taxonomy): Bacteria > Bacillati > Actinomycetota > Actinomycetes > Streptosporangiales > Thermomonosporaceae > Actinomadura > Actinomadura sp. 9N215. The sequence continues at coordinate 64,518 of NZ_JBIRBA010000027.1, read as the reverse complement.
GCAGGAGAATGCCCTCACCACGCGTCTCGGCGCAGGGCACCCAGGTCGGAGCTTCCCGGGACAGCCGGACGCGCCGGTTCGTGTCGGTCGCCTGGACGTCCCATTCCGGTGCGTCGATGCGGGTGAAGCCGTAGAGCGCGGACACCCGCCTCAGCCGGGGCGCGAGAACGACCTCGTGCAGCCAGGAGCGTGCCGTCGTCGGCGCCTTCTCCTTACGGATGGTGAAGTCGGGGAGATCGACCGGGTCGGGGCGGGTCAGCGCCTCCCATTCGGGGGTGTCGAGGTCGCGCTCGTCGGCGGGCTCGTCTTCGGTCTCGGCGGCTCTCCTGCGCATCGCCTGGAGGACCTTGTCGGCGCCGAATGCTTCGAGGTCCTGCCAGCACGTGAGCTGGGTGACCAGCCCCTTTGCGTTTTCGTCCGGGAGGGGCACCAGGAGGCTGAGCTGCGGCCAGTTCTCGATGATCTTCTGTGAGAGCTCGTCGTCCGCGCGGGGGAGCGTGAATGCCTGGAGCTGCATCGCGAACCAGGAGTTGGTCGCGCCGAGGCCGAGGGTGCGGGTCCGTTCTCCGCACTCGCCGAACGACGCCAGGTGGGGGTCGCGTCCCCGGCAGGCGGGCAGCCTGCGCCACGCCTCCGGGCCCAGGGCCGGCGCCATCGACCGGCCGCCGGACCTGTCGTCCCGGCACGAGCAGCTCACGAACACGTTCGCGGCCTCGCCGGTCGTGCCGCGCTCCTGGAGCTTGAGGGTGTGCTGCCCGCCCTCTGGGACGGCCCCGCCGTGCACGTAGAACATCCAGGGGAAGTCGTCGAGGTGCCCGCGCTCGCAGGCAAGGACGAACCGTGCCGGCACGACGACGGGACGGTTCCCGCCGCGCCCGCGGCACTCGTGGATGTACCTGATCCGCTCCGGCGAGTAGGAGTGCGGCAGCAGCTTGAACAGCCCGCTCTCCACAGGGGCGAGCGTGTTGCAGGCCGAGCAGCGCAGCCAGCGGGGGAACAGGCGCACGGGGACCCCGACGCGGCTCCACTCGGCGAACGGGTCGCTGGTCTCCGGGATGTGCGGCGGGGTGCGCAGGGCTTCGACCTGGTCGCCCAGTTCCCTGCGCACCGCGGCGAGGAGCCGGTCCTCGCGCACCGGGGTCGACCTGGCCAGGTCCCAGTCGTCGAGCCCGCCGATGACGACCGACAGGTTCGGCAGGTCGGCGACCGCGCCGACCCCGAAGGTGTGCAGGAGCTGGTTGGGCCGCAACTCGCCGACCCGTAGCGGTTGGATCGTCATCCGGTCGCTCCGTCCTCGTCGTCGTCGCCCGGCTCCACGGGCACGTGCGGGGGCTCGTCGACGATCGAGAGCCCGTCGTCCTCGGGGAGCAGCAGCAGCCTGATGCCGGGCTCCACGTCGCGCAGCGAGGTGGGGCACGTCATCGGCCTCCACTTGCCCTCCTCCGGGCGGCGGAGCAGCCCCGCGATGTCGCCTCCCGTGCCGTGGGGCCCGTCGTAGGCGAGCCTGCGGCCAGGGATGAGGCGTTCCCGGTGCCACTGGTCGAGGCGCGCGTCGAGCAGGTGCTCGACGGCCCGTCCGACGGCGTTGTCGCCGGTGACGTCGGTGGCACGCCGCCGCACCGACCGCACCACGTGGTCGGCGAGGCTGTTGTTGCGGTCGAAGGTCGCGGCCTTCAGGTTGCCGTTGTAGGGCAGTTCCAGGCCGCGGACCAGCGACATCAGGACCCCGGTCAGCCCGCGGTCCACGGCCCGCTCGGCGAACGGCGTGACCGACAGCGCCTCCACATGCTGGTAGATCGTCTGGTGGAAGTGCTCGAACGCCTCGTAGTGGGAGAGGTCCCGGGGGCGGGCCCAGTTGAAGACGGTCAGGACCAGTCCGGGCGCGGCCCGCCCGACGCGGCTCGTCGCCTGGATGTACTCGGCGGTCGACTTCGGCTGGTTCGCCACCGCCATCACCCCGAGCCGTGACACGTCCACCCCGACCGCGATCATGTTGGTGGCCAGCAGCACGTCGATGGGGCGGCGCTCGCCCTTCGGCCGGTTCCCGCGGAACGGCACCTGGAGATGGTCGAGCACCTCGGGGATCTGCTGGGACGACAGCCGTGAGGTGAGTTCCTGGGGGAGCGGGTCATGGCGTTTGGCCAGGCCGCGCTCGTCGGCGCGCATCAGCCGGGTGGACACGTCGTCCTCGACCAGCCGCCGCATCCCCGCGAGGTCGCGGAGGCTGTTGAAGTAGCCGACGAGGGTCATGTACGGGTCGGTGACCTCGTTCTCGCCGTACTTGGTGTGCAGCGCCTGCGCGGCGCCCAGCACCGCGACGTACACGCGGATGAGCGTGGACTTCAGCCGCGTGCCGTGCGCGCAGATGCCGACGTAGCGCCGGCCGGGCGCGTAACCGGGCGCACCGGCGGCGGTCGGGCGCTGCCGGGCGAAGAAGCCGTCGCCGATGTCGACGCCGGGCGGCGGGAACAGTTCGGTGCGCCGGTCGAACAGGGCGCTGATCTGCTTCTCGGCGCGGCGGATCGTCGCCGTGGACGCGATGACCTTCGGCCTGACCCGCCGGCCCCCGCCCCGGTCCCAGGTCGCGAGCTTGTCGACCGCGGTCTCGTACAGGCCGACCATCGAGCCGAGCGGCCCCGAGATCAGGTGAAGCTCGTCCTGGATGATCAGGTCGGGCGGGCGCAGCCGCCCCACCGGGACGATCCGCGCGGCGGGCGCGTCGCCCTTCTCCGGGTGGGGGGCCGTCGTCCCGGACAGCTCCCAGTCGGTGTTCTGGAGGTCCTCGGTGACGTAGCCGTGCCGTTCGCACCGGTGCGCGACACGGCCGAACAGCGTGACGGTCTCGCCCTTCCAGGCGAGCTGCGCGAACTTGTCGACGGTGCCGATGATCAGGCTCGGCAGCAGCCGGTAGACCTCCTCGTCGACCACCACGATCGGGATGCCCTCGGGGCCCGCGGCGGCCCCGAACGGGCAGAACACGTCCGGGCAGACGACCGTCGTGCGGCGCCGGACGGTGTCGACGTGGACGTCCTGCCCGGGTTCGATCCGGGTGCCGCACCACGGGCAGCTCGTGAGCTGGTGGGGCGAGCCGTGGCTCACCACCGGCCGCCTGCTGTTGCCCCTGTGCTGCTTCAGCCATTCGGCGGCCTGGTCGGTGCGGTTCGGTGTCACCCGGGCGCCGACCCACAGGCCGATCCGGAACGGCTCACCGCCCCACGCCGCCTCGTCGTCGCGCCGGAGCTTCTCGCACGCGCAGATCAGCGCCGTGGCCCGCTGGAACTGCTGGATGGTCAGCAGCCGCAGCGTGTACCGCATGAGGACGGCGACGCCGGCGCGCGGGTCGAGACCGCCCAGCGGGGCCTGGAGCCGCCGGATCGCCAGCGTGAACGCCGTCAGCCCGAGATACGCCTCGGTCTTGCCGCCGCCGGTGGGGAACCACAGCAGGTCGGCCAGGGCCGTGTGGCCGTCGGCCCGCTCGTCGTGGGCGGGGTCGGCCAGCGAGGGCAGGTTCAGCAGGACGAACGCCAGCTGGAACGGCCGCCAGCTCCGGTTCTTCGGCACGTCGACGGCCGCGACCGCCTCGTCGAGCGGCCGGTCGGGATCCTTGGTCCGGATGTCGGCGGCCATCGTGTGGACCCGCTGGAGATGCATCGCCCGGTTGGCGAACGCGAAGGCGCGACGGACGGCCGGGTCGTCCAGCAGCGCGATGCCCGCCTCGATCCGGTCGGCGGCACGCGATGCCTTGCGGAGCGTCTCATCGACCTCCGCGCCGTACCCGGCCAGGTGCCGCGCGGGATCGGAGAGACCGGCACGCTGCCGGTCGATCCAGTTGCGGTATCCAGTGACCAGCGGCATCAGCGCAACCCGCAGGCCATCGCCCGGGGCGCTCGCCAGGCCCGCGAGGTCGCTCATGTCCAGCACGAGGTCGGCGAGCTCGGGCAGGTCGCCGTCGGTGCGCACGTCCGGGACGCCGGTGGCGGGCACCTCGTGGTCCGGCACGGCCACCGTGTCGACCCGGACGGCGCGCATCGGGTCGTCCGGCGACTGCGCGACCTCCACACCGGTGCCGTGGCCGATGGCGAACTCGGGAGTGAACCGGTAGGCCATCAGCAGGCGCTTCTGCTCGGCCTTATCGGCCTTGTCGCCACCGCTGATGATGGTGGGCCGGGGCAGGAAGACCGCCGCGCCGCCGGGACCCGTCACGCTCATGCGGACCTGGAACATCCAGGCGGAGTCGGCGAGCTGGGCCGGTCTGGCCTTGCCGTTGACGAGGAACACCGAGACGAGCCAGTTGCCGTCGAGCAGCCGGGCCCGCCCGCTCACCACGACCTCCGGATGCGCGCCGGTGAGCTGTTCCGGCCTGAGGATCCCCTCCTGGAGTTTCAGGGAGGCGGACCCGTGCTCGGGAACACGGCGCCACACCAGGCCCGGCGACTCCTCGTCCTCGGGATGGACGCGCTCGTGGTAGGCCCAGCTCGCGTTGACCACGAGTTCCTGGACGTCGCCGGAGACGTAGACGGTGCAGCCGAGCGACGACGGGGCCAGGCTGACCATGTTCGGCGCGTTGCGGTCGCGGTCGTCCTCGCCGTGGTCGCCACCGGCCCCGTCGGCCTTCTCGTCCTGCTCGTCGGGCTCGATCACCTCGCCGTCGGGCGCGAGCCGTCCGAGGATGTAGCGGTCGGTGGGCCGCTCCGTGAACTCCTCACGGTCCCCGGCGAGCGGCCCGTGCAGATCCTTCAGGACGAGCCCGAGCAACTCGTCGCGGATCTCGGCGGGCCGGGGCACCCGCAGCACCGTGTCGTCACTCACGGCGTCACAGTAGCGCCGACCGCTGACACCCCGCCGTCATCGACCGTGAAACGCACGGTCGGCCTGAGCCGATCAGCCCAGGTCGTGCCGTCCCGCCTTGATCACGTTGGTGAACACCGCCCAGGTGGAGGCGTCAAAGGTCAGCATGGGCCCATCCGGATTCTTCGAATCACGAACGGCGACCGAGGGACTCAACGCCGCCACTTCCACACATTGACCACCGGTGCCACTGCTGCGACTGCTCTTGCGCCAGAGGGGGGCCACCTCAACACACTCGCCTCCGCTGCTGCCGCTGTAGCTGCTCGTACGCCACGGCCCGAACGTCTGGCCCGACCTGCTCATAAGCTCTCCACAACTTTGTGCAGCAGTTCCAGGGACTGATCTGCGGACAGAGCAGCTCCCCTGATCAGGTTGAAGGCTAGCGTGTGCCCGCGAACCTCACGAGGGTCCTCCATGAACTGCCCGGACGTGTGCCCTTCTACGTAGACGACCTCTGGGTCCTGCTCGAAGCCGAGGATGGTGAAGGCTCCCATGTTTCCTTGGTACGCGCCCTTGCTGATCGGAACGATCTGCAAGGTGACCCGTGGATCGTCCGCAAGGCCAATCAAGTGATCAAGCTGCTCTTTCATGACAGCAAGGCCACCGGTGGGGCGGCGTAGAACGCCTTCGTCGATGACGGCGGAAATCTGTGCCAGCCCCGGGCGCTGGAAGATCTCCTGGCGGGCAAGCCGTGTTGCGAGCAACTCTTCTGCCTCCTCGGGGCTGCGACCCACCTTGAGGACCTCACGGGCGTAGGCCGGTGTCTGGAAGAGACCGTGCAGCACCATCGCTGCAAAGATGTTCAGCATCGACGCTTTCGCCTCCCGGCGTACGTATCCGGGGAAGCCAGGCAGGCCGACGGGTTGCTTACCCTCCCTTTTGATCTCGACCCAGATGGTGTGGAAGGTGCGGGCCGGGGTCTTGAAGAAGGTGTCGAGGTCGTCGGACGTCGCCTCGGACGGAGGCTTCTCGCAGATCTCCAGCTTCTCGATCCATCCGGGTGAGCATCCGAGCGCTTCGGCGAGCTTGGCTCGTGACAGAGACGCCGCCTCCCGGTAGGAGCGCAGCAGGGCGGCGTAAGCCCTGATCAGAGGATCGCGCGTGAAGTCACCGGCATCAGCGGACATTGGGGGCGCCCCTTTCCTAACGACCTGGGACGCGGTGGTGGGGCGACCGGCTCAGGTGGGGGGTGGGTGGGGTGACATCGGTCTGTAGTCCGATCGTAACTCGCTGCACAAGGCTGGGCGCGTCAATCCGACGAACGATCGAGGCGAGGCCATCCGAAAATGAACACGGAAGCATTCAACGACGATCAGATGCTCAGCCAGCTCCGCGCAGACTTCACGGGCCACCGGATCTGGCGATCGGTCCGGTGGGACGGGCTCCTCGGCGGCTGGGTGGCGACCCTGCACGACCCGGCAGCGGGCGTGGACCCCACCGTCTTCAAGGACACGGCGACGGACCTGCGCGAGACCCTCGTCCGAGAGCGCGACAGGGCGGTCACCAAGAACCCCCGCACGTCATGATTCGGAGACAGCGTCAGCGTCGTTTCTGGGCGCGACAGCCGAACAGCGACCGGGCGAAGTCAGCGTCCGCGCCCAAAGCGGTCTACCGATTCCCGCTGATGCCCCTGGTGGCGGCGGAGACGTACCTGAGCGACCTTGCCTTTGTTCTCGAAGGTCGAGGGTGGACGACGCTCCCGCAGTTCGACCTGACCCCGAAGCTCCTTCGTGTCATCGACGTACGGGTACCGCGCGCTGGTGAGACCGTCATGCTCATCCGGGCCCCGAACGTGCCGTCGGCTGAGCCTGTCCCGTGGTTCAAGTCCTCGACGGGCGTGCTCTTCGCGCCGTGTACGGCTCCGGCGGAAGCGGCCGAGCGGATCCATTACCTTCTCGTTCCGCGGGTCACCCTCGCCCTGCGGGAACGCCGTGATCGACAATCGCGGAGACCGCCACTCTGAGCCGTCAGAACAACGCGTCGGGCGGCGCGAAGAGCCCATCCTCGACCGACGCCTGCGATTCGGTAGGGGCTTTCGAGACAGGCGCACGCTTCGGAGTTCGCTTCTTCGGAGCGTGCAGCCCTTTCTCCTGCTCCTGCCGATACCGGTAGTGGTTCAATGCCAACAGCTTGTCCAACACATCAAGCTGCGCCTGCGGGCTGATCGTGAACCGCACACCTTGCCGCGTCTCATGAAACCCATGCCCAAGCTCGATCTCCCGCCAAGAAGGCAGCGGCGCAGACGCAACCCGCTCCTCGAACTCCCGAATCCCCGGCTCCCGCTCCTCATCAAGCGCATAAGCCTCCCGCACCGCCTCATCGATCTCGATGTGGCTCTCCCGCAGTCGCAAGATGTCTGCGTCTGTGGTTAGGGAATCGTTCACCAATTGGTAGATTGCTGTTAGGCCAGCTTGAGAAGATCTTCTCGTATTGAGAATGGAACGTCGGTACTCGTCCATGCTCGCTCCCGCCTGATCCATCTTATTTGTTTGACGGGGGAGAGGAAATGTTTCAAAACCGTCGGACGGTGTATATCTGGCATCGGTTCGGAGTGTTGATTGGCCCTTCGAGGTCCACCACAGGAAGTGAAAAGAGCTGCTAAGGAGACAGAGTGAGTGGTCTCGGTCTGTTGCGAATATGGCAAGCATATGCGAAAAAACTTGACCAGTTCGTTGCCAAGTGGGCATTCCGGTTCTGCTGACGAGTGCGATCGCCAGGACGCGTTCCAATGTGGAGGTTTGCTCGTAGAGTTCGATTGTCGGCCTAGTGAATCTCCACCAGATCTCACGGCGTCTTGCGTCTCTATTCTTGGCGCGCTCGGGCTTGACTTTCTGCTCCACTATCCTGAAGGGAGAAATGTATTTCCGTGCTTCCTCTATAGACCAGTTGTGAAAATTAATAACCCAGCGGCTCGCGGAAGAATTCCAGGTCTGATTTAGATCCTCTCCGTTCAGATACGGGAAGATTACTTCTTTGTTCTTTGGGTCTTCAGTGATCAGTTCCTGAGCTTCCTCAGGAGTGAGGATGAAGCCTTTACCTAGAACGTTGGAGCCTTGGAATGCTTGGTCCTTGTTGGCGGCGAGGCGGTAGGGCTTGCCGGTTACTCGCGAGATGGGGTCGAGGGACGTGGTGATGGCCGGGACTTTGTTGCCGTCCAGCACTCGGGTCTCGTCCTTGGGTGCATGCCCTTCCCAGACCAGGGAGACTTCAAGTGACGCTGTTCCTGGCCAGGGTTGGGACTTTACGGCGCGGTAGATGTCCCAGTTCCAATCGGCGGCTTGGTCGAGGCCGACCTCTCTGGTGTCTCCCTGGGCGATCGTGTTGGTGGCGATGATGCCCGTCCGGCCCTGCGGTGCCAGCTCCAGGTCGCGCAGTAGGAAGTAGGAGCAGAGGTCCGCGCTGCCTCGCTGGTCTCGGGCGATCCAGCGGACGAGGTATTCGCGGACGTCGTCGCCGATGCTGCCGGTCAATTTCTGTCCGCCGATGAAGGGTGGGTTGCCGACTACGGCGTTGAAGCCGTCACGGCCCATGACTTCGGGGAATTCCAGGGGCCAGTGCAGGGGGCGGATGGGGTCCTTGCGGGGGCCTTGGAGCATCGGGGTGGTGAGTTCGCGGACTTCCTTGGCGGCGCGTTCGGATTCTTCCTGGAGGGTGATCAGGTCTGCGGTTCCGGCCCAGCCGTGTAGGAGGGCGTCTAGGCGCGTGGTGTATTCGGATGGGTCGAGGTTCTCGTCTTCGAGGGAGCGCAGGGCGGCGGCGACTCCGGCCAGTGCCGTTTCCACGTCCTCGGTGAGGCGGGAGAGGCGCTGCGCGTAGTGGTCCTCTTCGGGTTCGTCCGGGTTCTCCCAGTGGGGCTTGCGGTTCTGCTTCTTGTCGAGCGCGGCGGTGAGGGCGGCGGCCACGACGGCGTCGGCGGCGAAGCGCAGGTCGTCCACCAGCCTGTCGGCCAGGGCGAGCTTTCTCGCGAGTTCCTCGCCGTGGACGGCGTCGCGGACGGGCTCGGCCTCGATCTCCCGGCGCAGCCGCTCGACCTGCTTCACGATCACCTTTGTCGTGTCGGTGAGGGTGTTGGTCAGCCGCGAGTTGACCCGGAACCCCTCCTGCGGGTCCAGGTGGAAGGCGAGGAGCTGGTCGATCGATGTCAGCCCCACCAGGGAGTCGCCCGCGCGCAGGGCGTGGTCCAGGAAAGAGAACGGCTTGTCCTTGGCGAGGGTCACCAGCCACATCGACAGCTTCGCCAGTTCCACCGCCATCTCGTCGCGGTCAACGCCGTAGATGCAGCGGGAGGCGACGCGGCGGCGGGCCTCCAGGACGAGGTCCTCGCGGTCGTGGCCGGGCCCGGCCGCCGTCCGGACGTCGTCGGGGAGGCCGTCGCGGTCCCAGGCGTCCATGACGCGGTCGGCCAGGTATCGGCAGGCGGAGACGAGGAACGCGCCCGAGCCCATCGCGGGGTCGAGCACCTTCAGCTCAAGGAGTTCGTCCGCCGACCTGGCGCGCCAGGCCGCGGGCTCGGCGCCCTGGGCGGGGCCGGGAGAGAAGCAGAGTGGTGCGAGGGTGTGCTCGACCACCTCGTCCGCGAGTTCGCGGGGCGTGTAGTGGGTACCGGTCGCCCGCCGGTCGCCGACGCGGCTGATGATGAGCGAGCCGGCCGGGGACACCACCGGACGGCCGCGCAGGTCCTTCTCGTAGAGGCCGAGGAAGGGCAGCGCGCGGGCCGCGAGGTCATGGTCGTTGTCGCAGGCCGCGTCGAGCCTGCCGACATCGGCCTGGGCGGGCTCGGCGGAAAGGGCCCTGGTGAGCTGGGACGGTGTCGCGCCGCTCCGCTGGGCCAGCCAGTCCTTGAAGCCGTCGCCGCTTTCGGCCGCGGCTTCCAGCGCCGACAGCGGGACCTTCGCCTCGTGCTTGCCGATGAGCCGTACGTACGGTTCACCGGTGATGGTGCAGGAGAACTCCAGAAGGCCCTCGTAGACGTGGCCGATCTGCTCGACGCCGAGGCCCTTGTAGGACAGGCGCTCGCCGCGCTTCTTCAGGAACAGCAGCGCTTCGAGGACGGCGTGCACCACCAGGTCGGAGACGGGGAGGTGCTCCAGCCAGGGGAAGCGCTCGGGATCGAAGAGCCGTCCACCGTACGGGGGGATGCGCATCGCGTCGTGCTGGGAGCCGCCGTGCACCGCGCGGAAGGTGGCGACCAGCCGGGGCCACGCCGCCGACCTGCGGTCGCCGACCCCCGGGCCGTGCCGGGAGCGGTCGTCTTCCAGCTGGTCGAACAGTTTGCTGACCGAGTACGACAGGTCGTACAGCCGGGTGCCGACCGGCATCAGGCGGGCCTCCTCGGCGTACAGGAGGAACACCAGCCGCATCATGACGACGAGGGCGCTGCGGTAGGCGTCGCGCGGCTCCACTCCCGCGAGCAGGCGGCCTCCCACGGCACGGTCGAGCTGCCCCATCTCGGCGACGAGCAGTTCGACCGCGTCCCGCACCTGGGCGCCGAGCGTGGTGGTGATCTCGGCCTGCGCTTCGGCGCTGCGCGCGAACAGGGCCGCGAGGCTTGTGGAGTGGCCGCCGTCCGGCGCCGTCGCGGAGGGCAGGACGCGCTGCGCCGACAGCAGGGTGGTGAAGGCGCGCAGGAGGTCGGTCTCCTCAAGCCAAAGGTCGGCGTCGAACTTCGCGATGGTGGTGGGCACGGCGGGGCGCGCGTGAACGAGGATCCAGGACCGGCCGTTCGTCAGCAGGGCGAGGGGCGTTCCCCTGCGGCGGCACAGATCGGCGGCGTGCTCGACGGGAGTGCCGATGGCTCGTCCCGGCCTGTCCAGTGCCTCGGTCCACGGGCGCCGGTACAGCAGCAGGCGCTCGGCCCGGCCGCCCTTGCCGTCGGGGCCGTACAGGACGCCGTCCGGCCGGGCCCGATGGTCTCCGGGAGCGGCGCGCAGCGCGCCGGGGAGCGCCGCGCCCTCAGCGATGACCGCGCCCGTGAGGCGCAGAACCTCTCGGAGGATGAAGTCGCACCACGCGGCGTTGAGGAGGTCCGGCGCCTCCTGGACCTCCTTCCACGCGCTCCGCAGGCGATCCATCACCGGCGCGGGGACGGTGTCCAGCCCCTGCCCGAAGACCGCGGTGAGGACGGGGACGGCGATGAACGGGCCTTCGGCCGGCAGCAGCCGGACCCAGGCGGCGTGCTCCTTAGCGATGGACGGGGCCTTCGGCCTTCTTCCGCGCGGTGGCATTACCGGTTGCTCCCGTGGGCGATCGAGGCGGGCACGAGGAACGTCACGGCGGCGGGGAACCACCGCGCCTTCGGCTCGGCATAGCGGCGGCGGAGGGCGTCGGTCTCGTCCTGGAGCTGCGCGGGGATCGTCGCGAGCCGGCTGCGGAGGGCTTCGCGGTCGGCGCGCAGCTGGCGCTGCTCGACCTCGAACAGGCTCGGCTGCTCCCACTGCTCGTCGTCGTCGAGGGCGGTGCGGATCGACTGCTCCAGCTCGGCCAGGACCCGCTCCATGGCGGCGATCTCCTGGGCGCAGCGGGTGTCGAGGTCCGAGCCGAGCCGTCCCTTGCGCTGGTTGGCCCGGGTCTCCAGGACGCGGGTGAGGCGCGGGTCCAGCTCGTCGTCCCAGAGGGCGGTCAACCGGTCGAGCACGTGCGCGGGCGGTCGCTCCTGCGTGGCGGCGGCCAGCCACTCCTCCAGGTCTTCGGCCTTCACCCGGACGAGCCTGCCGCCTTCCAGGATCCCGCCCGCGACGATGATCTCCTCGTGCAGGCGGGTTCCTTCCGCCCCGGTCACCACCACCCGCATGTGCGCGGCGATGGCGGGGACCCGCAGGAGGTCGCCGGGGACGATCCGGGCGGTCACCCGGTTCAGCTTCGTCTTCCGGGCGATGTCGTGGGCGCTCGACCACAGTTCCGCGCGCAGCAGGCGCAGGCACATCTGGACGAGGCGATGGCCGAGGTGCAGCAGGACCAGGTCGGTGCGTCCGCCGACGGCGTCACCGTCGAAGGTCACCACGCGCTCGGCGCCGGTGAGCGGGTGGTGCAGGCCGTCGTTGCGGGCGGTGGCCCATGAGCCGGACAGTGCGGGCAGCCGGAAGCAGGCCGCCGGGAAGTCCGGGGGCGAAGGCGCCGGGATCAGGTCCTTGTTGTGCTCCAGCCGCAGGGCGGTGCGCACGACCCGCTCGATGGTCTCTGGAGACAGGTTCAGCTGGGTGCGGCTCCCGGCCAGGGTTTCGGCGAGCCGCTGGAGGTCGCGGGCGAGGTCGTGCTTGACCTTCAGGGCGGCCCGGCCGCCGCGCGTGGAGATCTCGGCGTCGGCGGTCTGCCAGTCCGCGCGCCTGCCGAGCATCTTCTGCTCGACCTGGACGGCGATGACGTCACCGGCGCTGCCGAGGTCCTCGCGGATCTGCTCGACCTTCTTGGCCGCCACGTACAGGAAGTGGAGCTCGTCCTCCAGCGAGCCGTCCTCGCGGGGCCGCGTCCCCTCCCAGCCCTCGGGGACGAAGTGGAACACCTCGACCCGGTCGGCGGTCTGGCCGTGCCGGTCGATGCGGCCGTTGCGCTGCTCCAGCCGGTTCGGGTTCCACGGGATCTCCCAGTGCAGCAGCCGGTGGCAGTGGTTCTGCAGGTTGATGCCCTCGCTGGCGGCGTCGGTGGCGAGCAGCACGCGCACCTCGCCGCCCTTGATCCGCGGGTCCTCCTGGAAGACGTTCTTGACGTGCTCGCGCTCCTTGACGTCCTGACCGCCGTAGAGCTGCGCGATCCGCGCCGCCGGATAGCCCGCGGTGATCAGGCGGTCGCGGAGCCAGCGCTGCGTGTCCAGATACTCGGTGAACACGATGACCCGCTGGTCGGTCCAGCCGCCGTCCGGGGTGCGCACGATCGGCTCCAGCCACTTCAGGAAGGCCTTGAATTTGGCGTCCTGCCGGTCCTTCGCCTCGCCCGCCCAGGTGTGGAGCTCTTTGAGCAGCCGTTTGTCGTCGGCACTGAGCGGCGCCATGACGCGGCGTGCCGCACCGAGCGCCTCGCCCTCGGTCTCGGTGTAGGCGTCGTCCTGCTCGGCGGTCTCTTCGAGACGTTCGATGAGGGGACGCAGGACGCGCTCGCCCGCCTTCCCGGCGGCCCGCTCCAGCTCGTCCGGCCGGTCGGCTGCACGCTCCCGCTCGGTCATCGTGCGCAGGTGCGTGCCGACCGTCTCGTAGAACGCCTTCGGCGAGGAGAACAGGCGCTTCTTCAGCAGCATCGTCACGAAGTCGGCGGCGGTCCGGCCGCTCTCGGAGGAGGCGGCCTTCCGGCGGCCGTTCGCGTAGGCCGCGAGCTTGGCGTGCGCCTGGCGCTCCTCGTCGGAGTAGGCGGTCTCCAGGTAGGACGTGACGCGCTCGGGGAACTCCGGTGACCCGTCCCAGCGCCTGGGCAGCTCCCGCTTGAGCCGCCGGACCATGATCTGGGCGAGCTGCTCCTCGCTCGGCGGGACGTTGCGCGCGAAGCGCTGGTCGTCGAGGAGTTCCAGGAGGGCCGTCCAGGACTCCGGGTAGCCGTTGTGCGGAGTCGCGGACAGGAAGAGGCGGTGCTCGCAGTGCGGCGCGAGCAGGCGGATCGCCTCGGTCCGCCTGGAGTCCATCGCGTACCGGCCCCGGGTCGTCGGCGCGCACGTGTGGACCTCGTCGACGACGAGCATGTCGAACCTGCGCGGATACTTCGGGACGTCGGGAAGGATGTCGCGCAGCAGGCGTCTCGGACGGTCGCGCTTGAGCCAGTCGATGCTGACGATGATGCGCGGGTAGTGCTCCCAGGGGTTCACGTACAGGCCGCGGGACCTGCGCAGCTCCTTCAGCAACGCCGAGTCCAGCACGACGAAGTCGAGGCCGAACTTGTCGCGCATCTCGGCCTGCCACTGCAACGTCAGGCCCGCCGGGCAGACGATCAGCATCGTCCGGGCCCGGTGGCGGAGCATGAGCTCCTGCATCACCAGCCCGGCCTCGATCGTCTTGCCGAGGCCGACGTCATCGGCGATCAGCAGGTTCGTGCGGGGCATGGACAGGGCCCGCACGACCGGGTCGAGCTGGTAGTCCTTGATCTGCACGCCCGAGCGGAACGGCGCCTGGAGGACCGTGCGGTCGGCGGACGCGATGGCCCCCCACCGGACCGCGTCCAGGAACGCGTCGAGTTCGCCCGGGTCGTCGAAGCCCCTGCCCGGATGGGGGAGCGCGTGCTGGTCGTGGGCGACCGCACCGGGCTCCAGCTCCCAGACCACCTCCAGGCGCTCGTCGCGGGCGTCGTCCTCGATGCTGATGAGCTCCACCAGGTGGGGCGTGCGGCCGGTCAGCATGTTGTCTGTGGCGCCGCTGACCGTCCCCGGCACGACGTTGGCGGCGACCCATACGCGGTTGCGCACCGTGACGAGCTGCCCGTGGGCGGGAACGTCGCTGTCGAGTGCCACCGTTTCCGCCATGCGTTCTCCGCTCCCCGCTTCACTTCAGGTGGACATCGTGCCCTACCAATCACGAGAATTCACCGGGAACCGCCCGCATCACCGTGCCCTCTGCTCAAGAACCACGGAGGCGAACAAGCGTGCCGAGACTCGCGATCGCGAAGAGCTTTCTGACAGGCTATGCAAACCTGGAGAAAACGGTGCGCAAGTCGGTCGATGAGGCCATTGACCGATTCGAGCACCACACCTTCGCGGGCCTCCACCTGGAGAAGCTGCACGCCGCCGAAGACCCCAACGTGCGCACGATCCGCATCGACGGGAGCCGACGCGGCATCGTCCTCAAACCCGAGACCGGCGACGTCTACTGCCTCATCGCGGTGATGGAGCACGACGCCGCGATCAAGTATGCCAAGAGCCGCAAGTTCAGCGTGAACCAGAAACTGGGTGTACTCGAGGTCCGCGACGCGACCGCACTCGCCCAGGTCAAGCCCGCACTCGACGCGCTGGCGCAGACGCAGCCCGAACGGCTGTTCGCGGCGTACGGCGACGGCGAACTGATCAATCTCGGGCTGGACGCGGACGTGCTCCCGATCGTCCGGCTGCTGACAAGTGAAGACCACCTGGTCGCGCTGGAGAGCATGCTCCCCCAGCCGCAGTACCTCGCGCTCGTGGCCCTCGCGAGCGGGATGAGCCCGCAGGAGGCATGGGAGGAGATCTGCGGGCTGCTGCCGGACTCCTCGCCGCCGGAGGCCGTGGACACCTCCGACCTTGTCACGGCCATGGAACGGTCGCCGGGCGACGTGGTGTTCGTCTCGGGCCCGGACGACCTGGCGCAGATGCTCGCCCACCCCTTCGCGCTCTGGCGCATCTTCCTGCATCCTTCCCAGCGCAGACTCGCCGGGCGACGCTCGTACAACGGTGCCGTCCAGGTCACGGGAGGGGCGGGAACGGGGAAGACGGTCACGGCGCTGCATCGCGCCCGTCACCTCGCCGAGCTGGGGGAGCCCGTCCTGGTGACCACTTTCACCACGACCCTCGCCGAGACCCTCGACGGCCAGCTCGACCTGCTCATCGACGATCCCGAGGCCCGCGACCGGGTCGAGGTGATCAATATCGACAAGCTCGCCTACCGGATCGTGAAGGACGCCGGCGGGCACAATCCCAAGATCGCGGGAAAGGCCGAGATCCAGGCGCTCTGGAACATCGCGATTGAGCACACCGCCGCGCCGTTCTCGGCCGCGTTCCTGCGCCGGGAGTGGGAGCAGGTCATCCTGGCCCAGGACCTCTCGGGGCGGGAGGCGTATCTCGGCTGCGTCCGCCGTGGGCGGGGAAGACAGCTCAACCCCGCCCAGCGGGAGAAGGCGTGGGCGGCGATCGCGCGGTTCCTGGAGTTGCTCGCAGGTACGGGCGCCCGCACCCACATGCAGATCGCGGCCGAGGCCGCGCGGATCCTGGCCGCCGAGCCCGCTCCGCGCCACCGGCACATCGTCGTCGACGAGGCCCAGGACCTGCACCCCGCCCAATGGCGGATCCTTCGCGCCGCCGTCGCGGTGGGACCGGACGACCTGTTCATCGTCGGCGACCCGCACCAGCGCATCTACGATCACCGGGTCTCGCTGAAGAGCCTGGGCATCACCGTCACCGGGCGCAGCCACAAACTGAAGCTCAGCTACCGCACGACCGCGGAGATCCTGAACTGGGCCGTCCGCCTGCTCGGGGTCGAACCGGTCGCAGGCCTGGACGACACGCAGGACAGCCTGGCCGGTTATCGGTCGTCCCTGCACGGGCGGCGCCCGGTCGTCAGAGGATTCCCCGACCGGAACGCGGAGCTCGACGCGCTGGTGGAGCAGGTCAGAGCCTGGCTCGACGCCGGTGTCGAGCCCCACGCCATCGGGATCGCGACCCGCTTCGTCAGCGGCGTCGGCAGGATCGAGCAGGCGCTCGCCGCCGAGGGGATCAGCACGGCGTCCCTGGCGGCCAGCGGGTCGGCCCAGGAATGCGTGCGGGTCGGCACGATGCACCGCATGAAGGGGCTGGAGTTCCGCTGCGCCGCGGTGACCGGCGCGGATGCCGAAGCCTTGCCCGCGGCCGTCGCGCTCACCGACAAGGACGAGGACCCGACCGCGCACGCCCACGACCTTCAGCGCGAACGCTGCCTGTTCTTCGTCGCCTGCACCCGGGCACGTGACTCGCTGTACGTCTCCTACACCGGTGCACCGAGTCCGTTCCTGCCTGGCCGTGCCGGCTGAGGGAAGCGGGGCGCCGGTCTACGTGCCCGGCTGAAGAAGGTCGTATCGGCGGAAGGGGGAAGTGATGGCGCCGCCGCGGGTCCCAGCGGAGATGTTCCAGTTCACCACCACCGAACGCGGTGATCTGCACACCGCGGTCATGTACGCCTTCGGGGACGCCAACGAACGCCTGGAGACCTTCCTGACGTTCGACCAGGTCCGTGAACGGCTGCGGGCGATCGGCTGGTTCGCGCCGCTGGACGACACCGGTCTGAATCGGACGCTCGGGCAGCTCGTCCAATGGAAGCTCCTCGACGTGGTGCAGAACCATGCCGGCGCCTATGCCACGGCCGAGGAGTACGAACGCAAGAACCTGCAGTACTCGCTGACCCGCCGCGGGGAGGCGGCATTCGCCGGAGTCCAGCACGCTCTCACCGTCCTCGAATCTTCAGGTGCCCTGCAGACGGCCGTCCTGGACGCGATCGCCGACCGGCTCGGTGAGCTGGACGCGTTGCTCGGAACGGGCGACGCCACGGTGAACCGCCGGATCTTCACCACCCTCCAAGAGCTCGAAGGACACCTGGACGCACTGCGCAACAACACCAAGCAGTTCAACGGCGAGCTGCAGCGCCTGATGCGGGCCGAGGGCGCCGACCTCGCCACCTTCCACGAGGTCAAGAGCGCCACCATCGCCTATCTCCAGGAGTTCGTCACCAACCTGGACTCGCGCGCCGAGGCGGTCGGCACCGTTCTCGCGCAGGTCGAGCGGCGGGGCGTCAGCGTCCTGCACCAGAGGGCGCTCGTCGGAGCCGAGCTGCCGCCGAGCCCCGGAGCCGATCCGGCGGCGGCCTGGCTGACCGCCCGCCGCGCCAAGTGGGACGGCCTGCAGCTGTGGTTCCTGCCCGACGGTGACGCCGTCCCCCGCGTCCGCCAGTTGCACGATGTCGCCCGCCGGGCGATCGTCTCGCTGCTCCAGGTGCTCGACCGCATCACCGAGTCGCGACGGCGTTCGTCCAGTGCGGCCGCGGACTTCCGGGCGCTCGCCCGCTGGTTCGCCAACGCCCCGTCGGAGCAGGACGCGCACCGACTGTGGGGAACGGCCTTCGGACTGGCGCCCGCCCGGCACGCCCACCTCGCCCACGAGGACACCGAGCTGATCCCCGCCGGGGTCCCGTGGGCCGAGGCGGAGCCGGTGCACGTCTCCGCGCACCTGCGCACCAGCGGCAGGACCGAGCACATCGGCCGCACCGCGAAGGTGCGTGATGTGGCCTCGGTCCGCGCCGCGCGGCGGGAACGCGCCCGCCGTGAAAGGGCCGAACTGGAGGCCGCGTGGCAGCGGCTCGCCACCGGCGGGCGGGTGGAGCTGTCCTCGTTCGGCTCGCTCGAACACGACACCTTCCGGCGGCTCCTCGACCTCCTCGGACGGGCCCTGGCGGCACGCCCCGACGCGAGCGGCCTGCGTCGCGCCGTCACCACCGACGGCCGCATCGAGGTCACGCTCTGGCCCGCTCCCGACGGGCCCGGCGTCGAACTGCGCACCGAGCTGGGGCGGTTCACCACTCCCGACCATCCGGTGGAGATCCGCTTCATCGGCGGCGGCCCGAAGGCGCCGCGGGAGGTGCCCGGCACATGAGCACTCTGGCGAACCAGCTCGTCAAGGCGGAGAAGGAGGAGCTGGCCAGGGCGATCCGGATCCTGCTCGGACGGCCCCTGATCTCCCTGCAGGCCGATCCCGAGGTCTTCGACCTGATCCGGAGACGCCATCACGCGCTCGCCCGCTGGTTCGACTACTACTGCGGATGGCGGCTTCTCGTGGAACCCCGTCTCGGCTACGCGCGGCTGGTCAAGGTGACGGAGTCGGCCGACCCGAGTCGTCCGGCCAGACGGCGGCGCTCGACCCGCGCCCCGTTCGACCGGCGCCGCTACACGCTGCTCTGCCTGATCGCCGGTGAGGCGCTCACGACGCCCGTGACCACGATCGGGATGCTCGCGCAACGCGTCGTCCAGGCCGCGGCCGCCGACGAGCACATCACCGGGTTCGACCCGGTGCGCGGCGACGAACGCGCGGCGTTCGCCGACGCGTTGCGGCTGCTGGAGCACTACGGGGCGGTGACGGCCATCGACGGCGTCACCGACTCCTACGTCGACAGTGCCGAGGCCAAGGTGCTGTACCGGGTGGACACCACACGCCTGCTCAGGTTGCTGGCGGCACCAGTGGCGCCATCGGCGGTCGCGGACTCCTCGAACGACCCGGCGGCCTGGCCCGACCTGCGGGAACTGACCGTCGAACCCAGATACGGGGCCGCCGCCGATCCCGCGGTTTCCGCCGAGGGGGCCTCGGAGACGCAGCGCAACCTCTGGGCCAGACATTCACTGCTGCGCAGGCTTCTCGACGACCCGGTGGTGTACCGCGCCGACATGACCGCCGCGCAGCTCGCCTACGCGGGCTCGCCGACCGGCCGGCAGATCATCCGCCGCGCGGCCGCGGAGGCGGGCTTCGAACTCGAAGAACGGGCCGAGGGCTACCTTCTGATCGACCCGGACTCGCTCGCCTCCGACGGCAGGTTCCCCGACGAGGGCGCACACGCCAAGGTGGCCGCGCTGCTCCTGCTCGACGTGCTGGCGGCCCAGCCCGGGAACCGAGCGTTCAACGACCTGGTCGAGGAGTCCGCTCGGCTCCTCGACCGCTTCCCGAAGTGGGCCAGGGCCTACCAGTCGGAAGGGGGAGCGAGCCGCCTCACGGGCGACGCCGTCGCGGTGCTCTGCGATTTCGGGCTGGCGCGCCACGCCGGTGGCTCCGTGCGCCTGATGCCCGCGGCCCTTCGTTACACCGTCGATCGCGAGGAGGCATGATCGTCACCGAATCCGGCACGGACGAGGCGAACCTGGCCCGATGGCGGCCCACCCGGGCCGGCATCCTCAACGTCTGGCGCTACTACGACGAGGTCTTCGAGTTCCATCGCGGGCGGTTGCTCCTGCGCGGGCCGAACGGGAGCGGAAAGTCCAAGGTTCTGGAGCTGCTGCTGCCCTACCTGCTGGACGCCAGCCTCAAGCCCAACCGGCTGTCCACGTTCGGCGGCAGCGAGCGCACCATGCACTGGAACCTCATGGGCGACGGTCATACCGGCAGTACCAGGGTGGGCTACGTCTGGCTGGAGTTCGCCCACCCGGGAGACGATGAGGACGAGCCGCGCTGGTTCACCTGCGGTGCCCGCCTGCAGGCAACGGTCAACACCAAGAACGTCACCGTCGCCTATTTCACCAGCGGACAACGGATCGGAGGCCAAGGCGGCCTGAGCCTCACCGGTGAAGGTGGCCAGCCTCTCACCCGGGCCGCGCTCGACGATGCGCTGGGCACCGCCGGAAAGGTTCACGAATCGGCGGACGCCTACCGGACGACGGTACGCCGGACGCTCTACCGCGGCCTGACCGAACAGCGCTACGACTCGCTGCTCACGGCGCTGCGGCAACTCCGCACCCCCAAGCTCTCGGAACGGCTCGATCCCGGCCTGCTCTCGCAGCTGCTCTCCAGTGCCCTGCCGCCGCTCGGCGAAGGTGAGATCCACGAGATCGCCGAGGGCTTCGAACGGCTGGACCGCCAGCGGGAAGAGCTGCACCGGCTCGACGGGCACGTCGCGGAGGCCGGGCGGCTCGCGGCCCGGCAGCGCACCTATGCACAGCGAGTCCTGCGTGCCGCGGCCGCATCCTTGATTTCGGCGACGACGACCATGGACCGGCTCACGGGCACGGCCCGCGTGGACAAGGAGAAGCAGGCCCATGCCGTCGCTGAGCATGAGGCCTCCAGCGTGCGGCTGGAAGAGGAAGAGCGCCGGGAGCAGACCCTCGGCGGGCGCATCGAGGGTCTCCTCGCCAGCCCGGCGTACCAGGCTGGACATGAGCTCGACGACCTGCGGGAGAACGCGCGCAAGGCCGAGCGCGCAGCGGCCGAATCGCGGCGCACCGCCGAGCGCCATGCCGCCGACGCGCGGCGCAGACGGGACGAGGCCGAGCAGGCCGTGTCCGACGCCGCCGACCGGCGATCACTGACCGAGCGAGCCCGCGCCGAGGCCGCCCGTGCGGCAGAGCGTGCGGGCTTCGCCGTGTCCCATCAGGAGGCGGCGGACTGCCTTGAGCCGCTCCTCCGCCTGTCGCGTTCCGCCGAGCCGGGCGATGCCGCCGGCGCGACAAGGCGGGCCCGGGATCTCCTGCGCGCGTCGACGATCAGTCGCGAGAAGCAGATCGGTGAAGTGCGGAAGGCGATCGACGTCCACGAACGGGCCCGTGAGCGCCGCGCCGAGGCCGAGGCCGAGGCCGACCGGAGCCGGACCCGGCTGGAGAGATCGGTGGAAGCCCGCGACGCGGCGCGGGACGAGCATGCGGCGATCCGAAAGACCCTGGCGTCCGAACTGGCCCGCTGGGCGCGCACGTGCCGGTACCTCGCCCCGCTCGACCCCGATGCGCTCGCGTCGGCCGTCGAGGACGAACACGACTGCGACGAGATCATCTTCACGGCACGCGCCGAGGCGATCGAGAGGTTCGCCAAAGAGGAGAACACGCTTCGGACCCGCCGGGAGGAGACCGTCGCAACGCTGGACGCCCGTGCTCATCGCCGCGCCGTTCTTGTGGAACAGAGCGCTGTCGAACCTGAGGCTCGATACACGCACACCGCGGTCCGAACGTCGCGGCCGGGTGGCCCGCTCTGGCGACTGGTGGCCTTCGCGGACGGTGTCACTCAGCCGGTCCAGGCCGGGATCGAGGCCGCACTGGAGGCTTCGGGCCTCCTGGACGCATGGGTGATGCCGGACGGTGCCGTCCTGACCGACGAACTGGACACGTTCCTGTCCGGTCGTCCGACCGTCCCCGCACCCGGCCCGAGCATCGCCGACGTGCTGGTGGCGGAGTCGGACACCGCCGTCGCACCTGAGGTCCTGCATATCCTCCTCTCCGCGGTCGCCTTGGGAAGCACCGCGCGGTACACGGATCATCCGGCCGCCGTGGGCACGGACGGATCCTGGCGCCTCGGCCCCGCGTCCGGCCGGTGGAGCAAGCCCGAGCCCGCCTTCATCGGAGCGACCGCCCGGGAACGAACCCGGCGCCGCCGCATCGAGGAACTCGACGCCGAGATCGGAGAGCTGAACGCGAGGATCAGCGAGATCGACGAACTCCTCGGCCGCCTTCGGACGGGGAGGGCGGCACTGGGCGCCGAACTCGGCGACAGACCTTCGCACCGGCCGCTCAACAACGCCGCGCGGGCGCTGGCCGAAGCGGAACAGAAGGTCGGCGAGCACGGCGACCAGCTGAAGCGGGACCAGGAACGGCTCGGTGATCGGGAGAACCAGCTGAAGTCGGCGCTGAACGCACTCGCCCTCCTGGGAGCGGAGCACGATCTCCCGGTCCAGACTGGCCCCCTCGACGCTCTCACCGACGCTGTACGTGACGCTGGTGAGAGCGGCATCGTCTGGATCGAGCACTGCACGGCTCTGCTGGCCGCAGACGCCAGAGCACGATCCACGACCGAGGCATCCGAGGACTACGCACGCACGGCCTTAGAGTCCGCCGAGTCGGCGGCGGAAGCGGCGGGAGGGGCCGAGGCGCTCGCCGAACGGCTCGCCACGATCGACGCGTCGATCGGTGTCGAGCACCGGCAGGTCCTCGAACGGCTCACGACGACCAGGCGGGAGCACAACGAGTGCCGCCGTACCTGCCAGGACATCCGGAACACGCTGTCCGACCTGCGCGAACGTATCGGCGCGCTGAAGAAATCAGTCACCGCGGCGGAGCAGGCGCGCGACGACGCCGTGGCCGCCAGGGATCGGGCCGCCGCTCGTTTTCGCCATCTCGCCACTGGGCATCTGGCCGTCGACGCCGACCTCAAAGCCAAGGCGGCGCCGGACGACGGTGTCAGAGCGACTCTGGAAAGCGCCCGTGCCGTCGCTGCCGCGCTCGAACGCACCCCGCACGAGCCCCAGCATGTGAGGGACGCCGGCGCTCGCCTGTCCGAGGCCATGCATCATGCTCGCGACGTCCTGGCGGACCAGGCCGACCTGGAACTCGTGCCGGATGAGGACGTCCAGATCCTCACGGCGACCATGCAGGGCATCCGCGTCGGAGCGACCGAGCTGAGCACCGCCCTCGCCGAGGAGCGGAACAGACGGCGCGCCGACATCACGGACAAGGAACGCGACCTGTTCGACCGCACTCTCGCGGGCGACACCCGCCGCCATCTCGCCGACCGGATCCGGCAGGCCGGTGACCTCGTGGACGGCATGAATCGCCGCCTCGAACGCGTGCGGACAGCGTCCCAGGTCGCCGTGCGACTGGTCTGGGAGGTCGACCCGCAGCAGACGGTCGGCATCCGCACCGCCCGTCAGCTCCTCCTCCGCGATCCAGCTGGACTGGGAAACGAGGACAGGGAGGCGCTCTACCGCTTCTTCCGAGAACGGGTCGAGGAGGCGAGGGCCGCCAACACCGCCGCCAGCTGGGAGGAACAGCTGATGGAGGTGCTCGACTACACCGCCTGGCACCGCTTCACCGTGCGTCTCGAACGCGCGGACGGAAAAGGATGGCAGGACCTGACCCGCAAACTCCACGGCGCGCTCTCCGGCGGTGAGAAGGCGATCGCGCTTCACCTGCCGCTCATCGCCGCCGTGGCGGCCCACTACCAGACCGATCCCCGCTGTCCCCGGTTCATCCTGCTCGATGAAGTGTTCGTCGGTGTGGACACCACCAACCGCGGCCAAGTATTCGACCTTCTGGTGAACCTCGGCCTCGACCTCGTCCTGACCTCCGACCACGAATGGTGCGACTACCGCGAGCTCGACGGCATCGCCATCCACCAGCTCATCACCGGAGCCGACGGCGATGGCGACAACGCCGTCACCACCGCCCGTTTCATTTGGGACGGCTACCGCACCGTGCCCGCCGACGACGGCCTGTTCGCGATCGAGGACCTCGATGGCGCTTCCTGACCGGCTCCGGGCCTCCGACCTCGTCCCGCTGTGGAAGGAGCTGCACCGAAGGTTCTCCTCGGGCGCCCCGGTGAGCAGGGTCACCGTCAGCGGGCTCGGAGAGCGCCAACGTGCCGCGCTCGCGGACCTGCTCGGCATGGACAGGTATCCGCCGTCCACACTGACCATCGCGGTCACCCGCCTGGACGCCGTGATGGACGAGATGGCCGGCTGCGACACCCGGACCGCCACTGAGACGATCATCGGACCGATCGGGGATCGGGCGGCCGAGCGCCGTGACTGGGAACGAAGACGCACAGCCCTCTGGAGCTGGCTGGTCGAGCATCCGGTCGTCGTCGCCGAACCGGCGCTCCTCGACTGGGTCGCCGACGTCCGCCGCCGCGGTCTCGTCGCAGGCTCGCTCGAGGACACCCGCGCCATGCTGGAGCAGGCCCTGTCGGTGCTCGCCGTACTGCCGGCCGACGGCCGTCCGCTCGCCGCCTTCGCGACCGACACGCTCGGCGACCCGCACGCGCTGGACGAAGGCCGTCGCCTGTCCGGCGTCGTTCTGAAGGCCCTCTCCTGCGTGTATGCCATCGCCCCTCCGGACGATGCGGTCGAACGCAGAGCACTCTGGGAGAGGGCCGGTATCGCCTGCGACTCCCTGTCCACGACGGTGCTTGTCGCAGGAATGCGTCCGAGCGGCTCGGACGCTCTGGCCCACTCCCTGAACAGCTGGGCGGATGCCGGACAGGCATCCGTCCTCACGCTCGCACAACTCGCAGTTTCTCCCAGCCTGCATGACATCGGACCGACGGTGTGGGTGACGGAAAACCCTTCGATCGTCGCTCTGGCCGTTCAGCACCTCGGACGGCGATGCCCGCCGCTGGTCTGTTCGTCGGGCTGGCCCAACAGCGCCGCCATCCGCCTCCTGCGCGACCTTGCCGCCTCCGGCTGCGTGCTTCGATATCACGGGGACTTCGACGGTGAGGGCCTGCGTATCGCCGCCCATGTCATCGTCAGAACGGGTGCGCGGCCATGGCGGATGTCCGCAGCGGACTACCGGGCGGCCCTGGTCAACGCGCCCGGACCGTTCCCGTCCGCGGGCCGTGTCTCCGACAGCCCTTGGGATACCGAACTCGCCCGATTGCTCGCCGCTCACGACGCCGCAATCGCGGAGGAGGCCGTGGCCGAGTTCCTCCTAGCCGATCTGGAGAGCGAATCAGACGAGCGCATCGATCACTGACGAACCTCCCGTAGAGCGGTCACCGTGGCCGCTAGCGGGTACCGCTCCTGCCGGCTTCAGACGGTCCCGACGGTGCACGAGGGAACTGATGCACCAGGCCGGCATTTGTGCCACGGGATGGTGCAGAGGCGTGCCGGTGGATCGCCGTGCGCCACGCAAACGATCACATCAATGTCGTGGCCACGCTCGCACGTGAGGATGGTCGCAGACCGAACGTCACCCGGGACTATCACAAGGCGCGGAAGGCTGTCAGTTCGTCGAGCGGCGGTACGGCTTGTTCCGGACTGCGCCCGCGGACCGGACGGCGACACCGCGTCCATCGCGCGCTGAACTGGAACGAGCAGAGCGCGCCGGGTCTGGAGGAACCGCCTCGAGTCAGTTTGCGGACCGTGGCTGCGGTGGCAGAGAGCGAGGCAGCGTTCTTCGTGGGTCTGTGTGAGCGCCGGTCTCTTAGTCCGGTTGAGATTCAGTGTCCCGACACCGGGCCAGATCATCGAATACGCGGTAGCGGTTCCGGGATACACGAACAGCGCGAAATCCCCGATCAACTTCTCTAGCGGCAGGCTTGCCGCTGACCTCACATTTGCCGAAGCTGCGGCATCGGTGGGGTGTGGGTGCGGCCGTCCCGACCGCGCGTCCGGTGCCCGGGGCTCGGCAGTCGGCTCTCGGCCATGAGGCGCGAATCGCGGCTTACCGGGAGGCCGCACATGCGGCTACGGCGGCCTGGCACATGGGGCATTCCAGTGATCCTGGAGTGCGCGCGGACGTCGCATCGGCGACTTCTGACGTCTTGCACGTGACACCGGATATCACGGGCAACAGGCCTTGCCCACCACGACGAACGTCGAAACAGCCGCACGTGCCCTTGGGCTGGGGGCGCACGCGCGCTTACGGACTCGCCCGGACGGGAGAGTTCCCCTGCAAATGATCTGTGCGGGTCAGCTACCGCGTCGTCACCGCCTGACCAACGTCGGCTGCTCGGGGTAGGAGCGAACTAGAAAAACGTCCGCTGGCTGATTGCCCGGTTCCCGGCGGGAGCCGGGCAATCAGCGTTGGGCCTGCCTGCTCCTGCGCCGTGTCGACCTTCAATGGGGGCGGTCACGACATGATCATTAAGGTTTGCAGATGAACCAGGATGCGCTCAGGCGTGCCGGATCCCAGTGCCAAAATGGGTGATAAATGATCTTGAAAGAGATTGTCAGGATCGCCCTGCAGGGCTCTGACCTGGAAACGAGAGAGCGGGCGACGGGAATCGAACCCGCGTAGCCAGTTTGGAAGACTGGGGCTCTACCATTGAGCTACGCCCGCGTGCGGAGGAGGGCTGGTGGCCCTCCGATCGCCAACCCGTAGCGTACAGGGTCCGGGGGGCGGACGTGTCATGCGCCGGGCGGGGCCGATCGGGACTAGACTTCTCGCGTCATCGTGCACGGCGGTGGCGTGCGGGCTGTAGCGCAGTTTGGTAGCGCACCGGCTTTGGGTGCCGGGGGTCGTGGGTTCAAATCCCGCCAGCCCGACCGGAACATCGGTCCCGGACGGGCCGGCGGATGTGTCGTTCAGGCCAGCAGGGCGCGGGCGTCGCGCGCCGCGGTGCGGATCGCCTTCGGCAGGTTCTCGGGGTGGCGGCCGCCCGCGTTCGCGATGGGGCCCTTGCCGCCCGCGCCGCCGCCGACCTCGCGTGCCGCGCCGGTCAGGAGGTCGCGGGCCTGGACGCCCTGGCGCGTCGCCGCGACCAGCGCCGCCTTGCCGGACGATTCCGTGCCGAGGATGACGATGCCGCCGGGAAGGCGGTCGAGGATCGTCGTGGCGACGGTGCGGAGGTCCGCGCTGGTCAGGCCGGGGACGAGCGCCGCCACCAGCCGTCCGCCCGGCAGTGGTTCGGCTTGGGACATGAGGCGTTCCGCGTGCGCGTCCAGTTCGGCGCGGCGCATGGTCTCCAGGTGCCGCTGGGTCTCCGCGAGTGTCTCCAGGCGTTGCCGTAGCCGGCCGGGCGCCTGGTCGGGACGGACGTGCAGCAGCTCCGCGAGCTCGCGCAGGAGGTCGCGCTGGTGGTCGTAGTGGCGCAGGGCGTCCGCGCCGGTGAGCGCCTCCACGCGGCGCAGGCCGGTGCCGATGGACGACTCGCCCACGATGTGGACGGGGCCCGCCTGTGAGCCGTGCCCGACATGGGTGCCGCCGCACAGTTCGCGGGACGCGTCGCCGATGTCCACGATGCGGACGTCGTCGCCGTACCTCTCGCCGAACAGCGCCAGCGCGCCCGCCTTCTCCGCCTCGGCGCGGGTCGCCTCCCAGACGCGGACGGCGGGGTCGTCGAGGAGGTAGTCGTTCACGAGGGTCTGGACGGGCGCGGTGTCGACGGGGGAGAAGTGCGCGAAGTCGAAGCGGAGCCGGCCCGGCTCGACACGTGAGCCGCGCTGGGCGGCGTGGTCGCCGAGGAGCCGGCGCAGCATCGCGTGGAGGACGTGGGTCGCGCTGTGGGACCGTGCGGTGGCCGCCCGGCGGTCCGCGTCGACGGTCGCTTCGGCGTCGTCGCCGGGGCGTACTTCGCCGTCCAGGACGCGGACGGTGTGGACGTGCAGGCCGTCCAGGCCCAGCTGGGTGTCGACGACCTGGAGCGCCGCGCCGGAGGTGCGCAGCGTGCCCGTGTCGCCGACCTGGCCGCCCGATTCCGCGTAGAACGGCGTGCGCGTCAGGATCAGTTCGATCTCGTCGCCTTTGGTCGCGGTGCGCAGTGTTCCGCCGGGGCCGACGAGGGACAGGATTTTCGTTTCCGCCGTCGCCGCGGAATAGCCGACGAAAGTGCTGGGGCCGTGTTCCGCGGTGATGCGCCGGTAGGTGTCCTGGCGCGCGACGGCGTCGCCTTTCCGGCCCCGGTTCGCTTGCTGCGCCTGGCGGCGCTGTTCTTCGAGGAGTTCCGCGAATTCGTTCTCGTCGACCATGAGGCCCGCGGAGCGCGCGGCGTCGACGGTCAGGTCGATCGGGAAGCCGTAGGTGTCGTGCAGGTCGAACGCGGTGCGCCCGGAGATGGCGGTCGTCGCGCGGCCGATCGCCGATTCCAGGATCTGCGAGCCCTGGCGCAGCGTTCGTTCGAAGCCTTCCTCCTCGGCCGTGACCACCTGCCGGATGAGGTCGTTTTGCCGCGTCAGTTCCGGCCATGTTCCGCCGAGGTTGTCGATGACGCTGGACGTCAGCGCAGGCAGGCTCAGATCGTCGATGCCGAGTTTGCGCGCGTGGCGGACGGCGCGGCGCATCAGGCGGCGCAGGACGTAGCCTCTGCCGTCGCGCGCGGGCATGACGCCGTCCGCGATGAGGAACGCGATCGAGCGCGAATGTTCGGCGACGATGCGGAAGGACGTGGAATCGTCGCCGCCGTCGCGTCCCGGGTAGCCGCGGCCCGCCATTTCCTGGACGAGCCGGAATGTCGGCGCGAGCAGATCCGTCCCGCAGACCGTGTCGACGTCCTGCAGAATCGCCGCGAGGCGGTCGAGGCCCAGGCCGGTGTCGATGTTCCGCGCGGGCAGTTCGCCGAGAATGGGGTATCCGCTCTTACCGGATCCCTCGCCGCGGAGGTTCTGCATGAAGACGAGGTTCCACAGTTCCTGGTAGCGCTCGCCGTCGGCGGCCGGTCCGCCTTCACGTCCGAAGGACGGCCCCCTGTCGTAGTGGAGTTCGGAGGACGGGCCGCATGGGCCGGGCACGCCCATCGACCAGTAGTTGTCCTCCATGCCGAGGCGCTGGATCCGTTCCGGGGGAACGCCGACGCCGCGCCAGAGTCGTTCGGCTTCGTCGTCGTCCAGGTAGACGGTGACCCATATGCGGCCGGGGTCGAGGTTGTAGTGGCGGGTGAAGAGCTCCCACGCCCAGGAGATCGCCTCCGCCTTGAAGTAGTCGCCGAACGAGAAGTTGCCGAGCATTTCGAAGAACGTCGAATGCCGCGTGGTGCGGCCCACGTTCTCGATGTCGGACGTCCGCGCGCATTTCTGCACGGTCATCAGCCGGGGATGGTCCGGCGTCGTCTCGCCGAGGAAGTATGGCTTGAACTGGTTCATGCCCGCGTTCGTCAGCAGCACCGTCGGGTCGGACGGGATGAGCGGGCTCGACGGCACGACACGGTGGTCGCGCCGCTGGAAGAAGTCGAAAAAGGTCGAACGAATGTCAGAAGAACGCATGGGACGGCCTCACGAGGTCGATGGGATGACGGCGCACACCGCCGAGCCGGGCCGGGCACGACTGCTCGTTCCCCAGCTCGGCGCGGCTAGCTCGCCGTCCCACCTCGTGAAGGTCCATCCCCACCAAGCTACCTCGCCGCCGCTAATGACGGCACACGGTTTTCGGCCGTGGACGGCCCTATGCACGCGCTCAGGACGGCCCTATGCACGCGCTCAGGACGGCCGTTTTAGCGCGTCGATCTCGGCGGCTCGGGCGTCGTAGTCGGCGCGGGCGGCGTCGATCTCGTCGAGGTGGTTCTCGGCCCAGTAGACGAGGGCGTGGGCCGCGTCCATCAGCGTCGCGCCCAGCGGCGTGAGCGAATAGTCGACGCGCGGCGGCATCACCGGATACACGGTCCGGGTGACGATTCCGTCGCGTTCCAGGCCGCGCAGCGTGACGGTGAGCATCCGCTGGCTGATGCCCTCGATCTCGCGTTTGAGTTCGGTGAACCGCTTGGTGCGCTCGCCGAGCAGCGCGATGACCTGCAACGACCATTTGTCGCCGACCCGGTCGAGGATCTCGCGGGCCCGGCAACTCGCCGCGTGCGGCTGCAATCCCATGGTTCTCTCCAGGTGACCGAGGCAGAAAAAAGTGCCTTCTTGTGCCGACTCCGAGGGTGTCCGCACCATGGAGGCGGTTCCGATGGTTCCTGATCGGAACCGCCTTACCATTCATAACCCTAGGAGACACGATGACGACCGAGCTTGTCGAGGTCCCCGGCTACGTCGCGGGCACCTGGACGATCGACCCCGTCCACTCCGGCGTCGGCTTCACGGTCAGGCACCTGATGGTCAGCAAGGTCCGTGGCCGGTTCGGGACGTTCGAGGGCACCCTCGTGACCGCCGACGACCCCCTCGACTCGACCGTGACCGCGTCCATCGACCTGGCCTCGGTCGACACCGGGAACGCGCAGCGGGACGAGCACGTCAGGTCCGCGGACTTCCTGGAGGTCGCCACGTACCCGACCATGACCTACCGCTCCACCGGACTGCGCCGCGGCGGCGAAGGCGAAGGCGACGGCTACGTCCTCGACGGCGAGCTGACCTTGCGCGGGACGACCAGGCAGGTCCCGCTGACGCTGGAGGTCGACGGGTTCGGCCCCGACCCGTTCCGGGAGGACGACCCGTTCAAGGGCGCCCGCGCCGGGTTCACGGCGACCGGCGAGATCAACCGGCTGGAGTTCGGCGTGGGCGACCGCACCACCATCGCGGGCGGCGCGCTGGGGCTGGGGGAGAAGGTCCAGATCGTCCTGGAGATCCAGGCGGTCCTCCAGACCGGCTGAGGGTTCCCGTTCACCTTCCGTTCCCCGGGATGAGTGATCATCCGTAATGGGGTGGAAACGGGCCCGCCGCCCCGCGATCGTGGGGTCGGGACCGGACGGAGGGCGGAGGGACCGGATGCCGGACGAGACGTCCACCGGCGCGGCGCGACCCCTGCCCGAAAGGCGGGCCCGGCTGGCGGCGCCGTGGATCGTCGGCGGTCTCACCGCGGTGATCACGGCGGTGACGACGTCGCTGGACGCGCTGGATCTCGCGGCCCCCGTCCAGATCCTGGTCACCAGCGGCGTCGCGCTCCTGGCGGGGATCGCGGCGTGGGGGACGCAGCAGGCCCCGCCCGGCGGCGAGCGCTCCGCCGACCGGGACGAGGCCGGGTCCGGGGTCGCGCCGGCGCAGCTCCCGCCCGTGATCGCGCACTTCACCGGGCGGGACGGATCGCTCGCCGAGCTGCGCCGCGCGGTCGCCGACGGTTCGGGCTCCCCGGCGTCGCCGCTGGTCGTGTCGCTGCACGGCCCGGCCGGGGTCGGCAAGTCGTCGCTGGCGGCCCGGTTCGCGCACGAGATCGCCGCCGAGTACCCCGACGGCTGCCTGTACTTCGACCTGCGCGGGACGGGCGACGCCCGCGCCGAGCCGGAGGAGGTGCTGATCGGGTTCCTGCAGGCGCTGGGCGTCCGGCTGTCCACCGACCCCGGCGGGCTGCCGGAGCTGCAGAAGTTGTGGTGGACGTGGACGAAGGGCCGCCGCCTGCTCGTCCTGCTCGACAACGCCCGCGACGCCGACCAGGTGCGGGCGCTGCTGCCGCCCGTCGGGGGCTGCGCGGTGATCGTGACGTCGCGGCAGCCGCTGCACCTGCGCAACACGTTCGACCGGCGGCTGCGGGAGTTCACCGACGACACGGCGGTGGAGCTGCTCGGCCGGCTCGCGGGCCGGGAGCGGATCGCCCGCGACCCGGCGGCGGCCGCCGAGATCGCCGAGCTGTGCGGATACCTGCCGCTCGCGATCGGGATCTGCGGCGGCCGCCTCGCCGCCCGCGAGTCGTGGACGCCGCGCGCCATGGCCGACCGGCTCGCCGACGAGCGCCGACGAGCGCCGCCGCCGGCTGGACGAGCTGGAGACCGCCCGCGACATCGACACCAGCGTCCGGGCGAGCCTGGCGCTCAGCTACGACGACTGCAGCCGGACGCAACGCCGCCTGCTGCGCACCCTGGCCATGCTGGACGCGCCCGACGTGCAGGCGTGGGCGGCGGGCGCGCTGCTCGGCGTGTCCGACCTGGAGGGCGACGACCAGCTGGAGGCCCTGGTCGACGCGCAGCTCGTCGAGTGCTCCGGGACGGACGCCACCGGACGGATGCGGTACCGCCTGCACGACCTCGTCCGCCTCTACGCGCTGGAACGGACGGAAGTGGAGGACGCCGAACACGAGCGTGACGCCGCCCTGGAACGCGTCCTCGACGGCTACCGCGAACGCGCCGAACGGGTGGCCGCGAGCCGCTGGCCCCAGGACTGGCACCGCCGAGCGGGCGAGGCGCCCGCCTCCGAGTACTCGGCGCCCGACTGGCTGACGAGCGAGCGTCCCGCCCTTCTCGCGCTCCTCGCGCAAGGCGCGGAACACGAAATGTGGAGTCTGGTGTGGCGCCTTGGCCGCGCCACCTGCTCGCTGTTCCATTCGCTGCGCATGTTCTGGCCGGAGTGGCGGGCGGCGGCCGAACTGACCTACACGGTCGCCACCCACATGAACGACGACCAGTCCCTGGGGATCGCCTTGCTGGAGCGGTCGTCCGTCCAGGGCAACCAAGGGCTCATGGAGAGCGCGTACAACGACGCGTCCGAGGCGCTCCGCATCTTCACCGGCGGCAGGGAGCGGTGGTGGCGCGCCCGCGCGCTCCGCGCCGTCGGCATGTGCCTGCGGGACGCCGGCAACGTCGACGAGGGCCAGGGCTACCTCATCGAGGCGATCGACGCGTTCACCGAGGAGGACGACGCCTGGTGGCGGGCCAGGACGCAGCGCAACCTCGCCGAGCTGAGGCTGGCCCAGCGCCGCTACGCGGAGGCCCGCGGCCTGCTCGAAGAGGCGCTGCGGGTGTTCCAGCGCAACGGCAACCGGTACTCGGAGGCGCAGACGCTCCGCGCGCTCGGGGAGGTCCTGGCCGCCGAGGCGCGGGCGCTCCGCGGGTCCGGCGACCACGCGGCCGCCGACGTGAAGCACAGCCTGGCGGCGCCGACGCTGGAGCGGGCGATCGAGGCGTTCCGGCTGCGCGGCGAGCAGTGGGAGGCGGCCCGCTGCCTGCGCGCCGCCGGCGAGACCGGCGACCCGCGCAACGGGCTGCGGGAGCTGAGGTTCGTCCGCGAGTCCGCGCGGGCGCTGGAGGCGCTCGGCGACACGTGGGGCCTCGCCCGCAGCCGCCTGTCGGAGGGCCGCGCCCTCGGCCGGCTGGGACGGCACGACGAGGCGGCCGAGGCGCTGCGCCGGTCCGTCGAGGCGTTCGACGAGCTCGGCGACCGCTGGTGGCAGGCCCGGAGCCGCCGCACCCTCGCCGAGGTGCTGCTGGACGCGGGCCGCCGCGACCAGGCCGCCGCCCCCGCCCGCGAGGCCCTCGACCTGTACCGCAGCCTCGGCAACGCGTCTGGCGAGGCCCGCGCCCGCGCCGTCCTCGCCCGCACCGACGGCTGACGCAGCGCGTCGCGCTCCGACGGCTGATGCCGCGCGTCGAGTACCGCGCACCGACGGCTGGACGCGGCGCGTCGAGCGCCGCGCGGGGGCCGCCCAGGCTGATCTGGCGCAAGGCCCCCGGACGGACGCCGACCCAGGGCGCGCCCTGGTAGCTCCGGCGCGCCCTGGGAAGGGGAGGGCCCCTGACCGGCGTCCGGTTGGTCAGGGGCCCGATGTCTCGGCTGCCTTAAGGGGCTGGGAGGACCCCCTCTGCGAACAGCTCAGCCGAGACCGCTATTTGATGGCGGAGATGAGCTCACCGTTGCCGGTGTCGCCGCTGAGCTCCCAGAAGAACGTGCCGCCCAGTCCCTCGGACGCGGCCCAGTTCGACTTTCCGCCGATGGTGGAAGGTGTGTCGTAGCTCCACCACTGGTTACCGCAGAAGGCGTAGGCGGTCCCGGCGATGGTGCCGTTCGAGGGGCATCTTCCCTTGATGTCCTTGTAGTCCTCGATGCCCTGCTCGTACTTGCCGGGCGCGGGGCCGGTGGCCGTCCCGCCGGGTTCCTTCTGGGTGACGCCCGTCCATCCGCGGCCGTAGAAGCCGAGCCCCATCAGGAGCTTGTTGCCGGGGATGCCGAGCCCCTTCAGCTTGGCGATGGTGTCCGCCGTGTTGAAGCCCTCGTGCGGGATGCCCGGGTAGGACGTGAGCGGCGAGTGCGGCGCCGTCGGGCCCTTCGCGTCCCATGCCCCGAAGTAGTCGTAGGTCATGGGCAGGTACCAGTCGACGTACTGCGACGCGCCCTTGTAGTCGGCCGCGTCCATCTTGCCGCCCGAGCTGGCGTCCGCGGTGATCGCGGCCGTCACGAGGTTGCTCGACCCGAACTTGGTCCGCAGCGCGGACAGCAGGTTCTTGAACGAGTCCTTGCCGCTGGTGTCGCAGGAGAGACCGCAGGCGTTCGGGTACTCCCAGTCGATGTCGATGCCGTCGAACACGTCCGCCCAGCGCGAGTCCTCGACCAGGTTGTAGCAGGACTCGGCGAACGCCGCCGGGTTCTGCGCGGCCTGGCCGAAGCCGCCGGACCACGTCCAGCCGCCGAACGACCAGAGGATCTTCAGGTTCGGGTGCTTCTTCTTCAGCTTCCGGAGCTGGTTGAAGTTGCCGCGCAGGGGCTGGTCCCACGTGTCGGCGACGCCGTCGACGCTCTGGTCGGCGCCGTACGCCTTCTCGTAGTCGGCGTAACCGTCGCCGATGGTGCACCGGCCGCCCTGGACGTTGCCGAACGCGTAGTTGATGTGCGTCAGCTTGTTGGCGGAGCCGCTCGTCTCGATGTTCTTGACGTGGTAGTTCCGCTGGTAGACGCCCCAGTTGACGAAGTAGCCGATGACCCGGTCGGCGGAGCTGTTGCCCCCTTCGTCGGTGGTGACCTGAAGGGGAGCGGAGGCGAGGGAGCTCTTCCCTGAGGCGTCGTTCGCCTTGACCACGAACGTGTAGGCGGTCTTGGGAGTGAGGCCGCTGATGGAGACGCTGGTCTCGGTCACCGCGGCGACCTTGGTGGTGTCGCCCTGGTACACGTCGTAGCCGGTGACGCCCACGTCGTCGGTGGACGCGTCCCACGCGAGCGAGACGGTCGTGGCGGTCTTGCCGGTGACACGGAGGCCCGCGGGGGTGCTGGGAGCCTCGGTGTCCTCGCCGGTGCCGCTGCCGTCGCAGGCCACGCCGTTGATCTTGCAGCCGGTGAACCAGCCCGACCCGGTCCCGTTGAAGCCGAAACTCGTCGTCGTGTTGGCGCCCAGCGTGTTGCTCCACGTCGGGTTGGTGAAGGTGTAGTGGTTACCGGAAACGGTCTTGGTGGCGTTCCATACCGACGTCACGCTCGTCCCGGATGGCAGGTCACCTTCGACCTTCCAGCCGTTCAAGGGGGCGTTCGTCCCGTTCGTGATCGTGCACGTGCCGCCAAAGCCGGAGCCCCAGTCCTGGGTCTTCTTACACTCGGCGGTGACCGTCCCGGCCGAGGACGCCGGTGGCGCCGCCAGCAGGGCGGTGGCGACCGCCAGGGTTGCTGCGCCGGCGAGCGCGATGGCCCGCCGTCCGCCCGGTCTTGACATGATTCTCCGTTCGTTCGGCCCCCGAAGCAAACAGGAATCCCCGCATAAATTCTTAGGAAACTTTCCTAAGAATTGGGGGGATCGTAACCGGGTGGAACGGTGCGTTCAAGAGCCCAGCGGCTGGTCGGACGCAATGGCGCCGGTGGTCTAAGCGGCTGCCTGGGCACATACGGGCCCGTACCCGCCAAGAAAATTTCAGGCCGAGCCGAACCAGCCCGGCGCGTCGAGCCGCCACGGGTCGTCCGGCGTGACCCGGCGGAGATCGTGCTCCAGGGCCCGGACGCGGCCGGCGCCGAGCCGCCGGACCCAGTCGTCCCGGATCCGGTCGAAGATCCGCGCGGAGCGGGCCAGCGAGTCCGCGCCGCGCGCGGTCAGCCGGACGATCTTGCGCCGCGCGTCGGCCGGGTCCGCGCCCCGCTCGACGTACCCGGCGCGCTCCAGCGACTCGACCATCTTGCCCGCGGCCTGCTTGGACACCCCGAGCCGCCGGCCGAGCTCCACCGCGGTCGTGCCGTCCGGGCCGATGGCCTGGAAGACGAAGCCGTGCATGGGACGCAGGCCGGGATGCCCCTGCTCGGCCAGCTCGGCGTGCACCTCGTCGACGATCACGCGGAAGGCGAGGAAGAGCCGCAGCGGCAGCTCGTACCCGGGCGCGTCGGCGGGCCCCTCGGCGGGCTCGTGGCTTGACATAAAAGACAACCTCATTGACTATAAGGACAACCGTGTTGTCCAATCTAGGGGATCGGGTCCCATGACGCTCATCCGCGACACCGAAAGCCGCCGCACCGGCACGCCGAACGGCACCATGACCACCCTCGCGACGCCCACCCAGGGCGGCACCGAAGGCATCGCGCTCTGGCGCGTCGACATGGCGCCCGGCAGGACCGGGCCGCTGCACGCCTTCGACACCGAGCAGATCTGGACGTTCCTGGACGGCACCGCCACCGTCGACCTGGACGGACGCAAGCTGGAGGCGGGCCCGGGCGACACCGTCGTCCTGCCCGCCGGCGTCCCGCGCCAGCTGACCTCGCGGCCCGACGCCGGATTCACCGCCGTCGTCGCCGCCCACGCCGGCTGCCTCGCCTACGACCCGGACGCGCTCGTGGACGAAACGAGATGCGACATCGCCCCCCAGGGCGACGAGCGGCTCGTCCCACCCTGGGCGAAGTAGACCGGCGAGGTAGACCGGCGAGAAGGTCAGGTGCCCAGGTAGGCGAGGACGGCGAGGACGCGGCGATTGTCGTCCTCGGACTGCGGCAGCCCGAGCTTGCCGAAGATGCTGTTCGTGTGCTTGCTGATCGCCTTCTCGGTGACGAACAGCTTCCCGGCGATCGCCGCGTTCGACCGGCCCTCCGCCATCAGCCCGAGCACCTCCCGCTCGCGGGGGGTCAGCTGCTGCAGCGGCTCCTCGCGGGCGTGCCGGGTCAGCAGCTGCGCGACCACGTCCGGGTCGAGGGCGGTGCCGCCGTCCGCGACCCGGCGCACCGCCTCCACGAACACCTTGACGTCCGACACCCGGTCCTTCAGCAGGTAGCCGATGCCGCCCGTGCTGTCCGACAGCAGCTCCCGCGCGTAGAGCTGCTCGACGTGCTGCGACAGCACGAGCACCGGCAGCCCCGGGATCTCGCGCCGCGCCTCAAGCGCCGCCCGCAGGCCCTCGTCGGTGAACGTCGGCGGGAGCCGCACGTCCACGACCGCCACGTCCGGACGATGCGTCATCAGCGCCCGCTGGAGGGAAGGCCCGTTGTCGACGGCCTCGACGACCTCGAAGCCGAACGCGCCGAGCAGGCGGATCAGCCCGTCTCTGAGGAGGGCGAGATCTTCGGCGATGACAACGCGCACGGCAGCTCCATGGTCACGACGGTCGGCCCGCCGGGCGGGCTCGTCACCGCCATGGTCCCATCGAAGGCCGCCAGCCTGCGCTCGATCCCGCGCATCCCGGACCCCCGCGCGGGGTCGGCCCCGCCCGTCCCGTCGTCCCCGACGATCATAAGCAGCCGGCCGTCCGCGTGCTCGATCTGCAGCCACGCGCTGTGCGCGCCCGAGTGCTTGACGACGTTCGCCAGCATCTCCGCGACCGCGAAGTACGCCGCCGACTCGACCGGCGCGTCGGGACGTCCAGGCAGATCGGTCCGGACGTCCACCGGCAGCGGCAGGCTCAGCGCCAGCGCCCGGACGGCCCCGTCCAGCCCCCGCTCGGCCAGCACCGGCGGGTGGATCCCCCGCACCAGGTCGCGGAGCTCCGTCAGCGCCGTCCCGCTCGCCGCGCGGGCCTCGGCGAGGAGCTGCTGCGCGGTCTCCGGATCATGCTTCATCATCTCCTCGGCGAGCCCGATGTTCATGCTCAGCGCGACCAGCCGGGCCTGCGCGCCGTCGTGCAGGTCCCGCTCGATGCGGCGCAGCTCGGCGGCCGACGCGTCCACCGTCTCCGACCGCGTCTCCGTCAGCCGCTGGACGCGCTCGGTCAGCGCGGCCCGCGTCGGCGCGAGCAGCGCCTGGCAGAACAGCGCGTGCGCCTTCAGGAAGAACGGCCCCACCGGGACGGACACCGCCACCAGCACCGCGCCGAGGACGACGGTGGCGAGGCTCCCGAGCACCCCGTAGTCGTCCAGCGGCCAGAACGGGCCCCAGCCGTACTCGGTGATCTGCGCGAGCCACGGCGCGACGAACACGCCCTCCAGCCCGTAGATCCCCAGCAGCCCGCCGAGGATCCCGAGGACGAGCGCGACGGGCACGTTCAGGAACGTCCACAACAGGTCACGCCACGTCGCCGGGTCGGAGAACAGCCACCTCAGCCGCGCGAACGGCCCGAGCCCGCCCGGCGGCTCCGGCCGGTACGGGACGGGGATCTCCACGCCCCACCACTCGGCCGCCCACACGCGCTGCTGGTTGGCGACCGCGCGGATCGCCTGCATCATCACCGGCGTGAGCACCACGCCCACCCCCAGCGGGATGAACGCGATCGACAGCACCGCGAGGATGAACAGCGGCAGGTTCGCCACGTACGCCATCACGATCTGGATCACGGCGCGGACGATGCTGGTGAAGGCACGCCGCCCATACGCGCCGAATCGCGGCCCGATGACGACTTCGCGGTCGCTCACCATTCCTCCACGGGGTGCTGTGTCCGGTAGGTCCCGACTCCTTCATTGTGGTCGACCGGCGCCCGCCGCTCGGTGGTGCCAGGCCCCCTATTCGCGGCGCGGACGGTGGACCTAGACCTACCCTGCCCTTGTGCGATACCTGTTCGGCGGGGCCGGGGGCCACCTCGTCCCGCTGTCCGGCGCCGACTGTGGGATAACTCAGACTGAAAGCGAAAACGAGCTGTGACAGCGACCATCAGCCAGACGTCCGCAGGCCAGGACGGCCCGCCGCCCATCACCCAGCGCATCGCCGAGGAGATCGGCGTCGGCGAGGGCCAGGTGCGGGTCGCGGTGGACCTGCTCGACGGCGGGGCGACCGTCCCGTTCATCGCCCGCTACCGCAAGGAGGCGACCGGGACGCTCGACGACGCCCAGCTCCGCGCGCTGGAGGAGCGGCTGCGCTACCTGCGCGAGCTGGACGAGCGCCGCGCAGCGATCCTGGAGTCGATCGAGTCGCAGGGCAAGCTCACCGGCGAGCTGAGGTCCCAGATCATGGCGGCCGACTCCAAGGCGCGCCTTGAGGACATCTACCTCCCGTACAAGCCGAAGCGGCGCACCAAGGCGCAGATCGCCCGCGAGGCCGGGCTCGAACCGCTCGCTGACCTGCTGCTGAACGACCCGTCCCACGACCCGCAGGCCGCCGCCGCCAGCTATGTGGACGCCGGCAAGGGCGTCGCCGACGCGGCCGCGGCGCTGGAGGGCGCCCGCTCCATCCTCGTCGAGCGGTTCGGCGAGGACGCCGACCTCATCGGCGCGCTGCGCGAGCGCATGTGGAACCGGGGCCGGATGGTGTCGCGCGTCCGGGACGGCAAGCAGGAGGCGGGCGCGAAGTTCTCCGACTACTTCGAGTTCGCCGAGCCGTTCGCGAAGCTGCCCTCGCATCGCGTGCTGGCGCTGTTCCGCGGCGAGAAGGAAGAGGTCCTCGACCTCGACCTGGAGCCGGAGGACGAGCCGGAGCCGGGGGAGCGCACCTCCTACGAGATGGAGATCGCGCGCCGGTTCCAGATCGTCGACCAGGGCCGTCCGGCCGACAAGTGGCTGGCCGAGGTGGTCCGCTGGGCGTGGCGCACCCGGATCCTGGTGCACCTCGGCATCGACCTGCGCACGCGGCTCCGCCAGGAGGCCGAGGACGAGGCCGTCCGCGTCTTCGCCGCGAACCTGCGCGACCTGCTGCTCGCCGCGCCCGCCGGGACCCGCGCGACCATGGGCCTCGACCCCGGCCTGCGCACCGGCGTCAAGGTCGCCGTCGTGGACGCCACCGGCAAGGTCGTCGCCACCGACACGATCTACCCCCACGAACCGCGCCGGAAATGGGACGAGTCGATCGAGACCCTCGCGGGGCTCGCCCGCGCGCACAACGTCGACCTGGTCTCCATCGGCAACGGCACCGCGTCCCGGGAGACCGACAAGCTCGCCGCCGACCTGATCGCCCGGCACCCCGACCTCAAGCTCACCAAGATCATGGTGTCGGAGGCGGGCGCGTCGGTGTACTCGGCGTCGGAGTACGCGGGCCGCGAGCTGCCCGGCATGGACGTGTCGCTGCGCGGCGCCGTCTCCATCGCCCGCCGCCTCCAGGACCCGCTCGCCGAGCTCGTCAAGATCGACCCGAAGTCGATCGGGGTCGGGCAGTACCAGCACGACGTGTCCGAGGTGAAGCTGTCCCGCTCCCTCGACGCC
The DNA here is from genome assembly GCF_044326345.1 of Actinomadura sp. 9N215. Taxonomy (NCBI): domain Bacteria; kingdom Bacillati; phylum Actinomycetota; class Actinomycetes; order Streptosporangiales; family Thermomonosporaceae; genus Actinomadura; species Actinomadura sp. 9N215. The sequence goes on along the minus strand of NZ_JBIRBA010000027.1, from coordinate 24,775 downwards.
GTCGTCGAGGACTGCGTGAACGCCGTCGGCGTCGACGTGAACACCGCGTCCGCGCCGCTGCTCACCCGCGTGTCCGGCATCGGCGAGGGGCTGGCCGAGAACATCGTCGCGCACCGCGACGCCAACGGCCCGTTCCGCAGCCGCCGCGGGCTGAAGGACGTCCCGCGGCTCGGCCCGAAGGCGTTCGAGCAGTGCGCCGGGTTCCTGCGCATCCCCGGCGGGGACGACCCGCTCGACGCGTCCAGCGTGCACCCGGAGGCGTACCCGGTCGTCCGGCGGATCCTGGACGCGGCGGGCAACGACCTCAAGGCCCTCATCGGCAACTCCGCCGCGCTCCGCGCGCTGCGGCCCGCCGACTTCGTGGACGGCGCGTTCGGGCTGCCGACCGTCACCGACATCCTCGCCGAACTGGAGAAGCCCGGCCGCGACCCGCGCCCGGCGTTCAGGACCGCGACGTTCAAGGAGGGCGTCGACAAACTCGCCGACCTCGAACCCGGCATGATCCTGGAGGGCGTCGTCACCAACGTGGCCGCGTTCGGCGCGTTCGTGGACGTCGGCGTGCACCAGGACGGGCTCGTCCACATCTCCGCGATGTCCGCCAAGTTCGTCTCCGACCCGCGCGAGGTCGTCAAGCCCGGCGACATCGTCCGCGTGAAGGTCCTGGACGTCGACCTGCAGCGCAAGCGCATCTCGCTGACGCTCCGCCTCGACGACGAGCCCGGCCGCGACCAGCAGGGCGGCGGACGGCAGAAGGGGCGTCAGGGCGAGCGGCGCGACGGCGGCGGCCGCCAGAACCGCGGCGGTCAGGGCGGTCAGGGCGGCCAGGGCGGTCAGGGCGGCCAGGGCGGCCAGGGCGGCCAAGGCGGTGGGCGAGGCCAAGCCCGCGGCGGGCAGGGCGGCGGACGCGGCCAAGGCCGTGGCGGCGGCGAGGGCCGTGGCGGTCAGGACGGCGGCGGGGGCGGCGGCGCCATGGCCGACGCCCTCCGCCGGGCCGGCCTGGACAAGGGCCTCCCCGGCAAGGACGGCAAGGACGGCAAGAACCGCAGGGGCCGCTAGTCGCTGAACCCGCGCCAGCGCCCGTCCGACCCCGTCTCGGTCGGAGTGGGGGCATGCGGACGGACGGGACGCCGCGGCGGCGTCGGCTCCGGACGCTCGTCCCGGCCCCGGCCGAGCAGGTCCTGCGCGTGCGGGGAGCGCTGCTGCGGCACCGGCGCGGCATACGGCATCCGCTGATCCGCCTGCGCGGCCGGTCGCCTGCCGGACGCGCGCTCGCCGAACGGGTCCCGCGCGGACGACGCGCCCTCGCGGGACGACGTCCGCGGCTCGTCCGCGATGGGCCGGTGCCGCGGGAACTGCACGACGGCGACCGCGCCGAGCACCAGCGCGCCCAGCCGCATCCCCGAGTGCGCCATGTCCCGCGGCCACGGCTCTCCGTACAGGAACGTTCCCATCGTCAGCAGGTACGTCTTGGCCGCCACCGTCATCACGGTCGACACGATCGAGACCCGGCAGCGCTGGAACGCCATGACCATGATCCCGAACCCGATCGCCGCCGAGAACACCGTCAGGTACGGCCACGGCGTCAGGACGATCTCCAGCCGGGCGGCGTCCGCGTGGTCGCTCCACCCCTTGATCGCCAGTTCCGCCGTCCCGACCGGGAAGCCCGAGCCCAGCCCGTAGGCGATGCCGGTGACCGGGCGGGCGTGCCGCCCGTCCGGCCGGTGGTCGCCGAGCATGAGGATCAGCACCGGCACCGCGATCGCCGGGGCGACCACGACCGCGATCCTCCACAGCGGCGCGTCCGCCCGGCCGATCGGCTCGTCCCCGCTGAGCGAGGCGGTGAGCAGCAGGATCGCGCCGCCGATCAGCAGCAGGCTCAGCCACTCGCGCGCGGTGAGCCGCTCGCCGAAGAACACCAGCGCGATCAGCAGCAGCGGGACCATGCCGGACATGAAGATCGGCACGGCGGTGGACAGCGGCAGGTTCCGGAGCGCCATGATCTGCAGGCTGAGGCCGCCGAGCACGAACGCCAGCGCGATCAGGAAGACCCAGTTGCCGACGATCGTCCAGGTCATGTGCAGGATGCGGTTGCCCCGGAGCGGGGCCATCCGGTCCGCCGCCACCTTGAAGAAGGCGAACCCGAGGTAGTAGAGACCGGTCGCACTGAAGGCCGCGGCTATCCCGTTCATCCCGGACGAGTATGGGGGTTCTGGTGCTGGATGTCACTGCCTGTGCGGGATTGCTAACGCTGATTCGCCGGTATCGGGGGCGTCCGATGTCCGCAGCCGCCGCCGCTACCCCATAGACTTGGCCGCGCGAAGGCGCGGAGCCGTGTCCGGCGTGCCCGCGCCGCCGAGAGACTGACCGGCCGATGGACGACGCGGACGGGCCCACGAGACGGAGGCCGCCGCGCGGAGGCCGAGGGCCGCCGGCAGCACCCAGAAGCACGCGTCGAACGCCGCGGCGAGAAAGCGCCCGATCAAGGAGACCGACCCCAGTGAAGACCGATGTCGAGGAGCTGACCCCCACGCGGGTCAAGCTCACCGTCGAGGTTCCGTTCGACGAGCTCAAGCCGAACCTCGACAAGGCGTACAAGGAGATCTCGCAGCAGGTGCGGATCAAGGGCTTCCGGCCCGGCAAGGTCCCCGCCCCGCTGATCGACAAGTACGTCGGCCGGTCCGCGGTGCTGCAGGAGGCGGTCAACGACGCGCTTCCCGGGCTGTACGGCCGCGCCGTCGAGGAGACCGAGATCTTCGTGCTCGGGCAGCCCGACGTCGAGGTGACCGAACTGGAGGACGGCACCCAGTTCGCGTTCACCGCCGAGGTCGACATCCGGCCGAAGTTCGAGGTGCCCGACTACGACGGCCTGGAGGTCGTCGTCGACGACGCCGAGGTCACCGACGAGCAGGTCGACGAGACCATCGGCAACCTGCGCGAGCGGTTCGCGTCGCTGACCGCCGCGGAGCGGGCCGTCGAGGAGGGCGACTTCGCCACCGTCGACCTGGTCGCCAAGATCGACGGCGAGGAGGTCGAGGACGCGTCCACGTCCGGCTACTCCTACGAGGTCGGCAGCAAGTCGGCCGTCGAGGGCTTGGACGACGCGCTCATCGGGCTCGCCGCGGGCGAGGACGCCACGTTCACCAGCACCCTGACCGGCGGCGAGCACGCCGGCGAGGAGGCCGAGATCACGGCCACCGTGCAGAGCGTGAAGATCAAGAACCTGCCCGACCTGGACGACGAGTTCGCCCAGCTCGCCAGCGAGTTCGACACGATCGACGAGCTCCGCGACGACGTCCGGACGCGGCTCGGCCGCCAGGTCAGGGCGCAGCAGCTGTCCGACGCCCGCGACAAGGCCCTCGAGGCGCTGCTGGAGAAGATCGACATCCCGCTCCCCGAGAAGGTCGTGGACGAGGAGGTCGGCCGCCGCAACCAGCAGCTGGAGCAGCAGCTCCAGATGGCCGGCATGACCAAGGAGGACTACCTCAAGGACGAGGAGAAGTCCGAGGAGGAGTTCGACACCGAGGTCGCCGACGCGGCCAGGCTCGCGGTGAAGGGCGGCTTCGTCCTCGACCAGCTCGCCGTCCAGGAGGAGCTGAACGTCGAGAACGAGGAGCTCAGCGAGTACGTCGTCACGCAGGCCATGCAGATGGGCGTGCAGCCGCAGCAGCTCGCCCAGTACCTCACCGACAACAATCAGCTTCCGGCGATCGTGTCCGAGGTGCTGCGCAGCAAGGCGCTGAACCTCGTCGTCGGGCACGTCACCGTCAAGGACGAGTCGGGCAACGTCATCGACGTCGAGGCCGTCCAGCGCGAGCTGAGCGGCGAGACCGTCGATGCCGAGACCGACACGGACACCGCCGAGCCCGACACGGACACCGCCGACGCCGCCGAGCAGGCCGCCGAAGTCGACCAGACCGACGCCGCCGCGCAGACCGAGCCGGAGCCGGAGCCGGAGGCCTCGGAGGCCGAGGAGACGCCCGAAGACGTGGCTGAGGCCGCCGCTGACGAGTCCCCGGCCGCCCAGCCGGAGGAGGCCCAGGACAAGTCCTCCTAGGACTTTCTGGACGTTCTGCACAGCACGGGACACGCCCCGCATCCGTACACCGGGTGCGGGGCGTGTCGCGTATTCCCGTGACACGCCCGGTCGCGAGCGGGTACGCCCCTGGCGAAAAGGCGGCCCCACGGGCTTAAGCGGGCCCGTGAGCGCGTTAATGTCCAATCATCCGAACCGATTAAAAGGACCGGAGGAACACCCGGTGAGCATGCCTCCGACTTTCGACGAGTCGTCGCGGATCCAGGCGCGGGTCGCCGAGGCGCCCCTGGCGCCTCTGGGCGACCAGCTGTTCCAGCGGCTGCTGCGCGAACGGATCGTTTTCCTCGGCCAGCAGGTCGACGACGACATCGCCAACCGCATCTGCGCGGAGCTGCTGCTCCTGTCGGCCGAGGACGGCCGCCGCGACATCACGATCTACATCAACTCGCCAGGTGGCTCCGTCACCGCGGGCATGGCGATCTACGACATCATGCAGTACGTCCCGAACGACATCGTCACGGTGGGCATGGGCCTCGCCGCGTCGATGGGCCAGTTCCTGCTGTGCGCGGGGACGCGCGGCAAGCGCTACGCCCTGCCGCACGCGCGCATCATGATGCACCAGCCGTCCGGCGGCATCGGCGGCACCGCCTCCGACATCAAGATCCAGGCGGAGCAGATGCTGTACGTCAAGCGGACGCTCGCCGAGAAGATCGCCGAGCACACCGGCCAGCAGCTCGACCAGATCGAGCGCGACTCCGACCGCGACCGCTGGTTCACCGCCGACGAGGCCAAGGACTACGGGCTGGTGGACCACGTGGTGCTCAGCGCCACCCAGGTGCCCTCCCAGGGCACGGTCTCCTGACGACCCGACCTGATCATTAATCGGAGGCACACAGTGAGCGACCTCATCCGACCCGGCTTCACCGATCTGGCCCCGTCCGTTCCGGGGGGTGCGGGGCGTCGTCCCCCCATCGGGGACAGGCCCGGTGTCCAGGCGGGCGGGAGTCCGGCTCCGGTCGAGAACCGGTACATCATCCCGTCGTTCGTCGAGCGCACCACGTACGGCGTCAAGGAGATGAACCCGTACAACAAGCTGTTCGAGGAGCGGATCATCTTCCTCGGCGTGCAGATCGACGACGCGTCCGCCAACGACGTGATGGCCCAGCTGATCACGCTGGAGTCGATCGACCCCGACCGCGACATCAGCATCTACATCAACTCGCCCGGCGGCTCGTTCACCGCCATGACGGCGATCTACGACACGATGCAGTTCGTCAAGCCCGAGATCCAGACGGTCTGCATCGGCCAGGCCGCGTCGGCGGCGGCGGTGCTGCTCTCGGCGGGGACGCCGGGCAAGCGCGCCGCGCTGCCCAACTCGCGGATCCTGATCCACCAGCCCGCGACCGAGGGCACCTACGGCCAGTCCAGCGACATCGAGATCCAGGCGCGCGAGATCATGCGGATCCGGGAGCTGCTGGAGACCATCCTGGCCGAGCACAGCGGCAAGACCATCGACGAGGTCCGCCACGACATCGAGCGCGACAAGATCCTCACGGCGGACGAGGCGAAGGACTACGGTCTCATCGACGACGTCTTCGCCAGCAGGAAGCGCAAGGCCGAGGTAGTGTCGTCCTGAGACGACACGAGGACGCGGGAGACCCCCGAGCCCGGGCGTCACACTTCCGGGCGAGGGGCTTCCCAAGTCCGTTGGAGGCGGTAACGTCGAATCCAACGTCGAGAGCCTTCGGGACGCAACCGAGCTGCGCCGCAGCCTCCATGGCGGCCGGCCCCACGAAAAGGAGACAGTTGGGTGGCACGCATCGGCGACGGTGGTGACCTGCTCAAGTGCTCGTTCTGCGGAAAGAGCCAGAAGCAGGTCAAGAAGCTCATCGCGGGTCCGGGCGTGTACATCTGCGACGAGTGCATCGATCTCTGCAACGAGATCATCGAGGAGGAGCTCTCCGAGACCTCCGACCTCAAGTGGGACAACCTGCCCAAGCCGCGGGAGATCTACGAGTTCCTCGACTCCTACGTGATCGGGCAGGACACGGCGAAGAAGGCGCTGTCCGTCGCCGTCTACAACCACTACAAGCGGATCCAGTCGGGCGAGGCCGGCCGGGACGACCCGGTCGAGATCGGCAAGTCGAACATCCTGCTGCTCGGCCCCACCGGATCCGGTAAGACGCTGCTCGCGCAGACGCTCGCCAAGCTCCTCAACGTCCCGTTCGCGATCGCGGACGCCACGGCGCTGACGGAGGCCGGTTATGTGGGGGAGGACGTCGAGAACATCCTCCTCAAGCTGATCCAGGCGGCCGACTACGACGTCAAGAAGGCCGAGACCGGGATCATCTACATCGACGAGGTCGACAAGGTCGCCCGCAAGAGCGAGAACCCGTCGATCACCCGGGACGTGTCGGGCGAGGGCGTCCAGCAGGCCCTGCTGAAGATCCTGGAGGGCACGACCGCGAGCGTCCCGCCGCAGGGCGGCCGCAAGCACCCGCACCAGGAGTTCATCCAGATCGACACCACCAACGTGCTGTTCATCTGCGGCGGCGCGTTCGCCGGCCTGGAGAAGATCGTCGAGTCGCGGGTCGGGAAGCAGGGCATGGGCTTCGGCGCCCAGATCCGCTCCAAGTCCGACTTCGACGAGTCGTCCGCCGTCCTCGGCGACGTCATGCCGGAAGATCTGCTGAAATTCGGCATGATCCCCGAGTTCATCGGCCGGCTCCCGATCATGACCTCGGTGCACAACCTCGACCGCGAGGCCCTGATCAACATCCTGACCGAGCCGAAGAACGCGCTGGTCCGCCAGTACCACCGGCTGTTCGAGCTCGACGGCGTCGACCTGGAGTTCACCGACGACGCGCTGGAGGCCATCGCCGACCAGGCCATCCTGCGCGGCACCGGCGCCCGCGGCCTGCGCGCCATCATGGAGGAGGTCCTCCTGTCGGTGATGTACGAGGTGCCGAGCCGCCAGGACGTCGCCCGCGTCGTCATCACCCGCGAGGCCGTCCTGGAGCACGTCAATCCGACCCTCGTCCCCCGCGACCGTCCCAAGCGCGAACCCCGGGAGAAGTCGGCGTAGGCGGATGCGCAGACGCAGGAGCGCCCTCGACCTCGCGGTCGGGGGCGTTCGGCTTGGAGCGGTGGGTCAGTGGCGGGTGGTGGACTCGCCGAGGCCCGCCTCGCGGGCGACGACGATGGCCTGGGCGCGGTCCGCGACGTGCAGCTTCATGAAGATGTTCGAGACGTGGTTGCGGACCGTCTTCTGGCTGAGGAACAGCGTCCCGGCGATGTCGCTGTTGCTGCGGCCCTGCGCGATCAGCCCCAGCACCTCCCGTTCCCGCTCGGTGAGCTCGGGGAACGCGGCGCGGCGCGGGTCGGGCATGTCGGTGAAGTAGGTGAGGACGCGGCGGGCGATCTCGGGGCCGTAGATGGCCTCGCCCGCGGCGACGGCCTTGACCGCGCGGGCGATCTCCTCGGCGCCGGACTCCTTCAGCAGGTAGCCGCGGGCGCCGGCGCGCATCGCCGCGAAGACGGAGTCGTCGTCGCGGAACATCGTCAGCACCAGCACGCCGATGCGCGGGCTGGTGCGGGTGATGGTGCGGGTGGCCTCGATGCCGTTGCCGCCGGGCATGTGCAGGTCCATCACGACGACGTCGGGCTGTAGTTCGGCTGCCAGCTTCACCGCGTCCGGACCGTTCTCGGCCTCGCCGACGACGTCCACGCCCAGCGCCTGCAGCAGGCCCTTCAGCCCCTGCCTGAACACCGGGTGGTCGTCGGTGATGAGGACCCGGATGGTCTCCGACATCTACGCCCCGCCCCTTCCCGTGAAAGGACGATGGTACCCGGCTGCGGCCGCGGCGGCGGCGACCGGGAGGTGGGCGGTGACGACGGTCCCGCCGCCGTTCCTGGACGTGATCGCGCAGCTGCCGCCGACCTCCGCGGCCCACTCCTTCATCGCCGCCATGCCGCGCCGCGGCCGCGGCTGGCCGCCGTTGCGGGCGGAGTCGGGAAGGCCGGGGCCGGTGTCGGCCACCATCAGGTGCAGTTCGGCGTCCCGCGCGAGCCGGACCGTCGCGGTGCTCTCGGGCGCGTGCAGGCGGACGTTCGTCAGCGCCTCCTGCGCGATGCGGTACGCGGCGACCTCGACGGCGGCGGGCAGTTCCAGGTGCTCGCCGTCGAAGCGCACGTCCACGCGTTCGCAGGCGCCCTCGGCGAACGACTCGATGGCGGCGACGAGGCCGAGATCGTCGAGGGCGGGCGGGCGCAGGCCGTGCGCCAGGTCGCGGATCTCGCCGACGGCCGAGGCCAGCCGGTCGCGGACGTCGGCGAGCAGCGGGTCGGCACGTTCCGGTTCGCAGGCGAGCGTGATGCGCGCGGCGTCCAGCGACATGGCGAGGCTGGCGAGCGTCGGCCCGAGCCCGTCGTGCAGGTCGTGCCGGAGCCGGCGCCGCTCCTCCTCCCGGCTGGCGAGGATCCGCTCGCGGGAGCGTTGCAGGTCGGCGGTGAGGCTGCGGAGGTGAGGGATGGTCGCGGCACGCGCCGCCACGGCCCCCGCGGTGAACGCGCCGGCCAGCACGGCTGCGCGTGCCAGTACCGCTCGCATCCCGTCCCTCTCCCTTCGCCCCGCCGCCGTCGCGGGTGCTCCCCGCAACCCTTTCCGGCGGGGCGACCCGGTGTCAGGTGACCTGTGTCCCGACCACGGCGGGAAACGCCCTCGTTCAGTCCTCCACGTCCTTGCGGATGCGGCGCATGACGCTCGCGAGGTCGATGCTCTCGGACGGCTTGCCGGCCTGCATGACGATCCCCATCGTGGTCCTGGTGGACCAGGCCGCGAGGTGGCCGGTCGAGGTCGTCGTCCCGGACGGGCCGATCAGCTGGATGTTGATCGCGGTGGACAGTGCGGTGCCGTCGCCGCCCGCGTCGGAGATCTTCACGGTGCTCGGGGAGTACACGGCGCCCTGGATGCCGGTGAACGCGGACGCGACGGCGGCGTTGAAGTCCTGCTCCGGGTACTTCAGGTCGTGCTCGCCGGTGCCGCCGACGAACAGGTACCGCTCCTGGCCGGTGCCGTAGATCGCGCTGACCTGGTTGTAGACCTTGTAGTCGCTGGCCCGGCTCAGGACGTTCTTCAGCCGGTTGATCGCCTCGCCGGCCTGCGCCTCGGCCTCGCTGTTGCGGGTCATCCCGCCCGCCGACATCGGGGCGGACAGCGTGTGGGACGTCCGCTGCAGGTAGTAGACGTATCCGCCCACGCCGAGCAGGAGGGCGGCGACGACGCCCACCACCAGGAGGGCGAGGAGCTTGCGTCCGGCGGACCCGCGGCGCGGCGGCAGGTAGGGCGCTCCAGGGAACGGCGCGCCGGGGGGAAGCGGCGCGCCCGGCGGAACCGGCCCGCCGGGAGGGCCCGGCCTGCCCGGAGGGAAAGGGCCTCCCGGCTGGACGGGGCCGCCCTGGGGGAAGGGGCCTGCGCCTGGAGGAGCGGGATGGCCCGGAGGGACGGGGCCTCCCGGAGCAGCGGGATTGCCTGGGGGAGCGGGGTTGCCTGGGGGGACGGGGCCTCCCGGCTGGACGGGGCCGCCCGGTGGGGAGCCGTACGGGCCGTGCGGGCCGTTCGGGGGGCCGCCCGGCTGGGGAGGGGGGTTCCAACCGCTCAACGTGTTTCCTTCCCGGTGGCTGAACGGCGAGGCGATGTGGCGGGGTGCTCGCCTGTACAGATTCTGGCGCAAACGCCTTCCTCCCCGGGACACTCCGCTCATGTCGTCCCCGTAGAATCGTCAGCCGTGACACAGCCCAGCACTGAGCGCGGCCAGGGGGCCGCAGCGGACGTCGACCTGCCCACCCAGTACCGACCGGCCGATGTCGAGGGCCGGCTCTATGAGCGGTGGGTATCGGCGGGGCTGTTCACCGCCGGGCAGGACGGCCCGCCGTTCTCGATCGTGATCCCGCCGCCGAACGTCACCGGTTCGCTGCACATGGGGCACGCGCTCGACCACTCCATCCAGGACACGCTCGTCCGGCGGCGCCGCATGCAGGGGCACGCGACGGTGTGGGTGCCCGGCATGGACCACGCGGGCATCGCCACCCAGAACGTGGTGGAGCGCGAACTGGCCAAGGAGGGCCTGTCGCGGCACGACCTCGGCCGCGAGGCGTTCGTCGAGCGGGTCTGGCAGTGGAAGGCGGAGTCCGGCGGCCGGATCCTCGGCCAGATGCGCCGCCTCGGCGACAGCGTCGACTGGACGCGCGAGGCGTTCACGATGGACGACGACCGGGCCACGGCCGTCCGGACGATCTTCAAGCGGCTGTTCGACGACGGGCTGATCTACCGCGCGGAGCGCATCATCAACTGGTGCCCGCGCTGCCTGACGGCCTTGTCCGACATCGAGGTCGAGCACGAGGACGTCGACGGCGAACTGGTGTCCATCCGCTACGGCTCCGGCGAGGACGAGATCATCGTGGCGACCACGCGGGCGGAGACGATGCTCGGCGACACGGCCGTGGCCGTCCACCCGGACGACGCCCGGTACGCGCACCTGGTCGGACGGGAGATCGAGCTTCCGCTGACCGGCCGCCGCATCCCCGTCGTCGCCGACGAGCACGTCGATCCCGGGTTCGGGACCGGCGCGGTGAAGGTGACCCCGGCGCACGACCCGAACGACTTCGAGATCGGGCGGCGGCACGCGCTGGCGTCCCTGCCGGTCCTGGACGAGCGGGGCGTCATCACCGCGCCCGGGCCCTTCGAGGGCCTCGACCGGTTCGAGGCGCGCCCGGCGGTCGTGGCCGCGCTGCGCGAGCAGGGCCGGATCGTCAGGGAGGTCCGCCCGTACGAGCATTCGGTCGGCCACTGCCAGCGGTGCGCCACGGTCGTCGAGCCGCGCGTGTCGCTGCAGTGGTTCGTGAAGGTCGAGTCGCTGGCGCGGGAGGCGGGCGACGCGGTCCGCGACGGCCGTGTCACGATCCACCCGCCGGAGATGGCGGCCCGCTACTTCGAGTGGGTCGACAACATGCACGACTGGTGCATCAGCCGGCAGCTGTGGTGGGGCCACCGCATCCCCGTCTGGTACGGGCCGGACGGCGAGGTCGTCTGCCCGGAGCCGGGCGAGGACCCGCCCGCCGGCTGGACGCAGGACACCGACGTCCTCGACACCTGGTTCTCCTCCGCGCTGTGGCCGTTCTCGACGCTCGGCTGGCCCGCCGAGACCGAGGACCTGAAGCGGTTCTATCCGACGTCGGTGCTGGTCACCGGGTACGACATCCTGTTCTTCTGGGTCGCCAGGATGATGATGTTCGGGTTGTACGCGATGGACGGCGTCCAGCCGTTCGACACGATCGCGCTGCACGGGATGGTCCGCGACCAGTTCGGCAAGAAGATGTCCAAGTCGTTCGGGAACGTCATCGACCCGCTCGAATGGATCGACGCGTACGGGGCCGACGCGACCCGGTTCACGCTGCTGCGCGGCGCGAACCCGGGCGGGGACGTCCCGGTGGCGGAGCAGTGGGCGCAGGGGTCGCGCAACTTCTGCAACAAGCTGTGGAACGCGACGCGGTTCGCGCTGATCAACGGCGCGCACGTCCGCGGCGAGATGCCCGAGAAGCCGACGACCGTGGACGCGTGGATCCTGTCCCGCCTCCAGACGGTCATCGCCGAGGTGGACGCGCACCTGGAGTCGTACGACTTCGCCAAGGCGTGCGAGGCGCTCTACCACTTCGCGTGGGACGAGGTCTGCGACTGGTACGTCGAGCTGGCCAAGGTCCAGCTGGCCGACGACCGGGCCGAGGCTACGCGCCGCGTGCTCGGCGAGGTGCTCGACAAGCTGCTGCGGCTGCTGCACCCCGTGATCCCGTTCGTGACCGAGGAGCTGTGGACGTCGTTGACGGGCGGCGAGACGCTCGTCACCGCGCCGTGGCCGTCCGCCGAGCCCGGACGGGCCGACCGCGACGCCGAGGCGCTGATCGAGTCGCTGCAGCGGCTCGTGACGGAGGTCAGGCGGTTCCGCGCCGACCAGGGCCTCAAGCCGGGCCAGAAGGTCGCGGCGGCGCTGGAGTGGGGCGGCTCGCCGCTCGCGGCGCACGAGGAGGGCGTCCGCGCGCTGCTGCGCCTCACCGAGCCGGGCGACGGCTTCGCGGCGACCGCGTCCCTGCCCGTCGAGGACGTCATCGTCCGGCTCGACACCGCCGGCGCGATCGACGTCGCCGCGGAGCGCAAGCGGCTGGAGAAGGACCTCGCCGCCGCCCGCAAGGAGGTGGACCAGGTCGGCCGGAAGCTCGGCAACGAGGCGTTCATGGCGAAGGCGCCCGAGGGTGTCGTCGCCAAGAACCGGGACCGGCTCGCCCAGGCCGAGGCGGACATCAGGCGGCTGGAGTCGCAGCTGACCGCGCTGCCCGCGCGCTGACACGGCAGCCGAACCATCGGGAGTGCAATGGCCGAACCACCTCGGTCCGACATGCCGGACTCCTCGTCCGGCTCGTCCGGCTCGTCCGGCTCGTCCGGCGATGACCTGAACGCTCCGCAGGTCGTCGGGGAAGGGGACCCGCCCGAGGGCGCCGCGGAGGCGCCCTGGGGCGGCGCGCCGCCATGGTGGTCGGCCGACCCCGGCGACGGGACGGGCCCGCAGATCGTGATCCGGGACGCGTCCGGCGGGCACCCCGTCGTCCCTGACGGCACGGGGCCGCTGCCGATGGTCCCCGTCCCGCCGCCTCTCCCGATGCCGGTGGCCGGCGAGCCGAAACGGGTACCGAGGCTCCTGCTCGTCGCGGGCGCCGCCGCGGTCGGGGCCGTCGTCCTCATGGCGGGCGTCCTCGCGTTCCGGACGGACGGCGGTAGCCGGGGAGGCGGGGCCGGTGCGAAGGACGCTCGCACCTCCACCGGCGAGGCCGCCGCGTCCCAGAAGGTGATCAGCGCGGGCGCGACCGCCGGCGGCCTGCGCCTGGACGGCCGAACGCCCCCGCAGGTGAGCGCTGCGTACCCGTTCGTCGCGGGCGCGGTCGAGGACGCCGGGATACCGGTCGCCGAGCGCGGGCAAGCCGTGTACAGCGAGGAGCCCGTCCGGCCGATCAACGTCCTGTTCGTGGGCGGCACGGGTCAGGTCGGCGACCCGGCGGGCTTCCTGCAGAAGGCGCAGCCCACGACGTTCATCGCCGGGCAGGACGCCGACCCGGGCGGGCAAGGCGGAAAGGCCGTCTGCGGGACGTTCGCCGTCCTCGCCGAGACCCACACGTACTGTGCGTGGGCGACCGCCGACTCCTACGGCGTCGTCGCGTCCAACCGTCCTTCGCTGAACCCGCGGTTCACGCTGATGGCCGAGCTCATGCGCCGGATCAGGCAGGACGTCGAACGGCCGAGGTGACGAAGAGCCGCTCCGTGCGGGCGCCGACCACGTCCAGGACGAGCCCGGTGAAGTAGACCGTGCCGAGGACGACGACGCGCCGCCCGAGGGCGGTGAGGGACGCGGGCGTGACGGCGTCCGCGGCGACGACGTCCCAGCCGGGCGGCAGCGGACGGGTGAAGCGCAGGTGGGAGTGGGGCAGCCGGACGAACGTCACCGGCGGCCCGTCCAGTTCGGCGACGGCCCCGTCCAGGTCCTTGTGGTCGGGGAGGCAGACGACGACGTGGTCGATCGCGCCCCAGACGCGCAGCGCGGCGGCGAGGGCGGCGGCGATTCCCGTCCCGTCGACGGCGGAGTCGACGAGCAGCCGCGTCGCCGACCCTGGTATGTCGAGCGGAGCTCGTCCGTTGAATGGCGGTGGGTGGGGGCTGGAGGACGGTACGTCGTGCCAGGACAGCCGCCCCGGCAGGACGACCGACGCCAGCACCTCGCGGAGCAGCGCTTCCGGCGGCTCGGTGACGCCCGGCAGGCGGCGGGCGGCGGCGACGCCGAGTTCGGCGCTGCCGCGTGCCAGCCCGTCCGGCAGCAGGTCGGCCGCGACCCCGCCGCCGCCCGCCTCCACCCGTTCCACCGCTCCGAGCACCCCGGTGACCTCCGCCGACTGCGGCGCGGACAGGACGGTCGCCGCCGGACCCGCCACGCCGAGCTTCTCCTCCGCGATCTCCGCCGGGGTGTTCCCCAGCACACCGGCGTGCTCCCGGAAGATCGGCGTGATCGCCACGACGTCCGGCGGGAAGAGGGAGACCTCGTCCGACCGTCCGCCCATGCCCGCCTCCAGGACGATCGCGTCCGCCCCGACGCGCCGCGCATGCACGACACCCGCGATGGTGAACAGCCCGGACGGCGACAGATATCCGTCCGCCGGTGGCGGCAGAACGGCGATGGCCTCGTCCAGGACGCGTCCCAGAAGGGCCAGTTCTTCTTCGGAGACGGCGCGGCCGTCCACCCTGATCCGTTCGCGGTCGCTGCGCAGGCCGGGGCTGGTGACCGTGCACACCCGGAGACCGGCGGCCGCCAGGTAGGCGGAGGCGTAGGTCGCCGCCGTCCCCTTGCCCTTGGAGCCGACGACGGTCAGGACCGGCGCGTCCGGCGCGAGGACGTCCAGGACGGCCGCCAGATCGCGGGCCCGCCCGATGTCGCGGGTCTCGCCGGGGCGCCGCCGGTCCCACTCGCGGAAGAAGACGTCCATGACTCCAGTGTGGGCCGGTCCGGAACCGGTGGAACCGCCGAGTAGGCTCTGTGACCGTGAGTCAGGTATCCGAGGCGTCCGACTACCGGCGCGCTGTCGGCGCGATCATGGCCCGCGGCGTCGAGTGGGAGATCGACCCGACGCTCGACCGCGTCCGCGACCTGGTCGACGTCCTGGGGGAGCCGCACCGCGCGTACCCGGTGATCCACATCGCGGGGACGAACGGCAAGACCAGCACCGCCCGGCTCGTCGAGGCGCTGCTGCGCGAGCGCGGCCTGCGCACGGGCCTGTTCACCAGCCCGGAGCTGACCACGCTGCGGGAGCGGATCGCGATCGACGGCGAGCCGGTAAGCGAGGAGCGGTTCGTCGCGGCCTACGAGGACGTGCTGCCGTTCGCCCAGCTGGTCGACGGCAAGCACGAGGCGCGCCTGTCGTTCTTCGAGGTGCTCACCGCGATGGCGTTCGCGGCGTTCGCGGACGCGCCCGTCGACGTGGCCGTGGTCGAGGCCGGCATGGGCGGCGCGTGGGACGCGACGAACGTGGCCGACGGCGTCGTCGCCGTCATCACCCCGATCGGCCTGGACCACACCCGCTACCTCGGCGACACCCTGGAGGAGATCGCCGGAGAGAAGGCGGGGATCATCAAGCCGGAGTCGGTCGCGGTGCTGGCGCAGCAGCCGGTCGAGGCGGCCGAGGTGCTGCTGCGGCGGGTCGTGGAGACCGGCGCGGCGGCGGCGCGCGAAGGCGCCGAGTACGGCGTGCTCAGCCGGGACGTCGCCTTCGGCGGGCAGCAGCTGCGCATCCAGGGCCTGCACGGCGTGTACGACGAGGTCTTCCTGCCCCTGTTCGGCGACCATCAGGCGAGCAACGCCGCGACGGCCCTCGCCGCCGTGGAGGCGTTCGCCAGCGGCACGCCGACCAGGGGAGAGCCCAACCTGGAGGCTGCCACCCGCGTCGCGCCCGGCGAGACCTACCTCGGCGGGAACGAGGGGCAGCTCGACCCGGCGCTGGTGCGCAGCGGCTTCGCCAAGTCGGCGTCGCCCGGCCGGCTGGAGGTCGCGCGGACCGGCCCGACCGTCCTGCTGGACGCGGCGCACAACCCGGCGGGGATGGCCGCGACCGTCGCCACGGTCACCGAGTCGTTCGGCTTCACGCGGCTCGCCGGGGTCCTCGCGATCGCCGCGGACAAGGACGTCGCCGGCGTCCTCGACCAGCTGGAGCCCGTCCTCGCCGAGCTGGTCGTGACGCGCAACTCCGCGCCGCGCTCGATGCCGCCCGAGGAGCTGGCGGAGATCGCCGTGAGCGTCTTCGGGCCTGAGCGCGTCCATGTCGAGGAGCGTCTGGACGACGCGATCGACCGGGCGATCGGCCTCGCCGAGGAGACCGGCGAGTACCGGGGCGCCGGGGTGCTGATCACCGGCTCGGTGGTCACGGCCGGCGACGCCCGGATCCTGCTGCGCGTCGGGGAAGGCAGGTGACGGGCATGGGCGGCCGTACCGCCGCGAATCCGGCCCGGAACCTGTTCGCCGCCGTGCTGGGCTGCGAGGCCATCGTGATCGCGCTCGCGATCCCGGTGGCGGTGACCGTGCTGGACGTGGACGGCGCGCTCGCCGGCGGGGTGTGCGGCGGCCTGGCCGTCGCGTGCCTGCTGGTGGCGGGCCTGCTGCGGTTCCCGTGGGCGGTCGCGGCCGGCGGCGTCCTGCAGGTGCTGATCGTGGCGACCGGGTTCATGGTGCCGGCCATGTTCTTCCTCGGCGTCGTTTTCGGGGCGCTTTGGACGACGGCCATTTGGATGGGACGCAAGGCGGCGAGCGCCGCGTCGCGCTAAATTCGCGAGGACGCATTCATTCATCTGCCGATTCCGTGCAATTCACATTGTTTCCCTAATTCTGGCATTCTTCTCATTTGGGAAACGCTCGTGCGGCGGATGACGATCCTGCGAAGGAGCAGGCCGTGTCCCTGCGCGCACGCGGACATGCACCCGGCACCATGGCCCACGGATACCCGGCCGCCACTCCGGCGGCCCGCGGGGCCCGCGGGGGGCGCGCGGGATTCGCGCGCCGCCGGCTCGCCGCGTTCGGCGCGCTGCTGCTGACGCTGACCGCGCTGCCCGCCGCCGTCCTCGCCGTGCCGGACGCCGTCGTGAACGTCGTCCCCGCCGCGGCGAGCGCCCTCGAACTCGGCGACGCCGAGATCGCCGGGCTGCTGCGCGCCACCGGGCTGTCCCTGCCCGCGCTCGTCGTCGCGGTGCCGCTCGCCGCCGTGGCCGCGCGCCGGTTCTCGGCGTGGCCCGTCCTCGTCACCGGCCTCGCCGTCCTGCTCACCGGGCTCGGCGCGGTCAAGTTCGCCCACTCGGTGCCCCTCGTCGGGACGGTCCGCGCAATGCAGGGCGCGGGCGCGGGCATCATGCTGCCCGCCTGCCTCGTCCTGGTCTGGGAACGGCGGAGCCGGGCCCTGACCGCCGTCTGGGCGGGCGCTCTCGCGGGCACGCTGATCCTGGCGATGCCCTTGGCGCTCAAGGCCGTCCCGGTGCCCGCCGACGGCGTCGCCGTCCCGGACTGGCGTGTCGCGCTCGTCCCGTACCCCTGGGCCGCCGTGGCCGCCGCCGTCGCCGCGCTCGTCCACCTGCTCCTGCGCGGACGCGCCCCGTGGGAGCTGCCCGCGTCCAGGCACACCGAACGCGGCCAGCTCCTCCTCCCGGTCGTCCCGGCGGCGGCCTTCGCGTTCCTCACGGTCGTCGCCGCGTCCGAATGGTCGCCCGGCGCCCGGCTCGTCGTGGCGGGCTTCGCGCTGACCGCCCTGCTCGGCCTGGCCCTCGCCGCCGGCCGGGACGCGGTCGCGGGCAGCCCGTTCGGCTGCGCCATCGTCATGATCGCCGCCGGCCTGCTGAGCCACCCCGTCGCGGGCCCGCTCGCCGGCCTCGCCGCCGCCGACGCCCGCGAGCGGACCGGCGCCGCCGACGTGCCGCTGCTCCCGTTCGCCGTGGCCGCCGCCGCCGCGATGGCGGGGGCGCTCGCGTCCGTCCGCGCCGGCGCGCGCCACGCCGTCCGGACCGGATATGTCCTGATGATCGCGGCGCTGCCGCTCGGCTTCCTCACCCATCTCGACGACCGCCGGACGGTGCTCGTCCCGCTCGTCCTCCTCGGCGCCGGCCTCGGCCTGGCCCTCGCCGCCTCGCTGCGGGACGCGGGCGTCGGCGCCGCGCTCTTCGGCCTGTCCCTCTGCTTCCCCGCCGTGCTGGCCGGGCAGCTCCTCGTCCTGTCCCTGCAGGCGGCGCGGCTGGAACGGCTGCGGCCGCTCACCGAGGCCGAGCAGATCCACGCGCTGCGGCACGGCTACCACGTCTGGCTCGTCGTCGCCTGCGCCGCCGCCGTGCTCCTCGCCGCCGCCACCGCGCGACACACCCGCAAGACCGCCGCAGGCCCTGGAGCCCGGTAGGATTCGCGGGCCGAACAATCCGAAGTTCCCCAAGGAGAACCACCCGTGTCCGAGCGCACTCTCGTCCTTGTCAAGCCCGACGGCGTCCGCCGGGGCGTCATCGGTGAGGTCATCTCCCGGATCGAGCGCAAGGGCCTGAAGCTCGTCGCGCTGGAACTCCGCACCCTCGCCCGCGAGACCGCCGAGGCCCACTACGAGGAGCACGCCAGCAAGCCGTTCTTCGGCGAGCTCGTCGAGTTCATCACCGGCGGCCCGCTCGTCGCCATGGTGGTCGAGGGCCCGCGCGCCATCGAGGCGTTCCGCGCGCTCGCCGGCGCCACCGACCCGGTCAGCGCCACGCCCGGCACCATCCGCGGCGACCACGCCCTGGAGATCGGCGAGAACATCGTGCACGGCTCCGACTCGACCTACTCCGCCGACCGCGAGATCAAGCTGTTCTTCCCCGAACTCGGCTGAGCCCTGTTGACCCAGGGGGACGACCCCCTGGAACCCCCGTCACCGGCCGGGCAGCTGTTTCCCGAGCCGCTGGCGCGTCTCGCGAAACGGCGCTTCTAGCCCAGGGGGCGACCCCCTGGAACCCCCGTCACCGGCCGGTGAACCGTTTCCCGAGCCGCTGGCGCGTCTCGTGAAACGGCCCCCCGGCCGGCGGGTCGTGCGACCTCCGGCGCTGGGCGCCTCCGGCCGCACGACCCGTGACCCCGGCTGAGGTTCGGCCTTCCGGGGGCGGGGCGGTGTGGATCCGGTCGCGCGTCTTTGGTGAATGCCGGGCTGCTCAGGGGGCGTTTTTTGATCGACTCGCGGGCGGTTGGTGACTGCCCGGGGACGTCCGCGCACGTTACGATGGACGCGCCGCTATACACGCCCGTCAATCATGAAGGGCTCCCTTTCTTCATGGGTAACAAGCTGTCGTTTCTAGGCCGTGACATGGCGGTCGATCTCGGTACGGCCAACACCCTGGTGTACGTCCGCGGGCGTGGCATCGTCCTCAACGAACCGTCCGTCGTGGCGATCAACACCAACACCGGGAAGATCGTCGCGGTGGGCATCGAGGCGAAGCGGATGATCGGCCGCACGCCCGGCAACATCGTCGCGGTCCGTCCGCTGAAGGACGGCGTCATCGCCGACTTCGACGTCACCGAGCGAATGCTGCGCTATTTCATCCAGAAGGTGCACAAACGCCGGCATTTCGCCAAGCCGCGGATCGTCGTCGCGGTGCCGAGCGGGATCACCGGGGTGGAGCAGCGCGCGGTGAAGGAGGCCGGTTACCAGGCCGGCGCCCGCCGCGTCTACATCATCGAGGAGCCGATGGCCGCCGCGATCGGCGCCGGGCTGCCCGTCTACGAGCCGACCGGCAACATGGTCGTCGACATCGGCGGCGGCACCACCGAGGTCGCGATCATCTCGCTCGGCGGGATCGTCACCAGCCAGTCCGTCCGCGTCGGCGGCGACGAGCTCGACCAGGCCGTCATCTCGTTCTCCAAGAAGGAGTACTCCCTGATGCTCGGGGAACGTACGGCCGAGGAGATCAAGATGGCGATCGGGTCCGCGTATCCCGGCGGCGACGACGAGCCGCACGCCGAGATCCGCGGCCGCGACCTCGTCAGCGGGCTCCCGAAGACCGTCGTGATCTCCGCCGAGGAGGTGCGGCGGGCCATCGAGGAGCCGGTCAACGCCGTGGTGGACGCGGTGAAGACCACGCTCGACAAGTGCCCGCCCGAGCTGTCGGGCGACATCATGGACCGCGGGATCGCGCTCACCGGCGGCGGGGCGCTGCTGAAGAACCTCGACGAGCGGCTCCGCGAGGAGACCGGGATGCCCATCCACCTGGTGGACAACCCGCTCGACTCGGTGGTGCTCGGCACCGGCAAGTGCGTGGAGGACTTCGAGGAGCTCCGGCAGGTCCTCGTGCCGGAGCCGCGACACTGACCCCCCGGTGGACTAGGAACGGGAGGTCGGTGGGGTGAAGGACACCCGGCGCACCCGCGTCGTCCTCGGCGCGCTGCTCGTCGTGGCGCTCGCGATGATCACCATTGACTACCGCGGCGGGGACGACTCCCCGCTGCGCGGCCTGCGCGACGTCGGCGCGACGGTGTTCGGTCCCGTGGAGCGCGCGTCGGCGTCCGTCGTCCGGCCGGTGAGCAACACCTTCGACGCGATCACCGACGCGCCGGGCGAGCGGCAGCGCGCCGACCGGCTCGAACGGCAGAACCAGAAGCTGCGCGAGCAGCTGCGCTCCATGCGCCTCGACCAGGACCGGTCCGCGCAGCTGCAGCGGCTGCTCGGCACCGCGGGGATGGGCGGCTACAAGATCCGCGCCGCGCAGGTGATCTCCGCCGGGCAGGGCTTCGAGGACACCGTCACCATCGACGCCGGCAGCCGCAGCGGCATCAAGCGCGACATGACCGTGATGAGCGCGGACGGGCTCGTCGGCCGCGTCACCCGCGTCGGGCCCGCGACGGCGACCGTCCTGCTCGCCACCGACCAGACCTCGTCGATCGGGTCCAGGCTCGAAGGCTCCAAGGAGATCGGGATCGTGCAGGGCCGCGGGCGCCGCGGCCTCGGCGGGCACGGCGCCACGCCGCTGCGCTTCCAGCTGCTGGACGCCGCCGCCCCGATCCAGGTCGGGCAGCGGATCGTCACGCTCGGGTCGCAGGGGCAGCGGCCGTACGTCCCTGGCGTCCCGATCGGCGTCGTCGAGCGGATCGACCGCTCCACCGGCGGCCTGACCCGCACCGCGTACGTCCGGCCGTTCGTGAGGTTCACCAGCCTGGACGTCGTCGCCGTCGTCGTCGCCCCGCCGAAGACCGACCCGAGGGACGCGGTGCTGCCGCCGAAGCCGAAACCGCCCGCGACGCCGACGCCGTCCGTCACGCCCAGCGTGAGCCCGTCGGGGAGCGGCCGCCCAGAGGCGCGGCCGAGCGGCCGGGAGAGCCCGTCCACGAATCCGACCCGGGGGGACTGACGTGCTGAACCCGCCCGAGACATCGCCCGCCGGCCGCGGCGCGGTCGCCGCCGTCGTGATCGGCGTGACGCTGATCCTGCAGGTGTCGGTCGCGAACCGGCTGCCGCTGCCCGGCGGCGTCCAACCCGACCTGGTGCTGCTGGCCGTCGTGGCGCTGGCGCTCGTCGCCGGGTCGATGACGGGCATGGTCACCGGGTTCCTCGCCGGCCTCGCCGCCGACATCATCCCGCCCGCCGACCACACCATCGGCCGGTACGCGCTCGTCTACTGCCTCATCGGCTACCTGTGCGGCGTCGCGTCCGCCGAGATGGACCGGCAGTCGGTCGTGCCGTTCTTCGCCGTCGCGGCCGGCGCGCTCGCCGGGACCGTCCTGTACGCGGGGACGGGCATGATCCTCAGCGACCCGCGCGCCGAGTGGGCCACCGTGTCGAGCATGGTGCCGCTGCAGGTGCTGTACGACGTGATCGCGAGCCCGTTCGTGGTGTGGGCGGTGCTGCGCGCGACCCGCAGGTACGAACGGGGCGAACGGGCGCGTGGCGGCGACAGCCTCTCGGTGCCCGCGGCCCGCTACCGCGCGATGTCCGGACGGAGCTGAGGCCGGTGAACCCGCGCACCCACTTCCGCCTCGTCGTCCTGTACGTGCTGGTCGCCGCGCTGCTGCTCGTCCTCGTCGGGCGCATGTGGACGCTCCAGGTCCTGGAGGGCGAGCACTACCGGGGCATCGCCGCCCAGAACCGCACCCGCGACATCGTCGTCCCCGCCGTCCGCGGCATGATCCTCGACGACCGGGGGCGGCCGCTCGTCCGCAACACCAGCGCGCTCGTCGTGTCCGTCGACCGGACGACCCTGTCGCGCCAGAAGGACGGCGGCGAGGGCGTCCTGAAGCGGCTGGGGTCCGTCCTCGGGATCGGCCACGACGAGATCACCAAGCGCATCCGGCTGTGCGGGCCGGGCATCAAGCGGCCGTGCTGGCCCGGGTCGCCGTACCAGCCGATCCCCGTCGAGGACCACGTCGACCCCAAGCGCGCGCTCCAGATCATGGAGCGGCAGGAGGAGTTCCCCGGCGTCACCGCGCAGGTCCAGGCCGTCCGCGACTATCCGGAGCCGGAGGGCGCGAAGCCCGCGCAGGTCCTCGGCTACCTCCAGCCGATCACGCAGGAGGAGATGGACAAGCGCACCGGCCTCAAGGTCACCGGCTACAGCGGCGTCGACCTCGTCGGACGCGCGGGCCTGGAGGCGCAGTACGACAAGGCGCTGCGCGGCGAGCCCGGCTTCCGCAAGGTCCTCGTCGACAGCCAGGGCCGCGTCACCGGCACCGCCGACGAGCAGACGGCCGTCCCCGGAAACCACCTCGTCACCAGCATCGACGCGGGCGTGCAGGGCGCCGCTGAGCAGGCGCTGAAGCACGCGATCGACGCGGCGCGCAAGGCGGGCCGCCCGGCGGACGCGGGCGCCGCCGTCGTGATGGACGTGCAGACCGGCCGCATGATCGCGATGGCCAGCCACCCGACCTACGACCCGGCGATCTGGACGGGCGGCATCTCCCAGGAGCAGTACGACGCGCTGCTCGGCAAGAAGAAGGGCGAGCCGCTCATCTCGCGCGTCACGCAGGGGCAGTTCGCGCCCGGCTCGACGTTCAAGATCTCCTCGGTGTCCGCCGCGGTGGAGGACGGCAACAGCCTCAACGGCATCTACCCGTGCCCCGGCTCGTACAACGTCGGGAACCGCGCGTTCCGGAACTTCGAGGGCCAGGGGCACGGCCCGATGAACCTGCACATGGCCCTCGTGAAGTCCTGCGACACGATCTTCTACCGGTTCGCGTACCAGGAGTGGCAGCGCGACGGCGGGATGAAGCCGAAGAAGAACCCGTCCGACCCGATGGTGAAGATGGCGCGCCACTACGGGTTCGGCTCGCGCACCGGCATCGACCTGCCGAGTGAGAGCGAGGGCCGCATCCCGGACCGGGGCTGGAAGAAGAACTTCTGGGACGCCACCAAGGAGGCCAACTGCAAGGGCGCCAAGGAGGGTTACCCGCAGGTCGCGAAGACCGACCCGGCCCGCGCCGCCTACCTGAAGGCCGTCGCGACGGAGAACTGCACCGAGGGGTTCGTGTGGCGTCCCGGTGACGCCGCCAACTTCTCGGTCGGGCAGGGCGACGTCCTGGTGACGCCGCTGCAACTCGCCCGCGCGTACGCGGCCGTGGCGAACGGCGGCAGGCTGGTGGTGCCGCGGCTCGGCGTCGCGGTGCTGCGCCCGGACGGCTCCGTCGCCCAGCGGATCGAGGCGCCGCCGCCCGAGCGGCTGCCCGTCGACGCCAAGGTGATCAAGTACATCCGCGCCGCCCTCGGGGACGTCCCCAAGCAGGGCACGGCCGCCGGCGCGTTCTCCGGGTTCGACACCAAGACCGTCGAGGTGGGCGGCAAGACCGGCACCGCCGAGGTGTACGGCAAGGAGGACACCTCCTGGTTCGCCTCGATCGGCCCGATGAAGAAGCCGCGGTTCGCGGTGGTGGCGATGGTCTCGCAGGGCGGGACGGGCGCGTCCACCGCGGCGCCGGCCGTCCGGGAGATCTGGGAGGCCATGTACGGGACGAAGGACCGCAAGCCCCTCCTCAAGGACGGCAGGCTCCCGTCGGAGCTGCCGGCGCTGCCCGGCGGCGAGGGAACCGCCCCGTGATCACCGGGACGGGCGTCGGGAGCGTCGAGGGCTACGCGGCGCGGCGGGGGCTGCGCAGCAGGCTCGGCGGGCTGCGGCGCCTCGACTGGCCG
This sequence comes from Actinomadura sp. 9N215, assembly GCF_044326345.1. NCBI lineage: Bacteria > Bacillati > Actinomycetota > Actinomycetes > Streptosporangiales > Thermomonosporaceae > Actinomadura > Actinomadura sp. 9N215. The sequence goes on along the minus strand of NZ_JBIRBA010000027.1, from coordinate 996 downwards.
CTGTTCACGGCCGTGCTGGCGCTGTCGGTGATCGGGGCGCTGCTCGTCCGCTCCGCCACGTTCCAGCTGCTGACCGAGCAGGGCAAGGACCCGGAGGGCTTCCTCAAGCGGCACATCCTCAACCTGTTCATCGGGTTCGCGCTCGGCGGGCTCGTGACCGTCCTCGACTACCGGCTGCTGCGCGCGTACGTCCCGATCCTGTACGCGGTGGCGTGCGTGGGGCTGGTCGCCGTCCTGTCCCCGCTCGGCGAGACGATCAACGGCTCGCACTCGTGGATCGTGATCGGCGGCGGCTTCCAGGTGCAGCCGTCGGAGTTCGCGAAGGTCGGGCTCGTGGTGCTGCTCGCGATGATCCTGGGCGAGCCGCGCGACGGGGAGATCGGCCCCGGCCGCCGCGACGTGCTGCTGGCGCTCGCCCTCGCTGGGGTGCCCGGCGTCCTGATCATGCTGCAGCCCGACCTCGGCACCACGCTGGTGTTCATCGCGGTGGTGCTCGGCATGCTGGCGATCTCCGGCGCGCAGAAGCGGTGGCTCGTCGGCCTGGTCGGCGGCGGGTTCGCCATGGGCGCCGCGGTGTGGTTCTTCGGCCTGCTGGAGGACTACCAGATCGACCGGTTCACCGCGTTCCTGGACCCGGAGGCCGACCCGCGCGGCGCCGGCTACAACGCGCAGCAGGCCCGGATCGCGGTCGGGTCGGGCGGCGCGTTCGGCAAGGGCCTGTTCGACGGCGAGCAGACCGGCGGGCACTTCGTCCCCGAGCAGCAGACCGACTTCATCTTCACGGTGGCGGGGGAGGAGCTCGGCTTCGTCGGCGGCGCCGTGATCGTCGCGCTGCTCGGCGTGGTGCTGTGGCGGGGCCTGCGCATCGCCACCCAGGCCGCCGACCCGTTCGGGACGCTCGTCGCGACCGGCGTCGTGTGCTGGATGGGGTTCCAGACGTTCCAGAACGTCGGGATGTCGATCGGCATCATGCCGATCACGGGCCTGCCGCTGCCG
>NZ_JBIRBA010000026.1:0-140021 GCF_044326345.1 Actinomadura sp. 9N215 | reverse complement strand
GGCTGACCTCGATCAGGGCTGACCTCGATCAGGGCTGACCTCGATCAGGGCTGACCTCGATCAGGGCTGACCTCGATCAGGGCTGACCTCGATCAGGGCTGACCTCGATCAGGGCTGACCTCGATCAAGGGGCGTCGTGGAGCAGGTCGTGCGCGGCCTGGGCGAACGCGCGGACGCGGGCCGTGGCGGCGTCCGTCCGCCACAGCAGCCCCCAGCGCAGCGGCGGGGCGCCGTCGAGCGGGACGTAAGCGACGTCGGGCCGCGCGTAGTAACGCCTGGTCTGCGCCCCCACCGGGAAAACGCCGTGGCCTGCGCCGACGAGCGTGAGTATCTCGTTGAGCGTCGAGGCCGAAGGCCCCGGCTCGATCGGACGGCCCCCAGGGGTGGCCCGCGGAGTGCGGTCGTTCCGCACGGACTCGGGCACTGAGCCCGGCAGCTGAAGGACCTTGACCCTCGCCAGGTCCTCCACGGAAACCGCCTCGCGCCGGGCGAACGGGTGATCGGACGCGACGGCCAGCATCCGCGCCTCGGAGACCAGAACCGGACCGCTGACGATGCCCGGCTCGTCGACGGGGAAGGCGTCGAGCGCGATGTCGATCACACCGTCGCGCAGCCACGGCACCGCGTCGACGATCTGCGCCTCGCGGAGCCGGACGTCGCAGTCGGGCTGCCGCCGCCGGAACAGCTCCGTCACCCCGGCGAGCAGCTGCCCCGCCGCCGCGCCGACGAACGCCGCCCGGAGCGTGCCGGTGAGGCCGCGACCCGCGCTGACGGCCTGGTCGAACGCGGCGTTGATCTGGTCCCAGGCGGGACGGACGTCCTCGTACAGCCGCCGCCCGACCGCGGTCAGCTCCACGCGGCGGCTGGTGCGGTCGAACAACGGGACGCCGACGCGACGTTCCAGCTTGGCGATCGTCTGGCTGATCCGCGCCGTGGACACGTGCAGACGTTCGGCGGTACGGCCGAAATGCAGCTCCTCGGCCAGCGTGAGAAACGCCTCCACCTCATACCGCTCCAGCACGACGACGCCCCCACATCGTTAACCCCGGCTTCACGATACTTGCCCATCCCCGCATTGATCGGCCGCTCGCCCCGCCGCAGAGTGAAACCACTAAAAACATCCACTGACCTGCACAGGAGTGAGCCATGTACGGCACCGACGCGCACGCGATATCCGCCCCGGCCACCGACATCGACGCGGTCGTCCGGGAACTGCGGGACCGCGCCGAGATCCTGGACGCCCTCCACCGTTTCGCCCTCGGCCAGGACCTGAAGGACGAGGCCCTGTTCGCCTCCGCCTTCGCCGCCGACGCCGAACTCGACTTCCGTCCCGCCGCGGCGAAATGGGGCGGACGGCCCCCGGTCATGGTCGGACGCGACACGATCGTCACCACCATCCTGGCCTCGTTCACCGGCCGGATCGACACCACCCACCAGGTCACCAACCCCCGCATCGCGCTGGACGCCGACACCGCCCGGCTGACGGCCCTGGTGGAGGCCCAACATCTCCTCACCGCCGACCATGACACTTTCGCCTTGCTGAAAAACCCCTACGACGTAGAACTCGTCCGCGACCGTGAACGGTGGGTGATCCGCCGAATGCGCATAGCCAATACCTGGTACACCGGCGACCCCGTCACGATTTTCGGCGGCTGAAGCGGCGGAAGCGGCTGAGGGGGCTGAAAGGCGGGGGCCGCCGACGCGCCGGCAGGAATGGATGAGTACGCTCGCCTGACAATGGGAGCACAAATCGGGAAGGCCATTTCGTGACCGGCGACACCACCCCCCACAAGCCGTCCGATGAATCGCGGCGCCCGGCGGAAGTGAACTCCGCCGTCCCGCACACGGCGCGGGTATGGAACTACTGGCTCGGCGGAAAGGACAACTACATCGTCGACCGGGAACTGGGCGACCAGATCCAGGCGGTCCTTCCCGACATCGTCGCCTCCGCCCGCGCCGACCGGGGATTCCTCGGACGCGCCGTCACCCACCTGGCCGGCGACGCCGGAATCCGCCAGTTCCTCGACCTCGGGACCGGGCTCCCCACCGCCGGGAACACCCACGAGATCGCGCAGGCGATCGCCCCGGCAAGCCGCATCGTCTACGTCGACAACGACCCGCTGGTGCTCCGGCACGCCCAGGCGCTGCTGACGTCCACGCCCGCGGGCGCCACCGACTACATCCAGGCCGACGCGCGGGAGCCGGACGCCATCCTGGCGCAGGCCGCGGCGACGCTCGACCTCACCCGGCCCGTCGCGATCATGATGCTGGGGATCCTGAACTTCGTCGTCGACGACGTCCAGGCGCGGCAGGTCGTCGACCGGTTGCTGTCCGCCGTCCCGGCGGGCAGCTACCTGGCGATCGCCCACCCCACCGGGGAGGTCAACGGCGAGGCGGCCCAGCAGGCGGTCGACATGAGCAACGAGGCCGGGGTGGCGCCGATGTGCCTGCGCGGCCGGACGGAACTGGAACGTTTCTTCGACGGCCTGGAACTGCTGGAGCCGGGCGTGGTGTCCTGCTCGCTGTGGCGTCCGCCCGCCAACGACATCGGCGGACCGCCGCGCCCCGTGTACCAGTTCTGCGGTCTCGGCAGGAAACCCTGACCCGCCCTCGGCGATCAGCCACGGTGGTGTGCTGACAGCTTCTGCGCAACGGTGGCCTGGGGGTGCTGACCTGAGGTCGCCCATGCTCTTATGGGTAGAGCCCTACGCCGGAGGCGGGTCGGTGTAAGGGGTGGGGGTCGGGGTTGGCTGGGAACCCCCAAAGCGGTACCTCGCGCGCCTGCTGGGGCGTTGAGCAGATACCGGGTGTCTCCTGCCAATCTCCGATCGCTTCGCGGGGTGATCTACCTACGTAGGGAAACCCTCACCTAGAGACAGGTTCAGGGTTGCGCCCAGTTCGCTACACCGCCTGCCATGTGGCTTGCTCGTTAAGCTTCCCGTCGTGCACAGCGGTAGCAGACGGGTTCTGTATGTAGTGGCGTGTGCCGCACCAGCGGCGGCTGACCTTGTGCGGCTGGTCGATCTCGCCCAGGATGCGGGTTGGCGAGTATGCGTGATCACGACGCCGATGGGGCGACGCTTCGTCGATGTTGAGGCGCTGGAGACGCGGACAGGCGAACGGATTCGATCGGACTATCGGATGCCAGGTGAGCCGAATGAGCTGCCTGCTGCCGATGCGGTGGTGGCCGCACCCGCCACCTTCAACACGATCAACAAGTGGGCTACAGGCATCGCGGACACATTCGCCGTCGGCTTGCTGTGTGAGCTGATGGGGTTCGGGGTGCCCATCGTGGCGGCCCCGTTGCTCAAGGACGCCTTGGCCCGGCATCGTGCGTTCGAGGTCAACGTGCGGACGCTGCGCGAGATGGGCGTGCGGGTGCTGTTCGATCCGGCTGCGCCCGCGCATGCTCGAATGCCAACCTGGAAAGGAGTCATGAGAGAGCTGCACGATCTGGTCGGGGACCTGTAGTGCTTACGGCTGGAGTGGTCAGGTGAAGGATGCGCGCAAGGAGACTGGCCGGCAACTCGCCCGCGCTCGCCGACGACGCGGTTTGTCACAAGTCGTCTTGGCTGGGCTGATTGGCCGCTCCGAAAGCTGGCTGAGCCAAGTGGAACGCGGGACACGAAGCATTGACAGCCACTCGGTGCTAGTCCAGCTCGCCGAGATCCTGGGGGTGTCACTGGAAGACCTGACCGTGGACGAGAGAGGGGGCGGAATGCGACGGTACGAGGCGGCGGCACCGATCCGGGACGCCATGACGAGCTACGAGACTCTTCCGTCCTTGCTCACGCGGACTAGCCCTAAGGCTCAATCCGCCGATCTTACGTGGCTCAGCAACGAACTGCGCGCGGTGAACCGGCTCTATCAAGCTGCTCACTACAACACCGCTGGGCGACGCCTTCCTCACCTGATCAAGGCTACCGAGCACGCTGCCCAATCCGCCCCAGCGAAGCGACGTCGTGCGGCACACACGCTTCGCGCGCTTATCTACCAGTCTGCCGCGATGACACTCAACCGCGTGGGCGAGGCCGAGTTGGCCTGGACAGCCGCTGACCGTTCTCTGGCGGCGGCTCAGGATGCGGACAATCCGCTGCTTGCCGCAGCAAGCGCCTACCGACTCGGATACGTGTTTGTCCGAATGCGAGAGCCTGAGAAAGCCAAGTCCATCGCGCTCAGCTCCGCCGCTTCCTTCAGCCGGATTTCCGACAAGCGCGACCCACAACGCCTCTCGCTGGTGGGCGGGCTTCATCTGGTCGGCGTCACCGCCGCAGCACGCCAGTTCGATCGGGCCGAGGTCGACGCCAATCTCAAGCAGGCGCGACGCATCGCGGCCGCGCTCGGAGGTGACTATAACCACTTCTGGACGGCTTTCGGACCAACCAACATACGTATCCACGAGTTGTCGGCGGCGGTGACCTTTGGCGATCCCCGGCGGGCCATCGACATCGGCGAATCTCTCAACGTTTCCCGCCTCGCGCCTGGTCTCCGGGGCCGCAGGGCACAGGTTGGGCTAGACCTTGCCCGAGCCTATGGCCAGCAGCGTAAGGACGCCGCTGCGGTCAACATGCTGCTGGACGCTGAGCACATCTCACCTGAGTTGGTCCGCTACGACCCGCGAACGCATGACCTGCTGACTGCGCTGATCAAGCGTGAACACCGCGCTAGCACGCCCCAACTTCGCGGTCTCGCCCACCGCGCGGGAGTGATCTAGCCCGCACAAAAGTGCGGGGTTTTTGCCCGTACCCGCGTGCGGGTTCCCCTCCTGCTTCCGACCTAGCTTGCCTGGCAACGCAGAGTCGGAAAGGGAAGTGGGAGCCATGGAAACACGTCGGTCAACGGGTCTGGACGAGCATGGGCAGCCGGGTGGGCGGTTGTCCTCTTCGATGAGCGCGGGGCGGTTGCATCTGACCGCCTTGAACGCGGTGGTTGCGGGGAGTGATTCGCTGGCGTGCGGGCTGGTGTCGCGGGGTGGGGGGCCTCCGGTGCTCAACGTGGTGAGCCGGGCGGATAGGTCGCGGTGGCTGGATGTGGGGTGTGTGCGGGTCGGCGGGCCGTGGTGGTACGTGGATGCGGTGACCGGTGAGGGCGTGGTGCCGGTGGATGAGGTCGAGCGTGCTCCGGCCGTTCTGGTGGGCCTGCTTGAGCGCACGGGCGGGCACGGGTCCGGGGCGGGGGCGCGGTGGTGATGGCGGGCCGGTTCGATGAGGATGACGCTGATCAGGCGGCGGCGAAGAAAGTGATCAAGGCGGCTCCGTCGGTTCCGCAAGCGGCGCTGGCGAATCGGAAGTTCATGCATCGGGTGGTCGCGTGGCTGGCGCAGGCCGGAGTTGATCAGTTCGTGGATGTGGGGACGGGCATCCCGACAAAACCGAACGTCTTTGAGATCGCGCGGGAGTATCACCCGGATGCGGTGGTCGTGGGGGTGGACAACGATCCGCTGGTGTTGGCGCATGATCGGGCGCTCTTGAAGGGGATGCCGATCGTGTCCGGTGACGTGCGACGCGTGGATGAGCTGATCGCTGATCTGGATGAGTTCATCGACTGGGATCGGCCGGTGGGCGTGCTGTTGCTGGCGGTGCTGCATTTCGTGACCGATGAGCAGGACCCGGCGGGGATCGTGCGGGCGTTCACGGGCCGGATGGTGCCGGGGTCGATGGTGGCGCTGTCTCACCTGTCGTCGACGGGGCCGAAACCGGTCGCGGTGGCGCAGATTGAGAAGCTCTATCGGGACGAGACAACCGCGCCGGGCGTGGCGCGCACGCATGAGCAGATCACAAACCTGTTCGGGCGGCTGGGACTGGTCCCGCCGGGGGTCGTGCCGGTGCAGCACTGGCCGTGTGAGAGCGGCTTGTTGACGGACGTTCCTGTCTTGGGCGGGTCGGCGTGGTGCCCAACCCGCTGGCGAATCAGGCTGGCGGAGCACTGGCGGGGGGCGGCCGTGGCTGAGCTGCCGGACGAGCAGGACGCGGGGACGGACGGCTGGGCCGGTGACGGGCCGGATGAGGCGGAGGTGTGGGCGCAGCGTGTGGGCTGGTGGCTGGCGTGCCTGACGGTGTGGGGCTTGGCTCCGCTGTGGGTGCCGGGGCCGGTGCGGTGGGCGTGCCAGCGACGGCGGCGCGGGGGGCGGCGTGATGGGTGAGCCGCTGATCGTGATGAGTCTCAATGCCCGCTACGGCGGCAGGTGGGACGGTGAGGGCCGTGCTGATGATCGGTGGGCGCCGCTGGCTGATCTGATCGCGGATGTGCGCCCGCACGCGCTGCTGTGGCAGGAACTCACCGACTGGGGCCGCGACCCTCGGTGGCAGGCTGCGGCCGAACAGGAGTTGGAGCGGCGCGGGTGGGGGCTGCGGTTCCTGGTCGCGCCGTCGCAGGTGGACTTCCACACCGCCGTCGCGTACCGGCCTGACCGGCTGGCGCGGCGGCACTTTGAGACCAAGTACAGCCACCTGACCGAGAACGGGTACGGGGTGGCGGTGCTGGCCGACCGGGACGCGCCCGATGATGATCCAGGGTTGACGGTGATCTCGGCGCATCTGACCGCCTATTCGGCGCAGGCTGCTTCGATCGAGGCGCAACGGATGATCGCGCGGTTGCACCGCTACGGCGGGCGGGGCGTGCTCGGCGGCGACATCAACCACATGCCGGTCGGCGACGCGGAACCGGACTGGGATGCGGTGGAGCCCTACAACCGCAGTGCCCGGTGCCTTCCGCGTCGCTCGCCTGATGAGCCGTGGCGCGGGAACCGGATCGTCGGTGAGGTGCTGGGTGTGGCGCTGACAGATGTGGCGGCGCACTTGGCCGATACGACGGGGCGGCTGGAGTTGCGCGCGCCGACCGCTACCGGCGGGCTGCGGGTGGACCAGTTCCACGTCACCAAGAACCTGGTGGGTGCGCTGCTGGGCTACGAGCGGCGTCCGGCGGCCAGTGACCACGACGCGATCGTGATGGGTGTGGACATGGCGCGGGCGGGGCCGGGTCGCGCGTGGGTGTGAGGCATGAGCCATGGAACGCGGCGGCCGGTCTGGTCAGCGGATTGGTGGCAACCGCCGTGGTTCCTTTCCTGTCGGCGCGGTCCCGGTCCCGTCCCCTGCCTGGCAGGTGACCGGGGCCGCGCCGTACGAGCGCTGGTGACGGAGCAGAACGGGAGTGATGACCGGTGGCAGAGCAGCAGGCAAGCGGCCCGCACGGGGCGCTGTGGGTGCTGGATGCGCTGGCTGAGCGGGCCAAGGATGCCTCGTCCAGGGTGGTCGGTGGCGCGGCGGGGTTGACGTTGTCTGAGACGGCCGTCGCGCTGGAGCATGTGACGCGGGCCTTGGAGGATCTCCACACGGTGGTCGGTTCGCTGAACGGGCGGGTCGGGCAGATCCAGGAAGGGGAGATGACCGAACGGCGGGGAGACGCGGGCCTGGGAGTGTCGGGCGTTACGGCGCTGATGCGGCTCGATGACGCGACGGTGCATCTAGACCACGGGGGCGGGGCGCTGAGTGCGGCGCACCATCTGGTCGGACTGGGACTGGGTGTGCTGGTGCAGGTGGAGCGGGGCGAATGCTGACCGGTGCCGGGCCGACTGGGAGAAGATGAGCATGAGCGCGCGGGGTGAAGCGCCTTCGGGCGCGGGAGGGGTCTTCGAGGTGACGGATTTGGTGCCCGCTAGCTCGGGCGCGGTGGAACCGGTGTTCTCCTGGACGGGCGGTGGTGGGGTCGTCCGGCTGGGGACGCGGACGTCTCCGCTGGCGATGGTCCAAGCGCGTGCTGTCGCCGCGCGGCTGGAAGAACTGGCCAACGTGCGGGTCGAAGTGATCGGCATTCAGACGGCCGGGGACCGGCATCGGGGCCATCTGGGTGAGCTGGGCGGCAAGGGCGCGTTCATGCGGGAGATCGACCGGGCGCTGTTGACGCGGCAGGTGGACATCGCGGTGCATTGCCTCAAGGACGTGCCGGGCGATGTGCCGCGCCCGGACGGGTCGGTGTTCGCCGCGTACGTCGAGCGTGATGACACCGCTGATGTGATGCTGTTCCCGATGGCGAGCAAGGTTCAGTGCCTGGCGGATCTGAGGCCGGGTGCGCGGGTGGGGACCTCGGCCGTGCGGCGTCGCGCGCAACTCGGGCAGATCCGGCCAGACCTGCGGGTGGAGTATCTGCGCGGCAACGTCAACTCCCGGCTCGGGCGACTGGACGGCGGGGAAGACTTCGACGCCATCGTGTTGGCGCGGGCGAGTCTGGCGCGGTTGGGCATCGAGCGGGCGGGCGAGGTGCTCGACATCATCCCGGCCGTGGGCGCGGGGGTGCTGGCGGTGGACTGTCGCCGCGCCGACTCCGACATCGTGGAATTGGTGCGGCTGGTGGACCACAAGGACACCCGGCGGTGTGTGCGCGCGGAACGAGCGATGTTGCACGGGCTGCAGGGGCATTGCAACAGCCCGATCGCGGGGCATGCCCGGTTGGAGCGGGACGGGCAGTTGAGCCTGCGCGGGATGGTGTTCACCCGCGACGGCTCGCAGTTCGTGCACTCACACGAGTGGTCGCCACCGGACAAGGGCGGCGACTTGGGCGCGTACGTGGCGGGTGATCTGCTGCGCAAGGGCGCGCGTGACTTGATCGACGGCATCCCGCACTGAGCCACGCAGTGCAACTGTGGCGGCGGATGCGGACATGCCACACTGCGGCCAGATCAAGGGCCGCGGCCCCTCTTCTCGCGATGGGAGGGCAGGGCCGGCGGAATGGCCGTAGGCCACCCGTAGGGCGACCGTTAAGGGAGTTCGGCCGGCGCTGTCCGGCGCGGGTAGTTTTCCAGCCTGATTTTCGCCGAGGTGGGGGCCGCTGCCTGGCGCGGTGCTGAGGGGGTGCGTGTCCTGTGGTGGTGCCTGGCCCCGTGCGGTGCGGGACGTGGGGGCCGTCCATCGGCCTCCGGTCTGCTGTGGGCGGGCCCGGCCACGCGCCCGGCCCGCGCTTGCGCGGGCCCTTGAACCAGGTCGTCGACCGGTTGCTGTCCGCCGTCCCGGCGGGCAGCTACCTGGCGATCGCCCACCCCACCGGGGAGGTCAACGGCGAGGCGGCCCAGCAGGCGGTCGACATGAGCAACGAGGCCGGGGTGGCGCCCATGTGCCTGCGCGGCCGGACGGAACTGGAACGTTTCTTCGACGGCCTGGAACTGCTGGAGCCGGGCGTGGTGTCCTGCTCGCTGTGGCGTCCGCCCGCCAACGACATCGGCGGACCGCCGCGCCCCGTGTACCAGTTCTGCGGTCTCGGCAGGAAACCCTGACCCGCCCTCGGCAGGAAACCTTGGCCCGCCCTCGGCAGGAAGCCTGACCCGCCGGCCGGGATGGGAAGCTCCCGGCCGGCACGCCGGATCGACCAGCGAGCCCCCGACGGTCAACTACGCCCCCGCGCCAGTTGGCCTCACGACGGAGAATCGCTCACCGTGCACCGCACCCTGATGCGGTGCTTCCTCTGAAGCTACCGAGGCGGTCCTTACCGATCGCTAACCGGACGCCTAACACGACCACCCCAGATCCGTTAGCCTCCGCGACCCGGCTCCGATAAGCGCGCTCCGGCACCGGTCGCGACCACGGATCCGTCAGCGGCGGCGGCCCCGGGATCCGGGCGGCGGCCCAGGCATCCGTCAGCCGATCATGTCGCCGGACGCCAGGCGCTCCGCGACGGAGGAGTGGCCCGCGGCGTCGTCGATCCGGTCGAACAGCTCGCGCGCCTCCGTCCAGCTGGCGCGGGCGGCGTCGTGGTCGCAGGCGGCGGACTGCGCGTCGCCGAGGGTGCGCAGGGCCCGCGCGAGGAACGGGATCCAGCCGCGGGTGCGCCAGACCTGCACCGACCGTTCGAGGCAGGCGACGGCCTCCGGCACGTCGCCCTCGGCGAGGTTCAGCTCCCCGAGGACGCCCAGCGCGTCGGCGAGATGGTGGCGGAAGTTGCCCGCCCGGCTGTAGGTCAGCGCGAGCTCGATCGTCGACCTGGCCCGTCCGTCCCCGGTCGCGACGAACAGCTTGGCCAGGTACAGCAGCGAGAACGTCTCCAGGTAACGGTCCCCGAGGTTGCGCGCCATCATGATGGACTCGTCCAGCAGCTCCCGGCCGGCCGCGATGTCGCCGCACAGGGCGCGGGCGGCGCCGAGGAACTGCACGATCGTCGCGGTGAGGCGCGGATTGCCGAGCTCCTCCGCGACCTCCCGCGCCTCCACGAGGCATTCGAGTGCGTCGTGCGGGTTGCCCTCGCCGTGCGCGATCGCCTTGACGTGCAGGATCCGCGCCCGCCCGCCGGTGTAGCCGGCCTCGCGCGCGAGGCGGAGCGCGCGGTCCGCCAGGTCCAGCGCCTCGGCGGCGTCGCCCGCCGCGGTCTTGGCCCAGATCAGCGCCACCATCGCGTCCGCGATCCCGGCCGGGTCGTCCAGCTCGGTGAACAGGTCCAGGAGCCGGAGGGCCAGCTTGTTCATGCGGGTCATGGCCGTCCCGGACCCGGCGGTCGACGTCCAGGTGGTCACTTCGAGCAGGCCGCGCAGCACCACGGCCTCGCCGCGCTTGTCGCCCGTCTCGCGGCACAGCGCCAGCGCCCGCTCGTGCATGCGGCGCCAGTCGTCGTACAGGCCGCGGATGTCGCAGTACTTCTCCATCGAGGCCGCCAGGTCCCAGGCGTACGCGGTGAGGCGCAGCTCGCAGGCGTGCCCGACCTCGGCCACGAGCGCCGCGCGCTCGGAGTCGAACCACTGCATCGGGTCGGCCAGCAGGCGCGTCGAGACGGACGCGGGCGGCGACCAGCGCTGCGCGGGCCCGTGCATGGCGGCGTAGCACGGCCCGGGGACGTGCGCGGCGGCGTCCTCGGCCAGCGCCAGCCAGCCGCCGAGGGCGCGGCGCAGGCCCGCCTCCCGCAGCGGCGCCGGGTCGTCGCGTTCGGCGAGCTCGCGGGCGTACAGCCGGAGCAGGTCGTGCAGCCGGTACCTGAGCTGGCCCGTCTCGTCCACGCCTGTGATGCCGACCAGGTGCGCGTCGATCAGCGTCTCCAGGTGCCGCTGCGCCTCGGGGATCGGACGGTCGAGCAGCGCGGCGACCGTCCAGCACGCGAAGTCGGGGGCGTGCAGCAGCCCGATCAGCCGGAACGCGCGTCGCGCCTCCGCCGGCAGCAGCCGGTAGCTCATCTCGAACCCGGCCCGCACCTCCAGGTCGCCGGCGACCAGCTCGTCGAGGCGGCGGCGCTCCTCCCGCAGCACGCCGGCGAGGTGCGCCAGCGTCCAGTGGCCGCGGCCGAGCAGCCGCGCCGCCGCGATGCGCACCGCCAGCGGGACGTGCCCGCACAGCCGCGCGATCTCCACCGCGACGTCCAGCTCGGCCGCGACGCGCTGCTCGCCGATGATGTTGGCGATCAGCTCGACGGCCTGCGCGGACGATAGGACGTCCAGGTTCAGCAGCTTCGCGCCCTCCAGGCCGAGGAGGGCGTTGCGGCTGGTGATCAGCACGGCGGCGGACGGCGTGCCGGGCAGCAGCGGCCGCACCTGGGGCTCCGCGGCGGCGTTGTCGAGCACCACGAGGATCTTGCTTCCGGCCAGGCGGCTCCGGTAGAGCGCCGCGCGCTCGTCCAGGGACGGCGGGATGCCCGCGCCCGGCATGCCGAGCGTGCGCAGGAACCGGCCGAGCACCTCGCTCGGGTCGGCGGGGCTCGCCGAGTCGCCGCGCAGGTTCGCGTACAGCTGCCCGTCGGGGAAGAAGCTCGCGATCTGGTGCGCGACGTGCACGGCGACCGTGGTCTTGCCCACTCCCCCCATTCCCGCGACGGTGGCGACCGCGACCGTCCGGTTCTGCGGGGTTCCGCCGCCGATGAGGGTCTCGGCCAGATCGACCACCTCGGCCCGCCGGCCGGTGAAGTCGGGAATGTCGGGCGGAAGCTGGGCGGGCGGCGGCGCCGTGGACGACCCCGGCTCCGCGTCCTGACCCTCGTCGAGCGTGCGGCTGGCCGACAGGACCCGCATGTGCGCACGCTGGACGTCCTCGCTCGGCTCGACGCCGAGTTCGGCGGACAGGTGCTCGCTCAGCCGCCGGTACGTCTGCAGCGCCTCCGCCGGACGCCCGCTCGCCGTCAGCAGGTCGATGAGGGCGGCGTGCAGCGGCTCGTCGAACGGGAGCTCCGCGGTCAGCCCGCTGACCGCCGTGACCGCCCCCTCGGGCGTGCCCGCCTCCAGAGCCGCGCCGGCGAAGCCCAGGGCGGCTCGGCGGATCTCCTCCTCAAGGCTGCGGACGAGCGTGTCCGTCCGCTCGATCCGCGACAGGCCGGCCAGCAGCGGCCCCTTGCGCTCCGCGAACGCGGACGACAGCGCCCGGTACAGGTGCTCCGGCTCCGTCAGGGAGCGCGCCTCGTCGGCGAGCGCCAGGAACCGGCCGAGGTCGGAGCGGTCGGCCGCGCAGTGCAGCAGGTAGCCGTCCCGGTAGTCGATCTTGATCAGGTCGGGCCGGTCGGCGTCGAGGCCGGTCAGCCACTTCCGCAGCCGCGACACGCCCACATGGACGGACTCGCGGCTCGTCTCGCCGGCGCGGTCCGTCCAGACCAGCTCGGCGAGCCGGCTCGTCGGCAGCGGCTGGCCCCGGGCCAGCAGCAGCACGCCCAGCAGCCCCTGGAGGACCGGGGAGCGCGGCGGCGCGACCGCGACCCCGCCCACGCTGACCGCCAGCGGGCCGAGGACCCGGAAATACACGCCTTCCGCTGCCATCCCTTTCCGACACCCCCGTCGAACACAACTCAGAAGTAACTCATGACGGCCTTTTCACGGAACTGATCTGATCGGCTGGATGAGCAGCCCGCCCGCTACGGCCATGGCGCCTGCCAGGAGGAACAGCAGAGTATAGCCGCCGAGGTCGACACTGCCCGCGGCGACGATCGGCGCGACCGCGACCGCGCCGCTGCCCGCCATGTTCATCACCCCGAGGTCCTTTCCCCGATCGCTGTCGCTCCGCAGGATTTGCGTGACGAGCGCCTGATCGACGGCGAGGTAGGCGCCATATCCGGCGCCGAGCGCGGCCGCCGCGACAACGGCCACCGGCCAGGTGGAGACCAGCGCCATTCCGGTGAGCCCGGCGGCCATGAGCAATGCGGCGACGATCACGAAGACCTTGCGCCGCCCGATCCGGTCGGACGCGCGCCCCATCACCAGGCCCACCACGATGATCCCGGCGGTGAACATCAGGCTGAGCACCGCCACGCCTTGCGCCGGGTCGTTCAGCCTGATCTCGTCGCGGAGAAAGTACAGCAGGTAGACGGTCGCCAGCGACGTCGCGAACTGGGCCATGAACCGTCCGCCCCAGGCCCACGCGAAATCCGGCCCGAGCGCGACCGCCGAGTCGACCACCCGCCGCGACCTCCCGCCCCGGATCGCATGATCGGGGCGTTTCGGCTGGTCAGGCCGGTGCGGCGGGACGGGTGCGTCCCGTCCGATGAACGCGTACGGCAAGGCGAGCAGCCCGACCAGGACCGCGACGACCGGATATCCCGCCCGGAAGGAGATGCCGGACACCAGCAGCGTCCCGAACACCAGCCCGAGCGGCTGCGCGAATCCGACGACGGCGAAGACCGTCCCGCGCCGGTCGACCGGAACACGGTCCGGGACCACCGCGCACAACGCCGCGGAAAGACCGCCCACTCCGCCGTGGACGACCGTCCAGCAAATACCGACGGCGACTATCGACGATTGCAAGGGCAGGAGAAGAAGGGCCACCGCACAAAGAACCGTGCCGCCGACCACCCAGGAGCGCCGTTTTCCGAAACGCCATCTCGTCCGATCGGAAAAGGCGCCGACAAGTGGCCCGGCGAACACCGCCGCCACGGCGCCGGCGGCCGTCACCGCGCCCAGCGCCCAGACCTTGTGGTCCGGGTCGATCACCGCTATCTGGCTGGGCAGCAGAACCTGCGCGGACGCGAGAAGCCCGATCCACATTCCGAGGGTGACCGTGAACAGCGCCAGCACCCATGACAAAGACAACGGTCCGAATGTCGAAGGCTGCTCGGCGGGGGACGCCCTTACAACAAGGGGTTCTTCCATTGCGAGTCCACGGATCCCGTACCCTCGGCAAGATGGGAAGGTCTACGTGGCCCACAAGGTAGCACAGCCCTCCCCCACCGCCCGGCCCGCTACCACCCGGTCATCGACCGGCCGGGTCAGGTGCTGACGGCTCGTTTGTAGAGGCGGGTTGCGAGGGGGACGAAGATCAGGAGGATGGCCGCGATCCACAGGGTCGAGGCCAGGATCGCGTGTTCGATGGGCCAGGCCGAGGACGTCTTCAGCGCGGCGTCGGTGTTGCCGAAGAGTTCCCTGATGGCCTGCGTGAACGTCGAGACGGGATTCCAGTCGGCGACGACGCGGAGCGGGGTGGGCAGCTTCGAGCTGTCGATGAACGCGTTGGAGATGAACATCAGCGGGAACGACACCATGGTCGCGATGTTGTTGAAGCTCTCCGGCGTCCGCAGGGAAAGGGCGACGGCCGCCGTCACCCAGGAGAAGGCGTAGGCGAAGAGGAGCAGCAGCCCGAAGCCCAGGGCGACCTTGTAGGCCGGGGTGTGCACGCGCCAGCCGACGAGGAGGCCCATCAGCGCCATGACGGTGAGGCTGCACAGGTTCATCAGCAGGTCGCCGACGGTCTGGCCGATGAGCACCGCCGAACGCGCCATGGGCAGCGAGCGGAATCTGTCGAAGATGCCCTTCTGCAGGTCGAGGGTCAGGGTGTAGCCGGTGCTCTGGCCACCCATGATCACTGCCTGGACGAAGATCCCCGGAAGCAGGAACTCCTTGTACGACATCCCCGGGACGTCGATCACGCTGCCGAAGACGTAGGCGAACATCAGCACGAACACGATCGGGAACATGATCGTGGCGCCGAGCAGGTCCGGGGAGCGCCTGATCTTGAGGGCGTTGCGCCTGGCGATGGTGAACCCGTCGGCGACGGGGGTGGTGAGGGCGTTCATCGGGCGGCCTCCTGACCGTCGCGGGTTTCGCCCGCGGCCGCCGCGGCCGCGTGTCCGGTGAGGGCGAGGTAGACGTCGTCGAGGGTGGGGCGCCGCAGCCCGGCGTCGCGCACCGTGACCCGCTGGTCGGCCAGCCGGGCCAGGACCTCGCGCAGCGAGTCGGCGCCGCTGCTGACCGGGGCCGTCACGCGGAGCGCGTCGGGGTCGGTGCGCAGCGCCCCGACGGCGCGCCACGCCAGCGTCTCCCGCGCGGCGTCGAGTTCCGCGCGGGTGGAGACCGTCACCTCGATCCGGTCGCCGCCGACCTGGTCCTTGAGGTCGTCGGACGTCCCGCGCGCGATCGCGCGGCCGTGGTCGACGACCATGATCTGGTCGGCGAGCCGGTCGGCCTCCTCCATGTACTGGGTGGTCAGCAGCACGGTGCTGCCGCCGGAGACGAGGTCGGCGACGACGTTCCAGAGCTGCGCCCTGGCGCGGGGGTCGAGGCCGGTGCTTGGCTCGTCCAGGAACAGCACCGGCGGGTCGGCGACGAGCGCGGCGGCGAGGTCGATGCGGCGCCGCATCCCGCCGGAGTAGCCCTTCACGGGGCGGCCGCCCGCGTCCGCGAGGTCGAAGCGTTCCAGCAGCTCGCGGGCGCGCGCCCGGCTGCGCTTGGCGCCCAGGTGGTAGAGCCGCCCCACCATCTCCAGGTTCTCCGCGCCGGTGAGGTGCTCGTCGACGGCGGCGTACTGCCCGGACAGCCCGATGCGGGAACGCAGCCGTGCGGCGTCGCGCACCACGTCGCATCCGGCTACCACGGCGCTGCCCGCGTCGGGACGCAGCAGTGTGGTCAGCACCCGTACGGTCGTCGTCTTTCCCGCGCCGTTCGGGCCGAGCAGAGCGAGCACCGTCCCCTCCGGGACGGTGAGGCTCAGCCCGTCGAGGGCGGTCACCTCGCCGTATCGCTTGGTCAGTCCTTCGGCCGTGATCGCGTCTGTCATGTCTGATTCCTTGTCTTCGTCGGGGGGTCAGGAGCGGTGGACGTCGATGTCCCCGTAGTTGGCGCGGACGTGGACCTCCGCGGTGCTGTCGGCCTCGTCGGGCCCTTCGGACGAGGTCAGCGCGTTGCGCACCGCCCCGTGCTTGGAGTGCAGGTCGAGCCAGGCGGCGGTGCCGTGCGCGATGCCGATGTGCGCCTTGCCGTAGCCGATCTCCACGCGGGTCGAGCCGCGCGACACCTCGCCGACCCGGACCCGGCCGTAGGCGGACTTGACGGTGAGGTCGGCCAGCGGCCGGTCGACGGTGACGTCGCCGGTCGCGGAGCTGATGTGGACGTCGCCCTCGGCGGTCCCGAGCCGGACGGCGCCGTTGCTCGCCTTGATGTCCGCCGGGCCGGTCAGCCAGTCGACGGAGACCTCCCCGTTGCTGGCCTTCAGCTCCGTCTGCCCGGTCTGTTCGAGCCTGATGTCGCCGGTGGAGCTGCGCACGGACGATTCGCCGAGCCGTCCGGTGGCGAGGAAGTCCGCCGCCCCGCTCGCCTCCACGCGGGATCCGGCGGGCAGCTCGACGGTCACCTCGATCCCGCCGCGCCAGGCCAGCCAGGATCCCAGGCCCTTGGCGCGGGGCTCCTTCACCAGCAGGCGTCCACCGGAGAACTCGACCCGGGTGCGCTCGGCGGCCTTCACGCTGGACTCTTCGGAGGGGTCGTTCGGACGGACGTCCACCACGGTGTCGGTGCGGTCGCCCGCGTTGATCCGGACGTACCCGGTGAAGACCTCGATGACGGCGAGAATGGGTTTGGGCGTGTCGAAAGTCGGCATGGCGAAGCTCCCTACATGGGTCGGTGGTGCGTCCCGGCCCTTTCGGCCGGGTGTTCGGACAGGGCTGCGGCTAGCGCACCCAGCCGGCGAAGGTGCGTCCGGTCGGCGGAGGCTGTCCGGTGTCGCCGGGACGTTCGGCGCCGCCGCCTTCGGGGCCGGGCCCGCCGGGGGCGCCATGGGTGAAGGCCGCGGAGACCGCGCGGACCAGCCAGGCGTTGACGGAGACGCCCTGCCGGGCGGCCGCCTCCTCCACGCGCGATTTGAGGTGCTCGGGCAGGCGCAGCGTGATCCGGGCGGTGCCGCCCTCGTCGGCGGCCCGTCCGACCGGCGGCAGCTCGGGCTCGGCCTGCCGCTCATCGCCCCCGGCCACGCTGCCGGGAACGGCGGCGCTGCCGGGAACGGCGGCGGGGGCGTCGCCTTCGGTGGGCGGCGTCACCACGAACGACGGGTCGCGGCCGCGCAGCCGCAGGTCGACCGAGCCCGGCGCCAGGTCGCGGGTGATCTCTTCGGCGGCGGCCGCCAGGGCCTCCAGCAGCATCAGCCGGGCGGCCGACTCCAGCGGCCCGGTCAGCCGCTCGGCGAGCGCACGTGCGTCCGCACCTCCGGCCTCGGCCGCGACCGCGAGCTCCCGGCGCAGGTTGTCTACAAACGGCGTAACATCCACGACGTCATTATGACGTCATGAGTGACGTCATTGCAAGCGTCAATCTGACGCCATCGTCGCGCGCGTACGACGTCACGGGTGCCGCACACGCGATGACCAGCGCAAACGCAGAGGAACACGGCCGTCCCCAGGACGGCGTCACTTCGCCGGTGCCGTGCCAGTCGCCAGCACGGCGGCGAGGACGGCGGTCACGGCCAGCGCCAGGAACATGTGGGGGTAGCCGCCCAGCGCGGCGGCCAGGGCGGCGCCGGCGAAGGGTGCCAGGGCGGTGGCGGTCGTGATCGGGGCGGCGAGGATTCCGGACAGCGCGCCGTAGGCGGTGGTGCCCCAGCGGTCGGAGACGGCGGTGGCCTGCAGCAGCGTGGCGATGCCGCGGATCATCCCCGCCAGGAACGCCACCGCGATCAGCAGCGCCACCGGCCCCGGGACGAGGGCGAGGGCGGCGGTCGCGGCGGCCGACAGCGCCAGGATCAGGACGGTCCGGGCGCGGACGCCGGTGCGGCGCGCCAGCGTCCGGTAGCCGAGACGTCCGGTGACCTGGCCGACGCCGCCCAGGCCGAGCGCCCAGGCCGCGGTGCTGCCGGCCGCTCCACGGGACGTCAGCAGCGGGATGAGGTTGATCAGCACCGCGAACATCGTGAAGGACGACAGGGTGAACGCGACGGTCAGCAGGACGAACGGTCTGCTGCGCACAGTCCCCGCCACATCGTCGCGGACGTCCGCGCGGCGCGGGCCGTCCAGCGCGGGCGGCGGGGGCCAGGGGCGCCGCAGGGCCAGCAGGTGCAGCGGGACGGTGACGACCGCCAGCACCACCGCCAGCACCAGGTAGACGCCGCGCCACGACAGCTGTGCCGACAGCGCGTCGGTGAGCGGCGCGAACACGGTGCTGGCCAGCCCGGCGACCAGCGTGAGCGTGGTCAGGGCGGCGACGTGGCGCGGCGCGTAATAGCGCGTGAGCGCGGCGAAAGCGGGCTGGTAGAGGACGGCGGTCATCGCGGTTCCGGCCAGCAGCCAGGCGACGGCGAACCAGGCCAGGTTGGGGGCCGCCGCCAGCCCGAGGACGGCCACGACGGCGAGCGCCGATCCGCAGGTCATCAGGGCGCGCGGGCCGTGCCGGTCGAGCGCGCGGCCCACGGGGATGCCGCCCAGCGCGGCGACGACCAGGGCGGCGGAGAACGCGGCCGTGATCGCGCCCGTCGACCACCCGGTGTCGCGGGTGATGGCCGGGGCAAGGACGGGGAACGCGTAGTACAGCACGCCCCAGCTGGTGATCTCGGTGACGCACAGCGCGAGCAGCGGAACGCGGGACACCGCACCGGTACCGGCGGCGGTGACGTCCGCCGCCGGACCGGATGCGGCACTTCCACGGCTCATACGATCATCGACGTTACCGATTCGTCAGGCGCGGTCACGCCGGGGGGTCGCCGCGCTCGGCGTCCTCGCGTTCGGCGTCCTCGCGTTCGGCGTCGCCGGAGTAGCCGTGCACCACTCCGGTCGCGAAGCCCACCCCGGCAGGCGCGCCGAAACCGACGGTGACCGGCTCGGAAACCGGACCGCCGCAGCACGAGCCACCGCCGGTTTCGGCCTGGGCCGCTGACCCGGCGCCCGGCTCCGCCGCGGCGGAGCCGGGCAGGAGGTCGTCGGTGACCAGGTCGGTGGAGCACACGCCGGTCTGGGGCAGGTCGAGCTCGACGGCGTCGGCGGCCTCGCGGTCTCCGGCGAGCGCGGCGACGATGGAGCGGACCTGCTCGTACCCGGTGGCCATCAGGAAGGTCGGCGCGCGGCCGTAGCTCTTCATCCCGGCCAGGTAGAACCCGGCCTCGGGCTGGGCGAGGTCGCGTTCGCCGTGCGGCGGGACGGTCCCGCACGAGTGGAAGTTGGGGTCGATCAGCGGGGCGAGCTTGGCCGGGGCCTCGGTGGCGGGGTCGAGGTCGAGCCGGACCTCGCGGAGCATGTCCAGATCGGGCCGGAACCCGGTGGCGGCGACCACGACGTCGGCCGGCAGGGCGTGCTCGCCGTCCGGCGTCCGGCCGGTGACCTGGACGGGCCCGTCGCCGGGAACCGCGAAGCCGGTGATGGTGAAGCCGCGCACCAGAGTGATCACCCCGGACTGGACGGCCTCCTTGAGGCGCATGCCGAGCGCGCCGCGGGCCGGGAGCCCGTCGGCGTCGCCGCCGCCGTAGAGCCGGGCGACCGAGGCGCCGCGCACGGCCCAGGTGACGCGGGTGCCGGGCTCGGCGGCGGCGAGTTCGGCGAGGGCGAGCAGGGTGTTGGCGGCCGAGTGGCCCATGCCGACGACGAGGGTGTGCCGTCCGGCGAAGCGGGCCCGGTCGCGGCCCAGGACGTCGGGCAGCGGACCGGTCAGGTAGGGCGCGGCGGCGTCCTCGCCGGGGGCGGGCAGGCCCGAGTGGCCCAGCGGGTTGGCGGCGCCCCAGGTCCCGGACGCGTCGATGACGGCGCGGGCGGCGATGTCGTGGAACGTCCCGTCCGGGCCGGTGGCGCGGACCAGGAGCGGACGCTCGTCTCGGCCGATGGTGCGGGTGACGTCCACGCCCTGGCGGGCGACGGCGACGACCCGGGTGGCGGTGCGGATCCGTCCGGCCAGCGCGGGGACCCGGGCGAGCGGGGCCAGGTAGTCGCGGACGAGTTCGGCGCCGGTCGGCAGGTGGTCGGCGGGCGGCGGCGTCCAGCCGGTGGGCTCCAGCAGGCGGCGGGCGGCGGCGTCGGTGTCGTACCGCCAGGGCGAGAACAGCCGGACGTGCCCCCACTCGGAGATCGCGGCCCCGACCCGCGTCCCCGCCTCCAGGACGACGAAGTCCTGCCCGCGTTCGGCGAGGTGCGCGGCGGCGGCCAGCCCGACCGGCCCGGCACCGATCACCACGACCGGCAGCCCACCGCCCGCACCGCCGAAGTTGTCGTCGCTCGCGGCGGTGTGCGGGGCGGTGTGCGGGGCGGTGTGGGTGCCGCCATGGGCGTCGGTGTCGTGTTCGGTGAGGCAGGCGCAGCCGGCGTCGGTCTTGGCCTGCTCGGCGGTGCTCGCGGGGTCGACCGCCTGCTCGGCGCCGGTGCAGCAGGCGCTGACGCCGCAACAGCTCGCCCCGGTGGTGTCGGTCACAATGGCTCCTCGGTCCGCTCGACGCTGTTTTGAAGTTCATCTAAACAGCCGTCAGTTTGCATCCTGGATAGATGGATGTCAAATTAGAGGGGTGTCGAATCCCAAGGCGTCGCTGGACGTGATCGAGCGGGTGTGCTGCCCGCCGCTGAGCGCCGCGGCGCTGGACGGGGCGGAGGCGGCCGAGCTCGCGGCGGTGTTCAAGGCGCTGGCCGACCCCGTCCGGCTGCGGCTGCTGAGCATGATCGCCTCGATGCCCGCCGGCGAGGCGTGCGTGTGCGACCTGACCGGCGCGTTCGCGCTGACCGCGCCGACCATCTCCCACCATCTGAAGGTGCTGCGCCAGGCCGGGCTGATCGAGGGCGAGCGGCGCGGGACCTGGGTGTACTACTGGCCGGTCCCCGAGGCGCTCACCCGGCTGGCGGGCCTGTTCGCGCTCCCGTCCCTCACGCCGGCCTGCGCCCGTCCCGCTAGCGGCTAAGCGCCAGGCACGGGACCGTGGTCCGTGACGGGCCCATGGTCGGTGAGGTTGACGCCGTCCTGGAGCTGGGCGACCTCGGCCACGGCCACCTCATGGACGGTCTGCCAGCCCCCGGACGGGCTTTCCCGCTCGAAGATGTAGCGGGCGCCCGCGTACCTGCACCGGTCGGCCGAGAGGTCCCGCCGCGCGCCGTCGACGAGGTAGATGCGATAACCGGCCAATGCCCCCTCCTCGGCGTCGCCGGGCCCGGTCCGTATGGTCACGGTCACTGTCCGTGACGATCCGACCCTACCTCACCGCGTGACCGCAGTTCCGGGCGGCGTCGCGGCGGCGTCCGACGGCGCCGGAAATCGGTGCCGGACGATGTCGGATCGGGCCGCCGCCCACTCGTCTAGGGAGTGAAAGACACACACTCCCGGACGCGACGCGAAAGCGACGCGGACGCGCCCGGCCGCACCGAAAGGAACGGGTGATGAACCCGAAGCTGAACGTCATCGACATCATCGTGTCCGACATCCAGGACGCGATCGCCTTCTACGCCCGCCTCGGGCTGGACTTCAAGGTGGACGAGAAGTACCCCGACCACGCCGGCTGCGACCTGCCGAACGGGCTGCACCTGATGCTCGACACCGAGAAGTTCCGCGGCGGCACGCAGACGAGCGGGTGGAGCCGTCCGACCGGCGACCCGCGCACGTTCCTGGCGTTCGAGTTCGCGGACCCGGCCGCCGTCGACGCCAGGTTCGCCGAGCTGACCGGCGCCGGGCACACCGCCGCGCAGGAGCCCTGGGACGCCTTCTGGGGGATGCGGTACGCGACCGTCCTCGACCCCGACGGCAACGGCGTCGACCTGTACTGCCCGCTGCCCGCCGAGTAGCGTCCACCAGGCCCTTTCCGGGAAGGAGCGGCACATGAAGTACGTGTTGTTGTTCGTCGAGACCGAGGAGTTCGCGCGCGACCTGGAGGCGATGGACGAGGCCGCGCGGGAGGCGGCGTTCGAGGCGGTCGGACGCTGGTTCGCCGAGCACTCGGCCGTGATCACGCACCACGCGCACCTGCGTCCCGCCGAGACCGCGACGACGGTGCGGCTCGGCGGCGGCGACGCGCTGGTCACCGACGGGCCGTTCGTGGAGGGCAAGGAGGTCGTGTCCGGCTACGCCGAGATCGAGGTCGCCGACCTCGACGAGGCGCTGGCCGTGGCGAAGTCCTGGCCCGCGTGCCCGATCGTCGAGATCCGCCCGCTCACGTGACGGACCCACCGCGGGACCGGCCCGCGGGCCGGTCACACGATCAGGTCACCGGCCCGCCGAAGGAGCGGGCCGCGGACGGGCATGAGCAGGTCACCGGCCCGGCGCAGGAGCGGGTGCGGGCCGAGCTGGCCGGCGTGGTGCGTGAGCACGCGGGCCGGCTGACGGCGTGCCTGGTCCGGGTGCTGGGCGACTTCGCCGCCGCCGAGGACGTCGTGCAGGACGCCGTCGAGACCGCCCTCCAGCGCTGGCCGGACGACGGGATCCCCGACCATCCCGACGCCTGGCTGCTGACCGTCGCCCGCCGCCGCGGCCTGGACGTGCTGCGCCGCCAGGAGCTCTACCGCGACAAGCTGGCCCGGCTGCGCTGGCCCGTGCCGGCCGAGCCCGACGACCGGCTCAAACTGATCTTCACGTGCTGCCATCCCGCGCTGCCGCGGGCCGCGCAGATCGCGCTCACCCTGCGGGCGGTGTGCGGGCTGACGACGGCGCAGATCGCGGCGGCGTTCCTCGTCCCGGAGGCGACCGTGGGGCAGCGCATCACCCGCGCCAAGCGGAAGATCGGCGAGGCGGGCATCCCGTACCGGGTGCCGTCCGACGCCGACCTGCCCGACCGCGTGGACCAGGTGCTGGCGGTCATCTACCTGCTGTTCAACGAGGGCTACCTGTCCACGTCCGGGGAGCGTGCGCACGCCATGGACCTCGTCGACGACGCCGAATGGCTCACCGCCCAGCTCGCGTGGCTCCTGCCGCGGCAGCCGGAGGTCCTCGGGCTGCTGGCGCTGATCCGGCTGCACCAGGCCCGCACCGGCGCCCGCTTCACCGGCGACGGCCGCCTCGTCCCCCTCCGCGACCAGGATCGCCGGCGCTGGGACCACGACGCCATCACCGACGCGACCCGCCTCATCGAACGCGCCGCCGCGCTGCGCCGTCCGGGCCCGTACCAGTTGCAGGCCGCCATCGTCGCCTGCCACGCCGAGGCCCCCGCCTGGACGGACACCGACTGGCCGCAGATCGTCGTCCTCTACGACATGCTGCTGGCGCTGGCGCCGTCACCCGTCCACCGGCTTCAGCGCACCATAGCCCTGCGCCACCATCCCGGCCCGCGCGGCGGCCCCCGCAACACCCTGGCCGACCTGGACGCCCTAACGCCCGCCGACCGCAAGACCCTGGAGCGCTATCCGCTCTACCACGCCACCCGGGCCGAACTCCTCCGCGCCCTGGACCGCCCTGAGGAAGCCCAAGCTGCCGACCAGCGGGCTCTTGCCCTGACCGCCAACCCGGCCCAGCAGGCCCTCCTGGAGGAACGCCTCACCGGCCCCTGACATTCTCACAGGCCCTTGACGGTCGGCCGGGTCACTTGCCGATGGAGCCCGCCGGGGGCGCGGTGAGCGCGTAGATCAGCAGGACGCAGAGGGAGATGGTGAGCACCGACCAGAGCGGGAACGCCTGGAGGAAGGCGAGATGCCCGATCGCGGCGAGGACGGCGAACACGACGCCGGCCGCGCGGGCCCACATCCTGCCGGCCATGATGCCGGCGCCGACGGCGATCTGGACGATGCCGAGCACGAGCCAGATCCATCCCCACGCGGTGTAGTCGAACACGAGGATGTCGTTCTGGCCGACCAGGTAGTAGTCGTCCTTGACCAGGGCGACCACGCCGTCGATGACGTTGAACGCGCCCACCACCAGGGCGAGGGTGCCGGCGAACGTCAGCCAGCCGGACGTCCGGATCCGATCCCGCGCGGAGACGGAGCCGGAGCCGTGGGTCATTTTGGTCGTCATCGAACCTCCCCGAATCGAGCTCTGATTGATTCACCACTTCCCTGCGGGATAAGGACCACAAACCAGGATCAATACGCGTTTAACCATTCCTTTTACGGCATTTGACAGCATTACCGACAAAACACGGGCACGCGCGGTCAGCGGGGGGCGGTGTGCTCGGTCAGGCGGCGGAGCAGGTCGACGAGCTGGGCGCGTTCGTCGGGGCGGAGCCAGCCGAAGAGGTTCTCGCCCACGTCGGCGGCGATGCGCCGGGCGCTCGCGAGGGTCCGTTCGCCGTCGCCGGTCAGCGTGATCGAGTAGGCCCGCCGGTCCTGGGGGGCGCGTTCGCGGCGGACGAGGCCGCGGTCCTCCAGCTCGTCGATGATGCGCACCATCGTGGACTTGTCGATGCCCGACAGGTCGATGAGGCGCCGCTGGCTGGACGGCCCGTACAGGTCCAGGGCGAGCAGCATGGAGAACCCGCGCACGTCGATGTCGAGCGGGCGCAGCTCGTCGTTCATGCCGGACCGGGCCTGGTGGTGCGCGCCGGCCAGCAGCATGCCGAGCCCCACGTGCCGGAGGGCCGCGTCGCCGTCCGCGGCCAGGATCCGGGTGACCAGGTCGTCGAGCATGTGCCCATCGTAGGCCCATCTGATATAGTCTCAGATGAGACTTTCTCGTGAGGTCCGAAGTGGGCGGCGCCACGATGACCGACAGGAGACGACGCATGCCCGAAATCTCTCGCCGCCGCGCACTCCAGGTGTCCGGCCTGACCGCGGCGATGGCCGCCGTGCCCGTGGCGGCGGCGCCCGCGGGCGGGGCCGCCGCGAGCGACCGCCGGCCCACCCGCGGCAAGATCGACACCCACCACCACGCCCTCCCGCCCAAGATGCGGGAATGGGCGATCGAGGAGGGCCTGATCCCGCCGACGGGCGGCCCCCGCTGGGCCCAGTGGACCCTCAAGGGCACCCTGCGGACCATGGACGCCAACGGCATCGCGGTCGGCGTCGCGTCCGCGCCCGTCCCGCCCGAGGTGTTCGAGAACCGGCAGGTCGCCGTCCGCGGCGTGCGGGCGTGCAACGAGTCGCTGGCCGAGCTGGCGCGCGAGCACCCCACCCGGTTCGGCTTCTTCGCCAACGTGGCGATGCTGCACACCGACCTGGCCCTGGAACAGCTCGCCCACGCGTTCGACGACCTGGGCGCGGACGGCATCCTCCTCAACACCTCGGCCGCCGGGCTCTACCTCGGCGACCGCAGATTCGAGCCGCTGTTCGCCGAGCTCGACCGGCGCCGCGCGACCGTGTTCACCCACCCGTTCGCGCCCCAGGACGCCGCCGAGGTGCCCGGCGTCGGCGACTGGGTGGCCGACTTCCTGCACGACACCACCCGCACCGCGCTCAGCCTCATCTCCGCCGGGACGCTGGAGCGCTACCCCCGCGTGTCCATCATCCTGTCCCACGGCGGCGGGTTCCTGCCGTACATGGCCGGACGCGCCGAACGCTGGGGCCGGGAGGACGACGGGCCCGACCCCGCCAAGATCCGTCCCGCGCTGCGCCGCTTCCACTACGACACGGCGCTGCCGACGTCGCCGTACGCCACGCCGACCCTTCTCGGCGCGGTCGGCGCCGAGCGCGTGCTGTTCGGCACCGACTGGCCGGCCAACTCGGCCAAGGAGGTCGGCCTCAACACCGTGGCGTTCAACCGCGACCCGAACCTGGACCCGCGCGCGCTCCGCACCATCGGACGGAGCAACGCCCTGCGGCTGCTCCCGCGCCTCGCCGAACGAGTCGGCGGCTGAACACACCCATCACACCCGGCACCGGACGCGTACTTCCCGCGCCGGTGCCGGGCGCGCGGGGACGGTCCGATGGCGGGCGGCCAAGGCGGCATTCCCAGGTCGAAGCCATTTCAGGACCTACTGAAATTTCAGTTATGGCTTGAAATATGGCTGTTGACACCTCATCGAAGTACGTTGCTGCCACGCATCGCCTTTGTCACGAGGGTCACACCAGCGAGTTCGCGTGATCGAAGGCGCCTGCCCCCCGCCAACCCCCGAGATGCCGCCGCCGCCTACAGGCGAACGGTGGCGAAAGGTGGACACAGTGAACCGTGGATCGCACCTCAAACGCGTGGTACCCCCACTTTTGAGTGCCGCGGCGCTGATCACGCTCCCCGCGCTCGCAGCCGTTCCCGCGACGGCCCAGGCGCAGCCCACGGGGTTCGTGAAGCTCGCTCACCTCCCGCTCAACGCGCTGGGCAACAAGGTGACCGGCCAGCTCGGCTCCCAGCACGCGGGCTACTACGTCGACGGCTCCGGCAACCTCGTCGTCAACGTGACCAGCGCGGCCGCGGCCCAGCAGGCCAAGGCCGCCGGCGTCAAGCCCCGCATCGTCAAGCACGGCATGAAGCCGCTGACCGACGCCAAGAAGAGCCTCGACCGGCACGCCGGCACCGCCGCCGCCACGGGGCTGACCTGGGGTGTGGACATCATGTCCAACTCGGTCGTCGTCACCGTGCCGAAGGCCGACAACGACGCCGCCACCAAGGCGTTCGTGAAGCGCGCCCAGGCGATGAGCAAGACCGTCCGGATCCAGCGCGTGGACGGGTCGCCGCAGCTGGCGCTCGGCCCCGGCGACGCGATCCACACCAGCGGCTCGCGCTGCTCGGTGTCGGCGATCGGCGTCGCGGGCGGCACCGAGTACGTCATGACCGCCGGGCACTGCACCGCCATCGGCGCCACCTGGACCACCGCCGGTGGCCAGACGGTCGGCACCCGGCAGCTCAACAGCTTCCCGGGCAACGACTACGGGTCGCTCCGCAGCGCCGGACAGGTGCAGCTGAGCAACGCCAACCTCACCGAGGTCGGCCGTCCGGCGGTCGGCAGCCCGATCCAGAAGAAGGGCTCCACCACGGGCACGACGTCCGGGACCATCCGCGGCTACGACCGGACCGTCAACTACCAGCAGGGCGCGGTCACGCAGCTCGTCGCGACCTCCGCCTGCGCCCAGCCCGGTGACAGCGGCGGCTCGCTCCAGGGCGGCAACGTCGCCATCGCCATCACCTCCGGCATCAGCAGCCAGAACTGCAACGCCGGCGGCTTCGAGTCGTTCTTCCAGCCGCTGGACGAGGCACTGCAGGCTCAGGGCGCGACCCTGAAGACAGGCTGAGGCACGTCCTCATCAGGCTGAGGCACGGCCTCAACCTGAAGTGAGCCGAGCACTCCGCTCATGTGGGGCTCCCGGTCCGCCGGGGGCCCCACATCTGTCTCCGCTATCCGGTCACCTTGTCGAGGAAGGCGGTCAGGTTGGTCCGCGTGCGGGCGATCTTCTCCGGCACGGAGAGGGTCTCGTCGAAATCGCCGGCGGCGGCCGTCCGCCGCTTCCCGCGAACGTAGAGGGAGCAGGCCAGGTCGGCGCAGAAGTACTGCCCGACCGTGTTGCCCTGGCGTCCGGCGTCACCGGCGCGGCGCGCGCTCATCAGCGTCACGCCGCCGCCGGCGTGCGTGGTCAGGCACAGCGAGCACATGCTGCGGGACGTGAAGCCGCGCGCCGTCCCGGCCACCGCGCGCAGCGCGATTCCCAGCGGGCGTTCGCCGCGCGGGGCGACCAGATAGGCCCGTTCGGGGGCGCCGGGATCTCGCCAGCCGAGAAAGTCGAGATCGTCCCATGGACGCGCGTCAAGGTCCTTGGGAACGCCGAGCCGCTTGGCCTCGCCTTTCGAGCAATTGACGAAGCATGCGCGGACGTCGGTCTCGCTGATCGGTCTCATGTTCGTCCAGGCTAGCCGTCCCTAATATAATTAGGCAAACGTCTTATTCACCTAGGGAGGTCGGATGGCGCGCGCGGGCATCACCCCGGAACGCCTCGCCGGGACGGCGGCGGAACTGGCCGACGAGATCGGCTTCGAGCACCTGACCGTCTCGGCGGTCGCGCGCAGGCTGGGCGTCCGCGACCCGAGCCTGTACGCGCACATCGAGAACGCGCGGGAGCTGAAGGCGCGGGTGACGCTGCTGGCGCTGGCGGAGCTTGCCGACCAGGTCGCCGCCGCGGTGGCCGGACGCGCGGGCAAGGACGCGCTGGTCGCGTCCGCCGACGCCTACCGCGAGTACGCCAAGCGGCATCCCGGCCGGTACACGGCGGCCAGGGCCGAGCTCGACCCGGAGACCGCGGCGAAGAGCGCCGGTCCCCGGCACGCCGAGATGATGCGGGCGGTCCTGCGCGCCTACGACCTCGCCGAACCGGACGAGACCGACGCGGTGCGCTTCCTCGGCAGCATGTTCCACGGGTACGTGAGCCTGGAGATGGCGGGCGCCTTCCGCCACACCCCGCGCGACGCCGACGCGTCCTGGTCCTGGGCCCTGGACACCGTCGACACCGCCCTGAGAACGGTCACCGACCGCTGACGGTTTTGGCCTATTCGGTAGTTCCGAAGATGGGGCGCTCCGCCGATTCGAGCTCGTCGTCGGGGACGCCCATGTTCTGGCTGGCGGTCAGGCGCCACTGCCCGTCCTCCTTGGCCATCACCCACAGCGGGGTGCCGATGTCCAGCCCGTCGGGCGTCCGGTAGATCTGGCGGAGCTTGACCGCGGCGACGTCGGGCCGGATGAACAGCACGTGCTCCAGCTCGAACGTGACCGTCTGGTCCTGCATCCCGCCCGGAAGCACCTGGCGTGTGAACGCCGAGATCTCGTCGAGGCCGTAGAGGCGCTTGCCGCCGCCCGTCGTCCAGATCGCGTCGGCCCGGAACAGGCGGAGGAACTCGTCGGGGAGCTCGTTGTTCTGTGCGTGTTCGACCGTGGCGACCACCTGCTTGATGGCGTCGATCTCGGCCTCGCGTGCGTCGATGTCCGTTGCGCTCATAAGGCCACTCTTGAACATCAAGTCGACTTGAGGTCAAGGCGGGCGCCGTACGCGGAACCAGGCGCTCCGACCGTCCCCGCGATCAGAGTGGGAGGGGCTGGTGGCGGGTGAAGGCGGCCACGTCGGCCTCCAGGGCGCGGGCGGTGGCGCGCAGTTCCGGGAGGAGGCGGTCGCGCATCGCGTCCACCGGTTCGCGGGCGGCGGGCGCGGCGATGTTGAGCGCGGCGACCACGCGTCCGGCCGCGTGGATCGGGACGGCGATCGACCGCAGCCCCGTCTCCAGCTCCTGGTCGACGACGGCGTACCCGTCGTCCCGTGCCCGGCCGACCTCGCGGGCCAGGTCGGCGGCGGCGGTCAGCGTCCGGCCGGTGAAGGCCCGGCGGTCGGAGCGGACGATCAGGTCGGACGCCTCCGCCCCCGGCAGCCCGGCCAGCAGGACGCGTCCCATCGCGGTGGCGTAGGCGGGGAAGCGGGTCCCGACGGTGATCTCGACCCGCATGATCCTGGACGCCTGGGCGCGGGCGACGTACCGGATGTCGGTGCCGTCCAGCACCACGACGGACGCCGAGTCGTGCACCCGCACCACGAGGTCGCGCAGATGCGGGCGCGCGAGGTCCTCGAACGTCCGCCCGCTCACCTGCCGGTATCCGAGGTCGAGGACGCGCGGCAGCAACGCGAACCGGCCGCCGCCGCCCGCGCTCTCGCGCGCGTAGCCGAGGGCGGTGAGCGACAGGAGCGCGCGGCGGGCGGTGGCGCGGGCCTGGCCCGTCATCGCGGCGGCCTCGGAGATCGTCAGCCCCTCGGGCCGGGTGCCGATGGCGTGGAGGACGTCCAGACCGCGATCCAGCGACTGGAGGAACTCCGCTCCGAGCCGGGCCTTGAGGTCGCTGCCCTCGCCGGGCGTCCTCGTCTCGTCCGGACGCGCCGGACGTGCCGCGACCTGCTCCATCTCGGCGGCGCACGCCATGACGGACGGCCGCGCATGCGCCCGCAACGACGCGGCCGAGTGGCGGCTCGCGTGGCTGACGACGACCAGGGCGAGCGGGCCCGCCCCAGCGCGGACGGGAACGGCGACGGCCACGAGCCCCGGCTCCAGAAAGTCGTCGTACGACGACCATCCATGCCCGCCGAACGCCCCTTCGGCGGGGAGCAGGTCGCCGACCTTGAACGCGATCGCCAGGGAGCCGCCGGGCCGCGACTGGGCGACGACGCGAAGGCCGTCCCGGTCGGGCGCGGCGAGCACGACGGACTCGTCCAGGTCGTCGGCGAGCCGGGCGACCCGTCCGGCCAGGAACCCCTCGGGGTCGAGGCCGGACAGGTAGAGGTTCCCGACGTCCATCGTCCGGGGCGTCGCGACGACGTCACGGCCCCGCCAGCGCAGGTAGCCGGTCTCCGTCAGCGTGCTCAGCACGCGGTCGACGGTCGAGCGGGCCAGCCCGGTCTCCGCGACCAGGTCGGCGGGACGGAGCGGCCCCCCGGCCCGCCCGACGACCTCCAGGACCTCCAGGCCGCGTTTGAGCGGCCCGACCGGCGCGGCTCCCCCCATGTCCCCTCCTTGACATCGTCCGGACGACCACCGACACTGCATCGGCAATTATGAAGCAAAGTTCACTAGGCGAACAGGATGCCGGCATGGACAAGGTGGTGGCGAGCGCGACCGCGGCCGTCGCGGACGTACCGGACGGAGCGTCGCTGGCCGTGGGCGGGTTCGGGCTGAGCGGCGTGCCGAACGTCCTCATCGACGCGCTGCACGCGGCCGGTCCCGGCGGGCTGAGCGTGGTGTCGAACAACTGCGGCGTCGACGGCGGCGGGCTCGGCATCCTGCTGGAGGCGGGCCAGATCGTCCGCGTGACCGGCTCCTACATCGGCGACAACAAGACGTTCGCCCGCAAGTACCTGGCCGGTGAGGTCGAGGTCGAGCTGATCCCGCAGGGCACGCTCGCGGAGCGGCTCCGCGCGGGCGGCTGCGGCATCCCCGCCTTCTACACGCCCGCCGGTGTCGGGACGCCCGTCGCCGAAGGCGGCCTGCCCTGGCGGTACGCGGCGGACGGGAGCGTCGCCGTTCAGTCCCCGGCCAAGGAGGTCCGCGACTTCGACGGCACGCCGTACGTGCTGGAACGCGGCATCCGCACCGACTTCGCGCTGGTGCGGGCGCGGCGCGGCGACCGGCACGGCAACCTCGTGTTCGGCAAGGCGTCCCGGAACTTCAACCCGCTCGCCGCGATGGCGGGCCGCGTCACGGTCGCCGAGGTCGAGGAGCTGGTGGACGCCCTCGAACCCGACGAGGTGCACCTGCCGGGCGTGTTCGTCCAGCGGGTCGTGGAGCTGACGCCTGAGCAGGCCGCGGCCAAGGGAATCGAGAAGAGGACGGTGCGCGCCTGATGGCCTGGACCCGCGACGACATGGCGGCCCGCGCCGCGCGCGAACTGACCGACGGCTCGTACGTGAACCTCGGCATCGGCCTGCCGACCCTCGTCCCCGGCCATGTGCCGCCCGGCGTGCACGTCGTGCTGCACTCGGAGAACGGGATCCTCGGCGTCGGCCCGTACCCGCGCGAGGACGAGGTCGACCCCGACCTGATCAACGCGGGCAAGGAGACCGTGACCGTCCTGCCGGGCGCGTCGTACTTCGACTCGTCGCTGTCGTTCGGAATGATCCGCGGCGGCCACATCGACACCGCGATCCTCGGCGCGATGCAGGTGTCGGCCGGGGGCGACCTGGCAAACTGGATGATCCCCGGGGCGCTGGTCAGGGGCATGGGCGGGGCGATGGACCTGGTCCACGGCGCGCGCCGCGTGATCGTCCTGACGACGCACAACGCCAAGGACGGCACCCCGAAGATCGTCGAGAGGTGCGATCTGCCGCTCACCGGCCGGGCGTGCGTCGACCGGATCATCACCGACCTGGCCGTCCTGGACGTCACCCCGGCCGGCCTCGCGCTGGTGGAGACCGCCCCCGGCGTCACCGCGGACGATGTCGTGTCCCGGACCGGCGCGAAGGTGACCGTTACTATCTGACGTCGTCGCCTTTCATTTCGGCGCAGGCGCCTGCGGCGCAGGAAGCGAGCCACGTTTGCCAATCGGCGTCGTAACGGGTGCCGATTGTGCCGGTCAGGAACGTCCGGGCGGCATTCCAGTGCCCGGTGCGGTAATGGCCGAGCACCGTGGCGACATCGTCCGGATGCCTCTCCAGCATGTAACGGACGGCGAGATAGCTCCAGGCGTAAATGCGGGACGAGTCGTGGCCATAGGTGGTGTCCCACAACGTGCTCAGCGCGTACGTGTGCTTCGCGGCCTCCGCGCTCGCCCGGCCGTTGGTCACCTTGCGGTACGAGTAGGAGACGTACTCGGCGAACCCTTCGATCCACCAGACGGTCGGCGTGCGGACATTGGCGTCGAAGCCGCCGTACAGGTCGAACCGTCCGTCGAGGTAATGGGTGTACTCGTGGTTGAGGTTCCGGATCTCGAACCTCGGACGCGCCCGCTCCATCTCGTGGGCGATGAACCGCGGCCGGTTCCCGGACGCGGCCGGGTCGCCTTCCAGATACATGCCGCCGGTGTTGGCGTCGACGCCGTACATCGCACCCGCGTAGGTCCGGTAGTCGGCGCTGGAATCGAAGACGCACACCTCGATCGTGGCGTTGCCGTCGTCCGCTACCGGCGTGTTCCCGTCTTTCACCAAGGTGTGGAAGTAGGCGTCCTGCTTCACCAGGCTCGCGCACGTCTCGGACAGTTGGGCGGCCGTCATGTCCTGCGCACGAATCCTGATGCTGGAACTGCAAGAACGATCGACGGTCAGGACGCTCCGCTCCAGCCGCTTCCGCAGATCACACGTGTCGTAGTAGGTGCAGTTGGCCTGGTCGTAGTGTCTGGTCATATCCGCGACGCCGACCCACAGTGCTGCCGTTCTCCCGGTCATATGGCTCGCGCCGAGCAACCTTTTGACCAGCGGCCTCACCTTTTCGCGCAGCGAGGTGTGCTGGAGGAATCGGCCCAGCTCACGTCCGGCATTGGACGTCAGGTAGCCGCGTGCGGTGCCGAGCAGACCGAGCTGCCGGACGGCGAAAGAGTTGAGCGCGTCGAGAACGCTTGGATCTCCTTCAACCGCGGACACGAACTCGGGCACCTGATGGCCCCGGAACAGGATTAGGTACACATTGTTGACAGCGTTGAGCATCCGCCAGTGCTTGTCGTACGTGGCGTTGTAGCCGTTCAGCAGCCGCTTGACGACGTAGATGTAGCGCCCGTTCTCCTGCGCGCTGTCTACCAGCGTGACGGCCTCGGCGAGAACCTCTCCATTCGCGTCACTGACCGTCGATGACTTCGAGTTCCCGAAATAGGCATCGAGCCCTGCCTGCACCGTCTTCTTCAGCGTGACCCCGTAGGAGGCCACAGCAGATGGGTTGTACCACTGAACGTAGTAACCGGCACGCAGATACAGGACTAACTGAGCGGTGCCCGTTCGATTGTCACCCGGATAATGAACGGCGTTGTGACGCAATGCCAAAGCGACCGCGAACATCTGAGATTCACGAAACGCGGCGTAGGCGTCCTTCCCGGCCAGACCGAACAGCGTATCGATACAGCCTTTCGACGACGCCTTGATCTGCCGTACCAGCACGCTACCCGACCGTCCGCCGAAATCGCCCGGCTCACAAAGCCCAGCCGCTCGCGCCTCCCCTTTTTCCGAAAGACGCTCCCCGAATTCATGCGGCGAAGGCGACAATGGTGGACGCTCCACCACCGGCAGCACGGACTTTCGAACGTGCCCGTCCACGCCTCCGGTCCGTGCCGTGACGGGATGCGGTTTCGGATGGGCGCTCGCGGGCGAGACCAACAACCCGACCGCGAGCGCAAGCACCACCGCTATCCCCACGCCCCTCGCATTTCCTGCACCACGCTTAGCGAAACCCGCTGATCACGAACCGGATCGCAAAATCCCGAACCACGAACGCGAGTGAATCGACGCGTACCGTGCACGACAAGCGCGACGAGCGCGACATCACCGCATACCGTCACGCGTCAGGCGTGGCCTCCGCATCGCTGCTGATGGTGAGGATGCGGTCGTCGAGGTCGAAGAGCACGGCCAGGCGCTCCTGCCGTCCGCCGCCGTCACCGCGGTCACGGCCTGGGCGCTGACCCTCGATGCGGGCGGGCGCGTTCTCCACGATCTTGGCGCCGTCGCGGCCGAGGATGGCGGCGACCTCCGGGTGCTCCTTGGCCCTCTCCAGGGGGCAGCGGACGCTGACGCGATGTCCGTCGGCGGACTCGACGACGATGACGGCGGACGATTCGCCGATCTCGAACCCGTGGCGCTCCATGAAGCCGCGGACCACGCGCCGCTGCTCGTGCGGCCAGACCTCGGCGGCCCGCGTGAGGAGGCGGGGAGCGGCCAGGCGGTCGAACCGCGCGGTGGGCAGGTCCGGGTCGTCGACGGCCAGGACGAGGCGTCCCTTCCCCTCGTTGACGGTGACGAAACTGACGCCCTTTGCGCCGATCAGCGGGGCGGCGGAAAGGGCCATCGTGAACGCGCCCCCGGTGGGATCGTTGAACCGGGAGAAGTCCAGATGCCCCTTGACCAGTTCCGGGATCTGGTGGCGTTCGCCGAAGTCCCGAATGGTGCGCAGTCCGGCCAGGGCGGGCAGATCCTGGTCCCAACTGGGGTTGTCCCAGGTCCACAACCAGGTCTGGGAAAGGTTCGAGAAACTGCCCAGGACGGTGAGCCCCCGCAGGGTGCGGCCGTCCAATGTCACGGTCGCTTCTTCCGGGTTCCATTCGATGTAGTTCTGCGTGAAGGCGTCGTTGAAGACGTCCTGCTGGTGGATTCCGGCGGCGGCGATCTCGCTCGCGTACGCCTGGAACTCCGGGCTGTAGAAGGTCGGCCCGTCCGGGAACTCGCCCCAGAACCGGGCCATCCGGTGCCGTCCCGCGTTCGCGTAGATCTCGCCGAGCTTGCGCGCAGACTCCTTGTTGCCGACCTCCAGGACCGCCCTGCGCAACCAGACGATGCCTTCGTCCACGTTCTGCGACAGGTAGAGGTTCGCCATCGCGTTGGCGGCATTGGGGTGCTTGAGGTCCGCGGCGCGGCGCCATGCTTCCAGGCGCTTTTCGGGTTCGCCCCGGTCCTGCCAGACGAATCCCAGGTTGTACGCGGCGATAGCGTTACCGCGGTCGGCCGCCCGGCCGTACCATTCGGCGGCGGCGACGAGATCGCCTTTCCCGTCGTCGTCGTAGATGGCCCCCAGATTGGAGGCCGCCTTGTCATCGGACTCCAGTTCCCAGGCGCGCTCGTAGCAGTGTTTCGCCTCGTCCAGGTCCCCTCGATCGCGCAGGATCACCCCGAGGTTGAGATAGGCGCCCGCATGGCCCCCCTCGGCGGCCTGCCGGTACCAGCGCTCGGCCTCCCCCAGCTCGCCGCGCACTTCCTCCGCATACCCGACCTCGAAGGCGCTCTGCGGGACGCCCTGTTCCGCCGCGCGCCGATACCATTCCACGGCCTCGCCCTTGTCGCCCCGCTTGAGCAACAGCTCCGCCAGATCATGGGCGGCGACCGGACGGCCTTTCTCGAACGCCTCCCGGAAGCACCGTTCCGCCTCCGCCTGGTCGCCCTTGCGCTGGGCCTCGAGCCCCTGCTCATGCAGGACGGTCGCCTCCGCCGGTCGTCCGGCATCGCTCATGGGAGCACCCCTCGTGATTCGCTTGGACCGATTGATCGCCAAGTACGACGACAAAGACCGATCACCGGTTCACCCACCGGCGAGCCGTCTCATCCGGAGAGGTGGCAGTAGCGGATGGAGGACAGCGGCGATGCCGAACACCTGCACCATGCCTGCCGTCCTGGCAGCGGGTCCGAGGAACCCGGCTCCGGCAGCGGACACGAGCAGGGTATGACCCCTTTGCCAGAGGACGAGCTCGCTGAGCTGTCCGACGCCGAACTATGGCGGGAGGCGGCCGCGGGCCGGGCCGAGGCGTTCGGCGTCGTCTTCGACCGCCATGCGCGCGCGGTCTACAACCACTGTTTCCGCGCGGTGGCCGACTGGGCCTCCGCCGAGGACCTCACCTCGATGGTGTTCCTGGACGCCTGGCGGAGACGTGCCGACGTTCAGCTCGAACGCGGCTCGGCCCTGCCCTGGTTGCTCGGCGTCGCCAACAACGTCGTCCGCAACCGGCGCAGATCCCGGCGGCGGCACCGCGCGGCGCTCGACCGCCTGCCGCCGCCCCTCGCCGCACCGGACCATTCCGACGACGTCGCCGGTCGGCTGGACGACGAGAAGGCGATGCGCCGCGTCCTGGACCTGGTGGGGCGACTGCCCAAGGCCGACCAGGACGTGCTCGCGCTGTGCGCCTGGGACGGCCTGAGCTACGCCGAGGCCGCGGTGACGCTCGGCGTCGCCGTCGGCACCGTTCGGTCGCGGCTGTCCAGGGCACGCGCAAGGCTCCGGGAACTGGCCGGGGGCACCGGACACGGACTGGATGAGCACCGACCGGTGCTCCGGACGACCGAGGAGGAGTCATGAACGACGAGTTGGCGACCCCCGCTGAACGCGACCTCCCCGGCGCCCGGTTCCTCGCACGAAGGGAACATCTCATGTCGGAGATCACCCAACCTCGCCGCCGTGTCTCGCGGCGGGCCCGCTGGCTGGCAGGGCTGACCGGAGCACTGGTCATCTCGGGCGGCGGCGGCGCGGTGGCGGCCGGCCAGCTCTGGGACGGTGGCGCGACCGACGCGCAGGGCACCGGTTGCTACGCCGAAGCAAGCCTGGACGCCGACCTCACGGTCATCGACACCACCGACCGGAACCCCGTCGAGACCTGCGCCGACCTGTGGCGGCGGGGTGAGGTCAAGCAGGGCACGACCAAGGCGCCGCCGCTGCGGGCCTGCCTGCTGGACACCGGACCGGTCGGAGTCTTCCCCGGCGACGGCGGGACATGCGAACGCCTGGGCCTGCGCCCCACCCGGCCGGCGAGCCCGCAGGAGAGCAAGCAGGCGATCGCGGTGCGTGAGCTGCACGACGACCTGGCGAAGAGGTTGAACGCGCGGTGCATGCCCAAGGAGGAGGCGACCCGCTTGGTGCAGGGCCGCATCGCCGCGCACGGCCTGATCGGCTGGACGGTCAGCGTCCCGCCCGACCACGACCGCAACGGCCGCTGCGCGACGTTCGACCTGGACGAGCGGCGCAAGCGCGTTTACCTGATCGGTGAGCCCAAGGTCAACCTGGTCAACTGACCCGTGAGCCGGTAGGCGGCCGAGCCGGCGGGGACCCTCTCCGCCGGCTCCGCCCCCGCGCCGCACGGTCGGGACCGGGCCGCAAACCGGGCCTGCGCGTGATCGGGCGTGACGGGCGGGGTTACGTGGTCGGGGTCAGGTGGTGGGAGAGCCAGGCGAGTGCCTGGGGCTGGCGGTATTCGATCGCGTGGTGGCCGGCGTCGAAGAGTTCGAAGTACACGGATTCATTTGGTACTCCGGCCTCGTCCAGGGCCTTGCGGAAGGCCAGGGCGCCGAGGTCCAGGAACCATTCGTCGCGGATTCCGGCGTCGATCCAGATGGCCCGCATGGAGCGGAGCGCCTCGGTGTGCGCGGGTGCCATCCGGACGGGGTCCCATTCCAGCCAGCGTTGCCAGATCTGGGGACGCAGCGCACCGGTGACCGGGTCGAAGGGCAGCAGCGGGGTGCCGTCGTCGCCGGGCGAGAAGCAGGCCGAAACGCCGAGGATCTCCAGTAGGCGCAGGTCCTCGTCCTTGGTGAAGGCGACGCGGGAACGGAAGTCGCTCCACCAGGAGAAGATGTCGCCGTCATAGGCGCGCAGGTGGCGGGCCGCCCACAGGAAATGCGGGATGTACTGCGCTTCGGAAAGGGCGTCTCCGGAGTGCGAGGCGAACGCGCCGAACAGGTCGGGACGCAGCATCGACGTGACCATCGCGCCCAGCCCGCCGCTGGACTTGCCCGCGATGGCCCGATGGTCGCGGGCGGCGAGCGTCCGGTAGCGGGCGTCCACCCAGGGCACGATCTCTTCGCACAGGTAGGAGTGGTAGCGGCCGGTCCCGGCGGAGTCGACGTACTGGCTGCCGCCGTAGGTCGTCCAGGCGTCCACGAAGACCAGGATCATCGGCGGGGCCTCGCCCGCGGCGAAGATCGCGTCGGCGGCGACCGG
The DNA here is from genome assembly GCF_044326345.1 of Actinomadura sp. 9N215. NCBI lineage: Bacteria > Bacillati > Actinomycetota > Actinomycetes > Streptosporangiales > Thermomonosporaceae > Actinomadura > Actinomadura sp. 9N215. Next base: position 101,992 of record NZ_JBIRBA010000026.1, on the reverse strand, counting down.
GACGGACGTGCGGTAGGCGCCGGGCTGGTTGCTCCAGGCGGGGAGCCGTCCGGTGAAGCCCAGCAGCATGTAGACGACCGGGTAGCGGCGCTCGGTGTCGGCGTCGTAGCCGGGCGGCGTGTAGACCCACAGGGGCCTTTGGTGGGGGTCGCCCAACGGGTTGTCGCGGAGCAACTCGCTGGTGATGGTGCGTTCGTCGATCCTGCCGGAGAAGTCGGCGGGCCATAGTGGCATGGAGCCTCCTTGCATTAATACGAAATCGTAATATATCAAACGGTAGGATCAGTGATGTGATGGAAGACTCGATCGATCGGCACATCGAGTACTGGTCCCGGGAGGTGCCCGATCTCGACCCGCAGGTCGAGGGCGCGATCACCCGGATGCAGGCCCTCGTCCAGGTCCTGCAGCGGCGCAGGAAGGCGGGGCTTTCCGCGCGGCACCTCAAGAGCTGGGAGTACGACATCCTGTGGCGGCTCCGCTCCGCAGGGCCGCCCTACCAGGGGACTCCGTCCTGGCTGGCCCGCGCCCTGAACGCCCACCCCGCCACCCTCACCAGCAGGCTGGACCGCCTGGAGAAGTCAGGGCACATCACGCGGACGCACGATCCGGCCGACCGGCGGCGCCTGCTGGTTCGCCTCACCGACCAGGGCCACCAGGCGTGGGAGGCCACGATCGGCGAGCAGGCGTCCACCGAGCATGCGCTCCTCGCCGCTTTGACCGACGATGAGCGGGAGCAACTGTCCGGCCTGCTCCGGAAGGTCGTGGCGGCGCTGGAGACCGACGGCCCGCCCCTGATGCCGTCCGCCGAGGAAGCGCGCGACGCTCCCTGACCTCGAACCAGGTCGGCCGGGATGTCGTATTCGGCGGCGCGCCGATCGTCTTACGCATGAGGGCAGATTGCTCGGACGCAAAGGAGGCGGAGAGCACCATGCCGGACGAAGACACCAAGCGAGCGGCCTACCGGGCCCTCGTGGATCGCATTCTGAACGGGGAGGGCAGAGCGTCGGCGGAGCAGCGGGCGCGCGCCTTCCGCAACGAGGGCCAGCCGCCGCCGCTGGACGCGCTCGACGCGCTGGTCGTCAAGGTCGTCAACAGCCCGGCGCAGGTCACCGAGGCGGACCTGGCCGCGGCCAAAGTGTCGGGCTGCACCGAGGACCAGCTTTTCGAGCTCGTGATCTGCGCCGCCGTCGGCCAGTCCGACCGGCTGTACGAAGCCGGACTGCAGGCCCTCGCCGAAGCGACCGCCAAAGGAGCGACGACCGCCGAGGGGACGACGGACCATGCGACTTGACATCCTGAACCACGGCTACGGCACCGGAACCAAACTGCTGTTCACCGTCATTCGGCTGGTCTCCAGGCACCCCGTCCCGGACGCCGCCAAGTTGGTCTTCTACCGGCCCGATTTCTACGGCGACCGGGCCAAGGCGTTCACCCACGAGGCGATGCGCGGGCCGTCCGACTGGTCGGTGGGCGACCGGGAGCTGATGGCGGCGTACGTGTCGCAGGTGAACGGGTCCGCGTTCTGCGTCGCCGCCCACTCCGCGACCGCGAAGCTGGCGTACCAGGACGCGCCACAGGTCACGGCCGTGCTGGACGACCTGGACTCGGCCCCCGTCGCGGAGCCCCTGCGGGCGACGCTCCGGATGCTCGGCAAGCTGACCCGGGAGGGAACGGTCGGCGCCGACGACATGCGGGACGTGCTGGCCGCCGGCGCCTCACCCCGCCAGGTCGAGGACGCGCTCGCGGTCTGCGCCGCCTTCAACGTCACCGGCCGCCTCGCCGACGCCTTCGGGTTCGGGCTGCTGACCCCCGAAGACTTCGAGGCGGGAGCGAAATACCTGCTCAAACGGGGTTACCGCTAGCCCCATGTCTGTCCGGTGCTAGGAGGAGCCCGGTGCCGTCCTCAGGGTTTGTTCGGGGTGATCCCTGATGCCCTGGGCTGCCGGTTGTTCGTACGGTCCCTTTATGACAGATCAATCGTCGACGACGAGAACGTGGCGGCTCAAGGCGGCCGGGGCCGGCGGGCTCTGCCTGGCCGGCATGGGGATCGCCGGAATCGCCCTGGACGACCGCGTCCCGCCCTTGGACTCCTGGATCGTCGATCACCTGTACTCCCGGCCCGAGACGACACCCGCCGTGATCGCCACCGTGATCAGCGGCGCCGGGACGGTTCTCGGGCTCGCCCTTCTCCTCGCCACCGCGGCGCGCCTGCTGTGGCGGCGGCGCGCGGGAGGCGCCCGGCTGCTGCCGCGCCACGGGGCGCTGCTCGTGGCGTGCCTGGCCACCGTGGCCTTGCAGGCGGCCTTCCGGCGTCCGGGTCCGCCGGTCACGTCCCAGGACTGGACCTACCCCAGCGGACACGTGACCGTCCTCGCCGCACTGGCCATCACCGCCTTCGTGATCAGCCTGGAGCTGACCGCCGCGTGGCGCGCCACCGTGCTCGCGGCCGGCGTGACGACGCTGGTGGCGGTATCGGCAAGCCGCGTCACCCTGGGCGAGCACTACCTGCTCGACGTCGTCGCCGCGCTGTTCGCCACGATCGGAGCCGGGCTGCTGACCGTCGCCGTCCTGAACCTCCGGCCGCGGCACCAGCAGGCATCCCCGTGACCAGCGACGCCACAGACCGGCTCGCAGGAAGGCGCCGCCATGCTGCTCGTGCGAAAGGCACCGTAACAAGGGCGTAGTGGCGGGTCAGGCGGCGCAGAACTCGTTGCCTTCGGGGTCCCGCATGACCCACCAGTGTCCTGCGGGGCCCTGGTCGACCTCGTGGACGCGGGTCGCGCCCAGCCCTTCCAGCCGGGCCACCAGCGCGTCGAGTCCGCCGGGCTCGCTGTGGACGTCGATGTGCAGACGGTTCTTGCCGGACTTGCGCTCGGGCACGTCCTGGAACAGCAGCCGCCGGCCGTGTCCGACGCCGCTGGCCTCGTCGAACGGGTCCTCGGGGTGGCGGATCGCGGCGTAGCCACGGAAGGTCTTGCGGCCGCGGTGCTCGACGACCGCGTCCGCGCCGAGGTGGCCGTCCGCCAGCAGCCGCTCGATGAGCGCGCTGGGGTCCTCCACCTCGTAGCCCAGCGCCTCGGCCCAGAAGTCCGCGAGCGTGGACGCGTTCGTAGTGTCGATGACCAGTTTCCAGCCCAGTGCCATGCAACCAGTTATACCGGTACAAGCGTCATCGCGTCGTCCGGGTGCGGGTGCGGTCCGTGCGCTTGGCGCCGGTGCGGGTACGGCGGATGCGGCCCCAGGGCTTGGCCACCGCGAGGACGGTCGCCAGCGTCAGCGTGACCAGCGACACCGCGGGCGGGAAGAACAGGTTCGAGATGGCCGCCGGTTCGGGGGCCCCGTGAACCAGGTCGCGGCCGTACTCGCCGACCTCGCCCATCCCCGGGCGCAGCGCCACCAGGATGAGCGTGCACAGGACGAGGTTGAGCACCAGCTTGATCGCGACCCACCAGTAGCGCATGAGCCCCCACCGCGTGCCGAGGCCGAGGATGAGCCCGGTGACCAGGCTGATCAGCCCGCTGCCCAGCATCGGCCACACGACGAAGGTCGCCAGCGCCTCGTACGCCAGCCCGCGCACCTCGTCCGTGGTGCCGAACTTCCCGGTCAGCACCAGCACGGCCACCATCACGTCGATCCCGATCCACGCCCCGGCGGACACGATGTGCGTGACCAGCACCGCCTTGCGCCAGCCGCGCCCGAGCTTGAACCAGCCGTCCGGCCGCCGGACCGCTTCCCCGGCCGCTTTCCCGGTGTCCTGCGCGGATTTCGCCTCGCTTACCGCCATGTCGTCACGTCCTTTCAGCGTCGTAACCGCATCAATGACGATCGCCCTTGGTAGTCCGGATGCCGTCCGCTACAGGACGACACTGCGGATACGACGCCCGGCGCAGGCCGCCCCCACCGGCTACCACAGGCGACGTACCGGCGGACGAGGACCGCGCCCGGCGGCCAGGTCACGGCGGGATGGCAGGATGGCGATCATGGTTTTCGCCGAACCGCCGGCAAGCGCGGCCTGGGAGCACCGTGACGCCCGCACCGGCTTCGAGGTCCTCCGCACGGCCCGCCGGGACGGCGGCTGGACGCTGCGCGGAACGACCACGGCCGTCGAGAACGGGACGCCCTGGGTCGTCGAATACGCCATCGAGGTGGACGGCGACTGGCACACGCGCAGCGCCCGCGTCCGTCACCCCCTGGGCGGACGCCCACTCGCCCTGGACAAGGCGCCGGACGGCCGATGGCTGGTCGACGACCGCCACGACCCACGCCTCGACGGCTGCGTCGACGTCGATCTCGAATCGTCCGCGATGACGAACGCGCTGCCCGTGCACCGGCTGCGCCTGGATGTCGACGAAACCGCGGACGCGCCCGCCGTCTACGTCCGGGCCGCCGACCTCACCGTCGACCGCCTGGAACAGTCCTACGCGCGGCTGCCCGACACCACTGGACGCCAGTGCTACGGCTACGCGGCCCCGGCCTTCGACTTCACCGCTCGCCTGGTCTATGACGAGTCGGGTTTCGTCCTGGATTATCCGGGCCTCGCCGTCCGCCGCGCCTGACGCGGCTTCCAGCGTCCTTCCGGTGTCAGGGTGCGCGGCTAAGTTCAGGGTTGTCGACTACGAGGGAGTGCAGCGATGGCCGTGACGTTGATGAACCCCGATGGACTGCCGAAGCCCGAGGTCTACCGGCAGCTCTCGATCGCCGCCGGATCGCGGACGGTGTACCTCGCCGGGCAGGTCGCGCGGGATGCCGAGGGCCGCAAGGTGGGCGAGGGCGACTTCGCGGCGCAGGTCGAGCAGGCCCTCCTGAACGTGGGCACCGCGCTGGCCGCGGCCGGTGGGACGTTCGACGACGTGGCGAAGCTGACCGTCTATGTCGTCGACTGGACCCCGGACAAGATGGCGCTGCTGGGCGAGGGGGTCGCGCGGGCGGCGGCGAAGATGGAGATCGACCCGGTCAAGCCGACCACGCTCCTGGGCATCGCAGCCTTGGCCGAGCCCGACCTGATGGTCGAGATCGAAGCCATCGCCGTCCTCGACTGAGCCCACCACGGCCACACGCTCTTCCTCAGCCGTGCCGGTGGTCACGGGACGGCGGCGCCCTGCGTCAGGTAGCGGTCGAACCAGCGTGCGGCCATGTCCGTGACCTGCTCCAGGGTGCCGGGCTCCTCGAACAGGTGCGACGCCCGCGGCACGACCTCCAGCCGGTGGACGGCGGCGCGCAGCCGTCCGGCCGCGTCGTCGTTCAGCCGCAGCACCTCCGGGTCGCGGGCGCCAACGATCAGCAGCACCGGCGCGGCGACCCGTCTCAACGCGTCGCCCGCGAGGTCCGGGCGGCCGCCGCGCGACACCACCGCCCCGATCCGGCCGGGCCGCTCCGCCGCCGCGGCCAGCGCGGCGGCCGCCCCGGTGCTCGCGCCGAACAACCCGATCGGACGTCCGGCGGTCGGCGGCGCGGCGGCGAGCCAGTCGATCGCGCCGGCCAGCCGACGCGTCAGCAGGCCGATGTCGAAGCGCAGCTCGGCGGTGATCGCGTCCCGCTCGTCCTCCTCGGCGGTGAGCAGGTCGATCAGCAGCGTGCCGATGCCCGCCGCGTTGAGGCCAGCGGCGACGGCCCGGTTGCGCGGGCTGTGCCGGGAACTCCCGCTGCCGTGCGCGAAGAGGACCACACCGCCGGGGGCGTCCGGCAGGGCCAGATCGCCCGGCAGCACCGCGTCCCCGAGACCGATCGTCACATTCGCGGTGTCCATACCGCGTGGTTACCCCTCCGCCGTCCCGCCATGCGGGGCGGCTCAGTGGTGGACGGGGTCGTCGGAGCGGCTCTCGCTGCGCTCCGTCCGCCGGACGGTGAAGAACCCGGCCAGCGCCGCCAGCGCCGCGACCGCCTCCCCCGCGAGGCTGATCGTCTTGTCGCTGTACCAGGACGGGTCGTACATCCGCGGAATCGGCCCCAGCCGCCCGAAATCGACGAAATAGTAAAGCAGCACGGCGCCCGCCGCGCTCGCCGCGACCACGAACGCGATCGCGTACGTCCAGCGCCGCGCCCAGAAAAGGACGAGCAGGGCCGCCACGACGGCCGCGATCGCCTGGGCGCGGAAAAGATCGTCGCCGTGGATGGTGCCGCTCGGTGTGTTGGGTCCGGGCGCCATGTCAGGCGCGAACCGCCAGTGGATGACGGCGTCCGCCGCCAGCCCTCCGGCCACGAGTACTCGAAGAAGAATGCCCATACCCATTGCACGGTGATACCCGCTCCAGGGATCAATTCCCAGAAACGAATCCGCGGGCGATTTCCGCTTCGCTCAGCCGGCTCGGGCGGCCCGGACGCGGCGGTAGCTCCAGTACAGCAGCCCGAAGAGGATGAATCCGGACAGGATGAGGCCCGATCCCGTGCTCCACCCGGAGAGCGGCAGCTCCGGCACCAGGCCCCACGCCACGCCCGCGCCGATCAGCGTCAGCCCGGTGAGGATGGAGCCCGCGAGCCGCCACCACGAGGTCACGCTCTCCTCGGCGGCCTGGACCGCACGGTCCCGGATGGGGTCGACGTAGCGGTCCACGGCCGGGAACTCGCGGGCGAGGATGAGGAGCCCGGCGAGCACGAGCAGCAGCCCAGGCCCGGGCAGGACGAGCAATGCCACCCCGGCCAGCAGGACGACCCCGCCCACGACGAGGATCACACCGCGCCTGGCATGCCTGCTGTACCCCATGGTTTCCCCTCCCGGCCAACGTGGTCCAAGCGTAGATCTTCGTGGCGCCTCTCCGGTCAGCAGGGTCGCAGAATCGCGCGTCCTGCCGCTCCCCACTGCGCGTCCTGGCGCTCAGCGCCGAGCCGGCCGCCTGCGAAATCTGCACGATTTGGTCGGATATGCTCCACGAGCCCCTCTCAGGATCAGAGCCATCGATGACACAGACACCCGAGGCCTCCGTCGCGGGCGAGGCGACGGCGGAACGCCCACCCGACGAGGGCGCGGCTCCGCGGGTGCGTGATCCGCATCTCGACAACGCCAAGTTCCTCGCGATCCTGCTCGTCGCGACCGGGCACGGCATGGCGGGCCTGGACGACGTCGCGCTGGCCTCGGCGGCCTACTACTTCTTCTACCTGTTCCACATGCCGGTGTTCGTCATGATCAGCGGCTATCTGGCGAAGCGGTTCACGCTGACCGACGACAAGGCCGTCAAGCTGGTCGGCGCCACCCTCGCCCCCTATGTGATCTTCCAGACGTTGTACGCCCTGTTCGCCTGGACGTTCGGGGACCGGCCGTTCGAGATCGGGCTGCTGAACCCGTACTACATCACCTGGTTCCTGCTGGCGCTGTTCGTGTGGCGGCTGCTCACGCCCATCTGGCGGCGGGCGCGGTTCCCGGTGGCGGGGGCGGTGCTGGTCAGCCTGCTGGCGTTCATGAGCGACCTCGGCGGCACGCTGGACATCTACCGGATCCTCGGGCTGATGCCGTTCTACGTGGTGGGCCTCGCGCTGCGGCCGGAGTGGCTGGAGATCGTCCGGCGGCCCGCCGCGCGGGTGCTCGGCGCGGTGACGCTGGCCGCCGGGTTCGCCGCCATGTACGTCGCGTACCCGCACATGGACGCCCGCTGGGTCCGCTGGACGCATTCCAACGACGCCATGGGCGTCGGCGAGCTGACCGGGACGCTGATGCGGATGGGGCTGCTCGTCGCGGGCCTGGTCCTCATGGCCGCGTTCCTCGCGGTCGTCCCGTCCCGCCGGACCTGGTACACCGACCTCGGCGCCGCGACGCTGTACACGTACCTGCTGCACGGGTTCCTCACCCGGCTCTTCACCTTCACCGGGTGGAACGAGGCCGGCTGGCTCGACACGATTCCGGGCGTCCTCGTGATCGCGGCGGTGTGCTGCGTGGTCGCCACGCTGCTGAGCACGGGCCCGGTCCGGCGGGTGACGCGCTGGGCCGTCGAGCCCGATATCCGGCCGTTGTTCAGCAAACAGTGACCGGCCGGTCGCCAACCGTTCTGGGTGGTCACGCCCGGATCACGGCAAACTGCAAGATCGCTGAATTCACGACATATTCACACAGAGCGGGTAGAGTTAAACGGCAGTTCTCCCCGTGTGCATCCATAGCCCTGCAAAGCGCCGCGGCCCCGTCGCTTCCATGGATCCCAACGGTGACTGAACGGCTTCATCCTGGCGGTCCGTGACGGCCGCCTAACAGAAAAAGGACGGTCGCATTGGTCATGGCGCCGCAGGGCGAGCATCGAACCGTTGCCGTCATCCTGGCGGGTGGCAGCGGGCAGCGGATGGGCCTCAGCACGCCGAAACAGCTCCTCAAGATCGCTGGAAAGACGATCCTGGAGCACACGTTGAGCGTCTTCGAGGAGGCGCCCGAAATCGACGAGATCTTCGTTCTGATGAACCCCGGTTTCCTCCAGGACGCCGCGGAATGCGTGAAGAGGGCCGGCTGCGCGAAGGTCGCCGCCGTCCTGCCCGGCGGGACGTCCCGCAACGCGACGACGCAGCTCGCGCTGGACGCCCTCGCCGACCACCCGGCCGAGACGACCAACGTGCTGTTCCACGACGCGGTGCGCCCGCTGCTGTCGCAGCGCATCATCCGCGACTGCGTGACCGCGCTCCGCGAGCACCAGGCCGTGGACGTCGCCATCCCGTCCGCCGACACGATCATCCAGGTGGACGACGACGTCATCGTCGACGTGCCCCGCCGCGCGAACCTGCGCCGCGGGCAGACCCCGCAGGGCTTCCGGCTCGCCACGATCCGCGCCGCCTACGACAAGGCGTGGCAGGACGAGAACTTCGAGGCCACCGACGACTGCTCGGTCGTGCTGCGCTACCAGCCCGGCACGCCGATCTACGTCGTCCCGGGCGACGACCACAACATGAAGGTCACCGAGCCGGTCGACATGTTCGTCGCGGACAAGCTGTTCCAGCTCGCCTCGTCCGACGCGCCCGACCTGTCCGAGGACGAGTACCGCGAGGCTCTCGCCGGCAGGACGATGGTCGTGTTCGGCGCGAGCCAGGGCATCGGCGCCGCGGTCGCGGAGCTGGCCCAGGGGTTCGGCGCCCGCGTCTTCGGCTACAGCCGCGGCGCGACGCGCACCCACGCGGAACGTCCGGACGACGTCGCCGCCGCGCTCGCCCAGGCGTACGCGACGACCGGACGCGTCGACCACGTCGTCAACACGGCGGGCGTGCTGCGGATCGGGCGCCTCGACACGATCGACCCGGACGCGATCGAGGAGGCGCTGCGCGTCAACTACCTCGCGCCGATCCACATCGCCCGCGCCGCGTTCCCGTACCTCGCCAAGACGGGCGGGCAGCTGCTGCTCTACACGTCCAGCTCCTACACGCGCGGACGCGCCGAGTACAGCCTGTACTCGTCGGCGAAGGCGGCCACGGTCAACCTCACGCAGGCCCTCGCGGACGAGTGGTCCGCCGACGGCGTCCGGATCAACTGCATCAACCCGGAGCGGACGAGCACCCCGATGCGGACGCAGGCCTTCGGCCAGGAGCCGCCGCACACCCTGCTCAGCGCCGACCAGGTCGCGAGGACGTCCCTGAACGTGCTCCTCTCGCGCCTCACCGGACAGGTCATCGACGTGCGCCGCGAAGATCCATTCGCGGGCGGCCGCCCCGGCTGACGGCACTCTCTCTCCCCTGGCACTCCCCCGCATTTCCCTTCCCTCGCGCACCCGCCGCCCAGCCCCGGCGGGTGCCTCCACCTCGTCGCCGCCCCAGGGCCGCGCTGACCAGACGGAGGTGTACCGTGCGGCGTCTCGCCCGGTACTCGAAGCTTTTGCGGTTTTCCACGGTGTTGTCCCTGCCCGTCACGCTCGGGCTGCTGATCGTCGCGGCCGTCGCCGGGTCGCCCGGCTGGTTCCTCGGCGCCGCCCTCGCCTGCTACGCGGCCGAGCCCACCGTCTCCAAGCTGCTGCCGGACGCGGACCGCGCGCTGCGCTGGGGCGAGCTGAGCGCCGCCGCGCGGGCGCTGATCCGGCAGGGCGCGTTCGTGGTGCTGCTCGTCCAGGACGGGGACGCCGGCGACGCGACGATCTGGACCGCCGCCGCCGGGCTGTTCGCCCTCGACTGGCTGCGCGCCGGGGCGCTGGTCGGGGCGTCCGTCCTCCGCCGCGTCAACACGCTCCCGTACGCCACCCGCAACCTCGGCAAGGGCGAGCCCGCACTCCCCGCCGCCGAGCCCGCCTGGCATGTGCGGCTCGTCACACTGATCGAGGGCTACATCGACGCCCTGCCCCTGCTGCTCGGCGCCGTCGGCCTGCTGGCGGACGCCCCCGCGCTGCTCGTCGCCGGGCTGGTGGCCGCGGCCGCCGTCACGCTCGGCTCCCTCGGCTGGCAGACCGCGGGCCTGCGGGAGATGCGCCGCCTCCTCAACGCCCGCCGCGTCGGGAAGGACGTCCAGCGCCGCGTCGGCGAGTACGGGCCCGAGGTCGTCCTGTACTTCACCGGCATGGCCGTCAACGCCTACCAGGGCAACATGTGGCTGGAGACGATGGAGCGGCTGAACCGCAAGGCGATGGTCCTCGTCCGGTCGCCGGAGGTCGTGGACGCGCTGGCCCCGACCCGGCTGCCGGTCGTGTGCATCTCGCGCGCCGAGGACGTCATGAACTTCGACTGGTCGACCGTCCGCGTCGCGCTCTACACCGGCAACACCGGCAAGAACCTGCACCTGCTCCGCGAGCCGGACATCAAGCACGTCTTCATCGGCCACGGCGACAGCGACAAGGACTCCAGCTCCAACCCCGTCAGCAAGGTCTTCGACGAGGTGTGGGTCGCCGGTCCCGCGGGCCGCGACCGCTACCGCAACTCCGAGGCGGGCGTCCGCGACGAGGCGATCGTCGAGGTCGGGCGGCCGCAGCTCGCCGGGGTCGAGCCGGGGCCGTCCGGGAGCGAGGTGCCGACCGTCCTGTACGCGCCGACCTGGGAGGGCTGGGACAGCGAGCACAGCTACTGCTCGCTGCTCACGATGGGCGAGAAGATCGTCGGTGCGCTGCTGGACAAGGGCCCGCGGCTGCGCGTCATCTACCGGCCGCACCCGTACACGGGCACCCGCATGGCCGCCGCCGCGGCGGCCCACCACCGGATCATCCAGATGATCGAGCAGGCGAACCGGACGGGCCCGGGCGGGCACCGGGTCGTCACCGGCGCGGAGGCGTCCCTGCACGACTGCTTCAACCAGTCGGACATGCTCATCACCGACATCTCCAGCGTGATCTCCGACTACATGCCGAGCCTGAAGCCGTACGTGGTCACCAACCCGCACGCGGCCAACGACGTCGCCTTCCGCGCCGACTTCCCGTCCGCGTCGGCCGCGTACCTGCTCGGCCCGGCCTGCGCGGAGCTCGCGGACATCGTCGCCGTCGCCGTGACGCCGGGCGCCGACCCGCTCGCCGACGACCGGCGCAGGCTCCGCGACTACCTCCTGGGCCCCGAGCACCCGGACGCGATGACCCGGTTCGCCGCCGCCGTCGACACCCTGGCCGAGTCCGGCCCCAGGTCGGCGATGCACGGCCTGGGCGGATCGGCGGTCACGGCCTAGGAGGTCATGACGGCATGTGCGTGATGCGGCATCGCCCTGAAGGGTGAGCGGTCACGGCAGCGCCCGAACCCGAATAGAGTGTCCCTCGCACCCCCGCCCCGGACCTCAGGGGGCTTTGTGAGTGGACCACTGGTAAGCGTGATCGTTCCGGTCCACGACTGTCGGGACACGGTGGGCCGGGCGCTGGAGTCGGTCTTCGCCCAGACCCTGCCCGCCGAGCGGATCGAGATCATCGCGGTCGACGACGGCTCGGCCGACGGCGGCGCGGAGCTGCTTGACGAGCTGGCCCGCGGCCACGACCGGCTGACGGTCGTCCACCAGCCGCACTCAGGCGGGCCGGGCGGGCCGCGCAACCGGGGCCTGGAGCTCGCGTCCGGGACGTTCGTGTTCTTCCTGGACGCCGACGATGCGCTCGGCCCCGAGGCGCTGGAGCGGATGACGGCGATGGCGGAGCGGAACGGGACCGACGTCGTCCTCGGCAAGCAGGTCGGGACCGGCGGCCGCAAGGTGCCGAGGATGTTCGAGCGGACGATCGAGCGCACCCACGTCCTCGACCCCGGCTGCGACCTCTTCCCCCGGATGTCGATGGCGGCGCTCCAGCTGTTCCGCCGGTCGCTGATCGAGCAGAACGGGCCGCTGCGCTTCACCGAGGGCCTGCTCTCCCACGAGGACCAGCTCTTCACCGCGGGCGCGTACCTGGCGGCGAGCGGCGTGTCCGTCCTCGCCGACTACGACTGCTACTACTGGGCGGCCCGGACGGACGGGACGAGCGCGACCCAGACCGGCGGCGCCGGGCCCGCCGACGTCTACGCGATCATCGCCCGGGCGATGCGGGAGGTCGCCGACCGCACCGTGCCAGGCGAGGTCAGGGACCGGTTGCAGCATCGGTACCTCCGCCTTGAGGTGTTCGGACGGCTCGCCCGGCTGTACCTGGACTCCACTCCCGAAGACCAGAAGATCACCCTCACGAACTGCCGCGAGCTGTTGGAGAAGTGGTACACCCCCGGGGTGCTGGAACTCGCCCACCCCAGCCACCGGCTGCTCGCCCACTGCCTGCTGAACGACCTCGACGACGAGTTCCTGGAGGTTCTGCGGTTCCTCCAGGACGGGACGCGGCCCCGCGTACTTCTGGAGGACGGCGAGGCCTTCCTGATGTACCCGTTCTTCCGGGACGCCTCCGGTATCCCCGACGAGTGCTTCCGGAGCCTCGATCCGCCGGAGATCCGGCCCAGTCCGACCAGGCTGGCCTGGGAGGACGGCGCCCTGAGGATCGACGGCACGGTCGTGCTCCGCGACGTGGACGAGGGAGCCCCCGCCGTCCGCCTCCTGCTCGACGACGGTACGGGCGACCCGCGCCCGGTGGAGTGCGAGACCGTCCCCGCCTCCCCCACCGACCTGGGAACGGCCGCGACCTTCACCGCCGCGATCAGCCCGGAGCCGGCCGCCCTGCCCGACGGCCGCTGGACGGTCTCCGCTGAGGTCTCGATCGAAGGGCACGTCCGGACGATCCCGCTGGTCAAGCCGAGCAGCTTGGCCGTCCCGCGCGTGGCCCTGGCCGGCACGCGGGCGACCGGCAGACGGGTGATCCGTCCGCTGCCGGCGCGCGGCAGCGGGACCCTGGTGCTCGACGTGGGCGGTCCCCTCGCGTCCGGCGACTTCCACGACGCGGACGTCGCTTGGGGCCCGCTGAATCGGGTGCGGGTAAGCGCCGAGGCGCCGCCCGTCCTGGGGGACGAGCCGGCGATGAGTCTCCGCCTGCGCCATGCCCATGAAGGCACCGTGATCCGGGCGGCGCTGGCGGCCGTCCCGGACGATCCGTCCCGGCGGCGCGCCGACATCTCCCTGGCCCGTTCGCGCCCCGGTCACTGGGGGGCGAGCTTCGAGGTCGACGGCGTCGGCGGGCCGGTCCCGGTGCGCGTCGCGGCGGGGTCCGATCTCCCCGGGCCGGCCAACGCGTCGCTGGTGCCACCGCGTCGGCTGCGCGTCCGGCTCGATCGCGGGACACTGACCGTGGAGGTCACCGCGCCGCTGGCGGCCAGGGTCCGGCGCGTCCGGCAACGGCTGGGCGCCCGCGAGAGCGGCGAGGAACTGCAATCACCATCGACACCCCAAAGCACCTAGCACCCGGAGGAAAGGCAGCAGATGAGCCACCGCATCGTCGAGAGCGCCCAGGTCGACCCGAGTGCCGAACTCGGCGACGGCACCACGGTCTGGGATCTCGCCCAGGTCCGCGAGGACGCCCGGCTCGGCGCGGGCTGCATCGTGGGCCGCGGCGCCTACGTCGGCGCGGGCGTGCGGATCGGCGACAATGTCAAGCTGCAGAACCACGCGCTCGTCTACGAGCCCGCCGTGCTGGAGGACGGCGTGTTCGTCGGCCCCGCCGTCGTCCTCACCAACGACCGGGAGCCCCGCTCCGTCGACCCGGACGGCAAGCTGAAGCGCGGCGGCGACTGGGAGGCGGTCGGCGTGCACGTCGCCGAGGGCGCGTCCCTCGGCGCCCGCAGCGTGTGCGTCGCGCCGGTGCGCATCGGACGCTGGGCGATGGTCGCCGCGGGGGCGGTCGTGACCCGCGACGTCCCCGACTTCGCCCTGGTCGCGGGCGTCCCCGCCCGCCGCATCGGCTGGGTCGGCCGCGCGGGCGCCCGCCTCACGCAACGCCCGGACGGAACATGGGAATGCCCCCGAACCGGTGCCCGCTACGCCGAGACGCCCGCCGGAGACGACTCCGGCAAGACGCTCCTCATCGAGAAATAAGCCCAAGCGAACGACCCACTGGACGGCTGAACCCGGTCAAGACCCGCTGGGCCGCTGAGCCGGTCAGGGCTTGGCCTCGAGGCTTCTGTCCTGCCGGGTCGTCACGATGAGGTCCGGGTGGCGGCGGGCCAGCCGCCGTCCGAGCGGCACCGATGTCCGGTCCATCACGATGACCCGGGTGATCTGGGTCAGGTCGACGTCGCGCAGGACGCGCCGCCACGCGATGCGGGACAGCAGGAGCGGCCGCACATGCCGGTAGAACGGCACGAACAACCGCCGGTGGACGACCTGCGAGCCCCGGTTCCGGACGCGCTCCAGCTTCGCGCCGGGGCGTCCGAGCCCCGCCACCGGGCGCACGACGAGCCACGGCAGCCTGACCACGAGCGTGCGCTCCACCCACGGCAGGGGATGCCTGGCCTCGGCCTTGTCGAGCCGGTGCAGGCGCACGCGCTCGTCCAGCTCGGCCCAGTCGCCCGAATCGGCGGTCACCAGATCGACCTGGGCCCCTTCCTCCTCCACGAAGTAGCCGGTCAGCCCGACGATCCGTCCGTAGTGGCGTTTGGGCTTCACGTTCGGCTTGGGGTCCATGGTCAGCCGTGCGTCCATGGCCAGAACCAGCACCCGGGGTGCCTGCGCGCCGTTCACCGCATCGTCTCCCAACCTGGTCACCCGGACACCGCGCGCCTGCGGCCGGCCAGTTCGCTCAGCCGCCGCACGAGCGGCTCCAGCGCCACCGTCCGCTCGAAACGGTCCGCGTAGGCGCGGGCGGCGGCCACCTGCCGCTCGTCGAGACCGGCCGCCGCCTTCGCCGCCGCGACCATCGAGACGGCGATGTCCGCCGGGTCGAGGCTCCCGGGGTTGAACCACAGCGGGTAGTCCCGCAGCAGTTCCTCGGCCGCCGACCCGGGCGAGTGGACCGACACGATCGGCCGCGCCGCCGCCATGTACTCGAAGATCTTGCCGGACGTGACGTAGCGTCCGCCGCCGTTGAGGAACACCAGGACGTCGGAGTCCCGGTAGACGTCGACGAGCTCGGTCTTGGACACCGGCCCGCGGTACCGCACCCCCGGGGCGAAGACCGGCTCCTCGTCGTCCCCCCCGGCTCCCTCGGTCGCTGCGCCCTCCGGGGCGTCCGCGGGGTCCGCGGCGGCGAAGCGCTTGCGCAGCGCCCTGTCGGAGCCCCTGAAGAACCCGAAGTAGCCGTAGAGGTCCAGGCAGGCCGCCGACATGTCGGAGTGCTCGCGCGCGCGGGTGAACCCCTCGACCATCTCCTCGATGGGCTGCTGATCGGTGATCGTGCCCACGAAGGAGAACCGGGGCTCGTGCTCGCCCGCCTCCGCCCGGGCGGCCGGGGGCGGCTCGGCGGTCGCGGGCAGCGTGTCGACGTCCCAGCCGTTCAGGACGGTCATCATCCGCCCGGCCGCCTTGGGATAACGCTCGGCGTGCCACGACAGCTGCGCCTCGTTGACGTAGAGCGAGTTGGCCGCGCCGTTCAGCACCCGGCGCTCCCAGCGCCACGCGGGGTGCCCGTCGTCGTACCTCGGCTGCTCGCCGAACTGGTCGAGGGTCCAGGAGTCCCGGTAGTCGATGATGTAGGGGGTGCGGGTCAGCTTGTGGAAGAGCCAGGCCGCGCCGAACGAGGCGAACGGGTTCCCCGTGGCGAGGACCACGTCGAACTTGCGCCGCGCGTGCATCCGCAGCGCCCGCCGCACGCTGGCACGCGCCCAGGACGCGTAATGTTCCGGGAAGACGTGCTTCTGCCCCCACGTGTACAGCGACTGCGCCATTTGAGGGAATGTGGCCCTGAATTTGCTGTAGTCACGCAGGTTCGTCTGCCAGACGAACCGGTTCAGGTCCGGCCGCACCAGCGTGATCCGCGGATCGATCGTCTCCATCAGCTTCTCGTCGACCGAGCCGATCGCGTTGTACAGGAACGGCAGCGGCGCCGCGAAGACGGTGACGTCCCAGCCCAGCTCGGTCAGCCGGTTGGCGGTCGCGCGGGGCCGGTACACGCCGCTGGCACGGGACGGCGGAAAATAGAACGCGAGATACAGCAGGCGCGGTCGGCGCTCGGTCATGTCATCATCCCCTGGCGTAGTCAGCGGAGTAGGCCAGCCGCGCTCCCGCGTCCGCGATCACGTCCGAGAGCTCGGACACGGTCACGAACGACTGCGGGTCACCGGCGACGACAAGGCCGATGGACCGGCCGCGCAGCAGTTCGCGGTCGACCGCCCGCCCGCGGACGGCGGCGGGTTCCCGCCGGAGGAGGCGGGCCAGGCGCCGCTCGACGGGACGGGCGACGCGCCTGCGGTACCCGGCGTAGATCCGGTCCCCCGTCTTGCGAAGCGGGCCCGGAAAGCACACGCGCACCAGCCGCCGCGGGATGCCGTACAGCAGAATCCGTGGCACGGCGGGGGCGTGGCGGCGTTCGAGCGCCGGAAGTTCGACCACGTCGACGCCGTCCGGGAGCGGGTCCTTCGCCCACGAGGACGACTTGGTGACGAGCACGACGGCGTGACCGCCGTCCGCGACGATCCGCGCGGACTCCCTGACGATCGCGGGCCGGCGGGACGCCCCGAGCGCCACGAACAGAACGTTCACGCTTCTTCTCTTCCGTCGGTGCCGTCGTCGTCCTTCTCGCCGATCGTGTCGTGTTCGCCGCCGCCGGCGCCGGGCTCGGGGAACCAGTGCCGGTGGTGCGCCTGGGCGACGGTGCTATACCCGAAGCGCTCGTCCAGAACCCGCTGGCCTTTGCCCAGGTCGAGGCCGTCCGGGAAGCGGTCGCGCAGCCGGCGGTAGCCCGCGGCGATCGACTCCGAGTTCTCCTCGACGTCGATCATCTCCCCGACCGCGTCCTCGATGCCCGCGAGGGTGCGCTCAGGGCCGCCGCAGCGGGTGACGAGCACCGGCATCCCGGCCGCGACCGCCTCGATGATCGACACGCCGAAGGTCTCCCACCGGGCCGCGTGGACGAGCAGGTCGTGCTCCCGCATGAGCCGCGCGGCCTCGTCCGGGGCGACCGCGCCGGTGAACGTCACCACGTCGTCGACGCCGAGTTCGGCGGCGCGCTCGGCGAGCCGTCCGGCCAGCACGCCGGGGCCCGCCATGGTCAGCGTCAGCTCGGGGTCCTCGGCGTGGCATTCGGCGAACGCGTCCAGGAGCCAGTCGACCCCCTTGCGCTCGACGAGGGTGCCGACGTACAGCCAGCGGCGCAGCTCCGTGACGGGACGCGCCCGCGTCGCCGCGAACGAGATCGGGTTCGAGATCAGCTCGATCTTGTGGGCGAGCGCGGGGAAGGCCTCGGCGAGCCTGTCGCGGAGCACGTCCGTCACGGCGAAGAAGCCGGTGCAGCGGTCGAGGACCTGTTCGTACATGTCCCGCGAGTCCGGCTGGTCGAGGACCTGGTCGATGAAGGAGGCGTGCTCGGTGACGAACACACGCGCGTCCGGATGGGCGTTCTCCAGGGCCGTCCAGCCGCCGCGCAGCCCGACGTGGGCGTGCACGACTCGCGCCGGGATCGGCTTGCCGCCCAGCGCCTCGCGCAGCCACGCCGTGTGCTGCTCGGCGAGTTCCGCGAACGTGTAGTCGGGGACGGTCGGCACCGGAAGCCGTACCAGGCGGGCGCCCGCGACCGTGGGCGTGTCGTGCAGCGCGACCGGCAGGAGCCGCCGGTGCGCCTCCCGCGCCGCCGCGACCTCCTCCGGCGCCTGCCTCATCAGCCACGCCTCGTTGTGGTAGACGGTGACCTCGTCGCAGCCCGGCGCCGTCGCCTCGACCATCGCCTGGACGAACGCCCCCGCCCACTCCTGCTGCGGGTTGGGGTACCACGGCGTGACGACGGCCACGCTCCGGTCGGTGAGTCGGTCCGTCGTCGTCATGTCAGTCCTGGGCCCCGATCAGCTGGTCGCCGGACGCCGGCGGTGAGCCGGACGCCTCCGGCGCGGGGGCGGACGTCCTCGCGGCGGAGGGCAGCAGCTTGGTGTAGACGCCGTCCAGGATCTCGGCCTGCGCCTCCCACGTCCACTCGTGGAGCAGGTCGGGCCGGTCGTCGTAAACCGCCCGGTACCGCTGCGGGTCGCCGAGGACCGCCTCGACCGCCCGCACGTAGTCGTCGAGGTCCTGGGCGTGGAACACCTCGCCCTGCCCGGTGGCCTTCACCATGTCGCCCATCGCCTGCACGTCGCTGACGATGATCGGCAGCCGTGCGTGCGCGTACTCGAAGAACTTCGTGATCAGCGCGATCTCGTGGTTCGGCCAGTGGTGGATCGGGATGACGCCGAGGTCGGCCGCCGACAGGAACGGAGCGACCTGGTCGAACGGGACGTACGGCAGCGTGTGGACCCGGTCGTCCACGCCGAGCTCCACGGCCCGCGCGCGCAGCCCCTGGACGTACTCGGACCGCGCCGTGGCGACGATCAGGGCGACGTGCAGCTCCGGAAGCCGCGGCAGCGCCTCGATCATGATGTCCAGGCCGCGCTGCACGGAGGCGCTGCCGCTGTAGACGGCGATCGGGACGCCGGGTCCGACGCCGCACAGCTCCCGCAGGTCGGGAACGGGGTCGGTGCTGGTCGACTCGCCCTCGGTGACCGGGGCGTTGAGCACGACGGTCGGCTTGTGCCGCAGGCCGTGGGCATCGACGAGCTTGTCGGCGAGGGCCTCCGAGACGGTCACCACCGCGTCGGCGTCGCCGGCGTACTCGCGCTCGTGCGCGATCATGGCCGGGAGCCAGCGCGACCCGATGCCCCAGGGCCTGATGCCCGGCAGGAACTCGTGCGCGTCCCACACGAGCTTCACCGGCCGTCCCTTGGCGCGGGCCCGCCGCGCGGCGCGGGCTCCGACGCCGAGCATCCGGAAGTCGTTGGCGTGGATGATGTCGGGCTCCAGCTGGTCGATGACCTTCCCGTACGCGCTGTCCCAGTCCCAGAGGTTGCGGTCGAGGACGCGCCAGGCCCGGTCGCCGAGAAGCGTCTGCCAGAACTTGAGCGTGATCCGCTCCAGCGGAGCGCGCGGGTTGCCGCGGGCCTTGGCGAGCGAGTCGGTCTGGCGGGCGCGCAGTGCGAACCACCGCGCCTGGAGCTTCGCCGTGACCCGCCGCGCCAGCAGCCACGTCTTGCGCACGGGGCGGCCGGCCCCCGGAGCGAGGCGGCTCGCGGCGAGGTCGGCCCGCCGGGACTGGACGAGCCGCCGCCGGTAGTCCGCCACGTTCGGGTGCGCGTACGCGAGCGGGCGGCGGAGCGTTGCGCGCCACACGCTGTGCCTGTTCCGGAGGAGCGTGTGGTGAGGCCTGAGGTGGCGCACGTGGGCGCCGCCCAGCATCCAGGTGCGGGGCCTCTTGGCCGAGTGGACGCCGAGGAGGTGCACCTCCCAGCCGGCGTCGGCGATCGATTTCGCCGCCTTCTGCACCCGGGAGTCGCGCACGATGTCGTTGTCGACGAGCATGACGATGCGGCCGCGCGCGCTGGGGACCGTCTCGTCTTCGTTTTGCATCGCTTGCTCCAGTCGTGGTCGGCAGGGGCCGTCGGCGTCGGGAAGGGGCGGATACGGCGCGCTCAGGGCGTTCTCCGCGCGTCGGCCCCGCTCTGGTCCGGGGCGCCGATGACGACGCGGTGCACGCCCGTCCAGCGGGACGGGTCGGTGACGCGGCGGCCGTCGACCAGGGCCTTGACGCCCGGCAGGTCGTCCGCGCCGAGGTCGCGGTAGGCGGCGTGGTCGGCCTGCACGACGGCGGCCGTGACGGGCTCGCCCCGGTGCGGCGGCAGGCCAAGGGCCTCCAGTTCTCCGGCCGTGTACATCGGGTCGGACACGTACGGGACGGCCCCGCGCTTCCGCAGCGCCTCCACGGTCGGGAAGACGCCGGAGAACGCCGTCTCCTTGACCCCGCCCCGGTATGCCGCGCCCAGGACCAGGACCGGGGCGCCGGTGAGGTCGCCGTAGGCGTCCGCGAGAAGGCCGACGGCGTATTCGGGCATCGCCATGTTGGCCTCGCGGGCGGTGCGGACGACGGTCGCGTCCGGGTCGTTCCACAGGTACATCCGCGGATATACGGGGATGCAGTGGCCGCCGACCGCGATGCCCGGCTGGTGGATGTGGCTGTACGGCTGCGTGTTGCAGGCCTCGATCACCTTCATGACGTCCACTCCGACCGTGTCGGCGTAGCGGGCGAACTGGTTGGCGAGGCCGATGTTGACGTCCCGGTACGTCGTCTCGGCGAGCTTTGCCAGCTCGGCGGCCTCGGCGGAGCCGAGGTCCCACACGCCGTTCGGACGGTCCAGGTCGGGCCGCTCGTCGAAGTCGAGGACCTGCTCGTAGAACTCCACGCCGTGCCGCGCGGACGCGTCGTCGACGCCGCCGACGAGCTTCGGGTAGCGGCGCAGGTCGGCGAACACGCGGCCCGTCAGGACGCGTTCCGGGCTGAACACCAGGTGGAAGTCGGTGCCCGCGGTGAGGCCCGACCCCTCGGCGAGCATCGGCGCCCAGCGGTCCCGGGTCGTGCCGACCGGCAGCGTCGTCTCGTAGCTGACCAGCGTCCCCGGACGCAGGCCCTCGGCGATCGACCGGGTCGCCGCGTCCATCCAGCCGAAGTCGGGCGTGCCGGCCTCGTCCACGAACAGCGGGACGACCACCACGACCGCCTCGGACTCGGCCACGGCCGACGCCGTGTCCGTCGTCGCCGTCAGCAGCCCGGCCCGCACCGCCTCGGCGAGATGGACGTCGAGGTCCGCCTCGCCGGGGAAGGGCTCGCGGCCGGCGTTCACCTCGGCGACGACGCGTTCGTCCACGTCGGCGCCGGTCACCCGGTGGCCGTTTCGGGCGAACTGCACCGCCAGCGGAAGACCGATCTTGCCGAGCGCGACCACGCAGATCCGCATGTGCTACCTACCTCCAAGGGACGTCACGCGCCGGAGCCGCCTGACGACGGCACGGACCGGAAGGGACGGGCGTGTCTCGATCGCCGTCGTGCCGCGCTTGTCGCCGCGCACCGACAGACGGTAGGGCCTGATCCGGTGCCAGACGAGCGATTTGCACGGACCGGGCAGGCCGGCGGGCACGGCGACGTCATAGGCCTCACCGGACGCCCGGACGATCAGCCGCAACGTGCGCTTGGCCGTGCCGGACGCGAACAGCAGCCGCTTCGGCATCCGCACGGTCAGGGTCAGGCCGTCGTCGCCGAGGGCCCGGCCCACCTCCGCGCCGGACGCCTCGTCCAGCCGGACGCGCCCGTCCCGCCCGCGGACGGCGAGCGCGAGGTGGACGGTCTCCGGGTCCTTCGCATCCGGGCCGGTGATCGGCGTCCGCACGGTGACCTCGACGATGTCGTCCGAGCGCCGCGCGCCGACCGCGCGCACCTCGTCCGCGAGCCGCCTGCGGAGCCCTTTGGTGACCTCGTACAGGTCGTCGGGCAGGCCGGCCGCCGCGTCCTCGAAGCCGTGGTAGGCGTGGTAGGCGCGGCCGTCCTTGAGCCTGATCGGGTAGGTCTTGCCCGCCGCGTCGGCCTCGATCGCCGCGCAGAGCCGGTCGACGTCGCCGCGCTGCGCCATGCGGAGCCGCACCCGCCGGACGATGGGCAGCAGGGCCAGCACGTCGTCGGGCACATACCGGTCGACGATGGCGCCGACGCGCGTGCACACGTCGCGGCGGGCGGCGCCGTCCAGGTCGAGGAGGCCCTCCCGGATCGGCTTCGTCAGCTCCCACTTGGCGTGCCGGTGGACGAGCGCGTTCCGCTCAGGGCCCGGCTCCAGCAGCCCGTCGACGAACTCGAAGAGCCGCTCGGCGCACTCCAGCCGGGTGTAGACCTCGACGGTGCCCTGCGTGATGTTGCCGCCGTCGTCGCGGAGCATCGCGTAGTAGCAGGTGTAGTCGGCCAGCACCGAGATCCGCGCGGCGCGCACGCACGCCTCGATGGTGAACGGCTGGTCGCTGCCGATCCGCATGTCCTCGGGGAAGCGGAGCTTGTGCCGCTCGATCAGGTCGCGGCGGAACAGCTTGCAGTTGGACAGCAGCCACGGCAGCGGCGAGTCGAACAGGTCGACGTCGACGCGGTTCTCGGCGAACAGTTCCTGCTTGACCTCGCGCCCGCCGACGCCCTTCATCCTGCCGACGAGGACGTCGGAGCCCCAGCCGTCGGCCGCCTCGACCATCCGTTCCAGGGCCTCGCGGCCCAGGTGGTCGTCGGCGCCGACGAAGTACACGTAGCGGCCTCGCGCGACGTCCAGGGCGCGGTTGCTGGGCGCGGCCGGGCCGCCCGAGTTCGGCTGGCGCAGCACCCGGACGATGTCCGGATACTCCTTGGCGAACCGGTCCAGCTCGGCTCCGCTGCCGTCGGTGGAGCCGTCGTCGACCGCGACGACCTCCATGCGGTCCGCGCCGATGCTCTGCTCCACCAGGGAGTTCAGGCAGCCGGTCAGGTACGGCATCGTGTTGTAGACGGCGACGACGACCGTGACGTCGACGCCGCGCGAGTCCTCGGCGGGGGGACGATCCCCCGCACCCCTGGGCGGCCCGGGGTCAGACGGCACCAAGCACCCCTGACGGCTGGAGCGAGACCGTCTCACCGAGCCTCGCCGACTCAAGAACGGCGGCCGAGACCTCGACCGTCCGCAGGCCCTGCCGCAGCGTCACGATTCCCCCGCCGTTCTCCCCGCCGTCCGCGGCGACCGCGTCGCGGAACCGTTCGTGCTCCACCAGCAGCGGTTCCCGCTTCGGGATCGCGTACCGGATCATGTCGCCCTCGGACACGCCGCGGAACGCCCGCAGCGCCTCCCATTCCGTGCTCAGCTCCCCGTTCGCGTAGAACGTCAGGTCGGCGGTGAGGGTGTCGGCGACGAAGCAGCCGCGCTCCCCCGTGACGACCGTCGTCCGCTCCTTGAGCGGGCTGAGCCAGTTGACCAGGTGGTTCACCATTGAGCCGTCCGTCAAACGTCCGACGGCGGCGACCATGTCCTCGTGCGGGCGTCCGCTGCGCGCCACCGTGTGCGCGCAGATGGACGCGTAGTCCTGACCGGTCACCCACCCGGTCAGGTCGATGTCGTGGGTGGCGAGGTCCTTGACGACGCCGACGTCGGCGATGCGGTGCGGGAACGGACCCTGGCGGCGCGTGACGACCTGGAACACGTCGCCGAGCTCGCCCGCCTCCAGCCGTGCCCGCATGCTCTGCAACGCCGGGTTGTAGCGCTCGATGTGCCCGACCCCGGCGACCAGCCCGCGCGACTCGAACGCCGCCACCAGCCGCTCCGCCGCCGCCACCGACTCGGCGAGCGGCTTCTCGATCAGCGCGCCGACGCCCGCGTCCGCCAGCGCCAGCCCGATCTCCTCGTGCAGCGCCGTCGGGCACGCGACCACCGCGTAGTCGATGCCGAGCGCCACCAGGTCGGAGAGGGACTCCAGCATCGGGACGCCGTGCGGGGCGCCGTCCGGACGTCCCGCCGGGTCGACGACCCCGACGAGGTCGACGCCGTCCAGCCCCGCCAGGACGCGCGCGTGGTTGCGTCCCATCACCCCGAGCCCGATCAGACCCGCCCGCAGCGGCGCGCTCACGACGCTCCCCCCGCCTCGTTGACGGCGTCGGCGACACGTGCAAGGTCGTCCTCACCGAGCGCCGGATGCACCGGCAGCGACAGGACCTCGCGCGCCGCCCGCTCGGTCTCGGGCAGGTCCCAGCGCGGGTCGGGACTCCCGTCCTTCAGGAACGGCCTCAGCCGGTGGACGGGCGTCGGATAGTAGACCGCGCTGCCCACGTTCCGCTCGCCCAGATGCCGCTGGACGGCGTCCCGGTCACCGCGCACCCGGACCGTGTACTGGTGGTAGACGTGCGTCGCGCCCTCCGCGACCGGCGGCGTGACCGCCTCGGTGATCTTCGCGTTGAGGAACCCGGCGTTCGCGCGGCGCCGCTCCGTCCACCCGGCGAGCCGCGTGAGCTGCACCCGCCCGATCGCCGCGGCGACGTCGGTGAGCCGCATGTTCGCGCCGACGATCTCGTTCGCGTACCGCTGCTCCATGCCCTGGTTGCGCAGCAGCCGCAGCGTCCGCGCGGTCTCCGCGTCCGCGGTGGTGATCATGCCGCCTTCCAGCGCGTGCATGTTCTTCGTCGGGTAGAAGCTGAAACACCCGATCGCGCCCATCGCACCGGCCGGGACCCCGTCGACGGAGGCGCCGTGCGCCTGGCAGGCGTCCTCCACGACGGCGAGCCCGTGCCGCTCCGCGAGCGGCCCGATGCGCTCCATCGCCGCCGGATGCCCGTACAGGTGCACCGGCATGATCGCGGCGGTCCGCGGGCCGACCGCGGCGGCGACGGCGTCCGGATCCATGCAGAACGAGCGCGGATCGATGTCGACGAAGACGGGCTCGGCGCCGACGAGCCGCACCACGTTCGCGGTCGCCGCGAACGTGAACGACGGGACGATCACCTCGTCGCCGGGCCCGAGGCCCAGCGCGAGCAGGCCGAGATGCAAGGCCGACGTCCCCGAGTTGACCGCCACGCAGTGCCGTCCCGCCACGATCTCGGAGAACTCCTCCTCGAACGCGGCGACCTCGGGCCCCTGGACGACCCGTCCGCTGCGCAGCACGCGCACCGCGGCCTCGATCTCCGCCTCCCCGATCACGGGACTCGCCGCTGGGACGAGACCTTCCGATTCCACGGGCATGCACAGACTCCTTAGCGGATAACGGTGAGCGGCCGGCTTCCTGACGGGGAACGGAGCGCAACAACATGCTCACAATTAGCGGAAGCCTCGCCTAACAGGCAGATTCTAGCCAAGCCAGCCGGTTCCGAGGACGAAGTCGATCATATGTGGCGGTCTGCCCGCCCCGGGAGAAGACCGGGCACTGTCCAGATTCATTCCAAGTATCAGATTGGCGACGGCAGGGCGAGCACGAGGTAAAGCCGGTTTAGTGGGTTTGCAAGCTCTTGCCCTACCCCGGGAGCCCGGCCGCCGTGCGAACACTGAGGTTCATGGGACGCACCCTGCTCGGAGCATCACTGCTGGTCGCCGCGGGCGTCGCCGTCAACCAGATCCTGAACAACGGGAAACTCAGCTGGAACTGGGGCTACCTCGCACTGGCGTTCACCGTCCTGGGCGGATTGCTCCAGGCGGCCCCACAGCCCGCCACACCAGCCGCGGAGACCACGACGCCGCCCATGCGGCGCCCATGGCGTGCACGTCACACGTACTTACGACGAATGCGTTCGTCCGTCGACCAGATGGAGACGATCGGGCTCGTCACCCAGGCGGAATTCGTCTTGCGGACCCGTCAGGTCTACGTCGACGTGATGCTCCAGCCCAAGCCGGTCACCGACACGGTCACCGACACCGGCATCGGGGCCGTCCCGTCGGCGCCCGGCCAGCGGGACTCGCTGGCGTCCTTCCTGACCCCGGGCCGTGTACTCGCGGTCCTGGGTGCGGCAGGGTCCGGAAAGACGACCCTGGCCCGTTACACCGCCCTGGAACTGGCCGAGAAGCGGTGGCGCCGACGGCTGCTTCCGGTCCTGCTTTACCTGCGAGACCAGGCCGAGGCGATCCGGACGGGAGAGCCTGAGAACCTCGCGCCGATCGCGGCGGCCGCCCCATGGCTGGGCGGCGCGATCCCGGCCGAGTGGCTGGAACGCCGCCTCGCACGCGGTCAATGCGTCGTGTTACTGGACGGCCTGGACGAAGTCGCCGACGCCGATGACCGTCGCCGCGTGGTGCGGTGGGTGGAAGACCAGATAAGCCGCTATCCGGGCAACACCTTCGTCGTCACGTCCCGGCCGCTGGGGTACAAGGACAACCGGCTTTCCAGCGCTGACGTCTTACAGGTGCAGCGATTCACCAGCGGACAGATACGCGCGTTCCTGCACGCCTGGTACCGGGCCATCGAGCATCGTTCCCGCCAAGGCGACGCGCAGGAGATCGACCGGATCGCTGCCCGCGACGCTGACGACCTGTTTCAGCGGATCAGCGGCCGTCCCGCCCTGTACGACCTGGCCGCGAACCCGATGCTGCTCACCATGATCGCCAACGTGCACCGGTACCGCGCCGGGAGCCTGCCGCGCAGCCGGGCCTCGCTGTACGAGGAGATGTGCCAGGTCCTGCTCCACCGCCGCCAGGAGGCCAAGAACCTGCGCGACACCGACCTGGAGGGCCTGAGCGGGGAACGGAAGGAACGCATCATCCAAGAACTGGCGTGGCACATGATGCGCAACCACCTGCGCGACATCCCCGTCGCGCAGGCCGAGCGCGCGATCCGGGACGTGCTCCAGCGCACCGCTCCCAACCTCACGCCCGAGGCGTTCCTCTCCCACGTCAGGCGCAGCGGCCTGCTCCTGGAGCATCAGCACGGGCAGTACAGCTTCGCCCACCTCACCCTGCAGGAGTATCTGGCGGCCGCGCTCGTCCCCGGGCACGCTTCCCGGCGTCAAGTCCTGGTGGAGAACGTCGGTGACCCCTGGTGGCGGGAGACCACCCTGCTGTGGGCCGCCCGCGCGGACGCCAGCCCGGTCGTGGAAGCGTGCCTGGCCGCCCGCACCGTCGCCACGCTCAACCTCGCCTACGCCTGCGCGAGCGAAGCCCGCGAACTCGACCCCGTGCTCCGCGCCGACCTTGACCGGCTCCTGAATACAACGCATAGCGACCCCGCCGAAGTCCGGTTGCTGAATGGTGTAGCCGCTACACGCGCCCTGCAGGACACGCGAGCTCTCGACAACAGCGGCACGCGCATCTGCGCTCACCCTGTCCCCGATAACCTCTGGACTCGCTACTTCCGCGCCCACGCACACCCTGGATTCGTCGACCGATTCGCGGACCTCGAGAGCTTTCTCATCTGGCTCAACAGCCTGGTCAGCGACGGCATCAGCTACCGGCTGCCCACCGCGGAGGAAGCCCAGCAGGCCCTCGGCAGCGACCTGTATCCCGACCCTGGGACGATCCTGTACGCCACCGACCACGACCGGGACAGTGCCCCGAATGAGGTGCGTCTCATTCTCGGTGAATCCGCACGGCATCCTCATGAGCCTGCACCGGAACAGATCGAGGCCCATCCGGAACTGATCCTCCGCCAGACCCGTCTTGTCTGCCGGCTCCTCGGTTCCCGCTCAGGTCTCCCCTTTACTCACCTGCTCAGTTATGCCAGCCCTCGCGACCTCAGAAACCCTCGTCATCAACTACTGCACGTGATCGACCTCGCCTTCGAGCTTGCCTGCAAGCTCGCTCACTGCCGCCGCCGCCTCCGTAAAGGTGAGCTCGGCTTCTACTCAGGCCCTTCCTGGGATCCCGTTCGCATATTCGACATGTTCCATGCCAGGAAGCTGGCCAGTGATCTCAACGACGCACTCGGCATCGTCCGCACCGTTGAGCAAGCTCTCACCGCAGTCTTCAGGTATGGCCTTGACCAGGAATTTGTCGGTGTCCGCGCCGATTCTTCCACTCTGAATCGAGTTCTCAGTCAGGCGATCGTCGAGGTCCTCCACCTCGCCCCCCATCGAGACCTTTTCTCCGACCAACAACTCGCCAGTGCCGTCAACGAAGCCCACGAACTCGCTGACGCCTTTGCCGGCCCCCAAGGCCACGACAACGACCCAGACCACATCGATGCTCTCAATGCGGTGCTCCGCGACCTCATCGCCCATGACGCCGCTGCCCGCAATCTCAACGGCAACCTCGACATCGACCTCGACCGCAGCCGCAGCATAGACGAGATCTCCCATCTTGGCGCCGCCCATTTCCGCTTCGATAGCCGCAGTTCCAACATCGCGAGCTACTTCCATTTCGCAAGTGCACATACCCGCGAGCACGCCGCTTATCTGCAGAGTCTCGATGTCGATACCACCGCCCATATCACCGCCGTCGCAGGTACTTTCGCCTTGGGCAACGGTCTCGCCCTCGCCGGCGACTTGGCCCTGGCCCGTCTCATGGCCACCAGTGACGTATGGGCCCAAGGGGTGCACGCCGTGACCGGACTGGCGGGGGCCTGTGACCAACTAGTGCGTCACCATATGGAGATCTCGACTCCTGAACGGACCTACCGCAGTCGCCAGACAGACAGGGTGCCAACGTCGTTCGGTGATTTCCTCCGAGAGCAATTGAGCAACCTCCGACCTTGGCACCTCACCGATGATCCGGTCATGGCGATAGAACGTGCTCGGCGACGAGCGAACGTTTCTGGCATGAGGGACTTGGAGGCTTTGATCACGACCGCGTTGCTTTATTCTTCCCCACTATGGGAACGAAGCCGCCCAGTTCGGCAAAGTGACACGGTGCTGGCGGCCACCTGCGTCCTGGCCGCGCTGACCCTGTGCGACGAAGGGTCGACAGACCTGGTGTTGCCCGAACTGCTGCGCGGTGCACTGTGGGCGCTCGTCGCGTTGACGCCGGACACGGGAGGCCAGGCTGAGAGGGCAAAGCTGGTTTTGGTGCGGGATTGAGGTCGGTTTAATGGTGGGTGTGCGGGACGAGGATGTGCGGGCGTGTCTGCGGGTGTTGGCGGAAATGGTCGATGCGCCGGAAGGGGATCCTGATCTGGAGCGGGTGCGGGCGGCTGTGGGGGTGTTCGTGCGGCGGACGCGGGGGCGGGAGCGGGCTGCGGCGCGGCGGCGGGCTGCGGAGGCCGATGCGGAGATGCTGGCCGCTACGGCGACCGGGGCGCCGGGACGGGTGGAAGGCGCGCCTGCGGAGGCTCCGCTTGAGGTCGTCCCGGCTGGGACGCCGCTCAACAGGCTGCGCGCCTGCTATGTGTGCAAGGCGCATTTCCGGGAGGCGGACGAGTTCTACCACCGGCTGTGCCCGCCCTGCGCGGCGGAGCATCACCGGCACCGGCACGCGCGCGCCGATCTGGCGGGACGGCGTGCGATCGTCACGGGCGGACGGGTGAAGGCGGGGTTCGAGCTGGTACTGAAGCTGCTGCGGGACGGCGCCCACGTGACGGCCCTGACCCGGTTCCCGGCGGACGCGATCCGCCGCTTCTCCGAGGTCCCCGACCGGGACGACTGGTGGGACCGCCTCACGATCACCGGCATGGACCTGCGGGACATCCCCGCCCTCGTCCGCTGGTGCGACGAGCTGGCCGCGGCGGGCGAGCCGCTCGACATCCTGGTGAACCTGGCGGCGCAGACGCTGCGGCATCCGCCCGAGTCGTACGCCGGGCTGCTCGCGGGCGAGAACCTGCCCGCGCTTCCGGCGCCCGTCGCGTTGCCGGTCGCGACGCGGGCGGGTGAGGTGGACGTCGCGGGCCTGCTCCCCGACCCGTCGCCGGACAATTCCTGGACGCGGCTCGTGCACGAGGTCGATCCGGTGGAGCTGATCGAGGTGCAGCTCATCAACGTGACGGCGCCGTTCGTGCTGCTCGGACGCCTCCGCCCGCTCCTTGAGGCGTCGCCGCGTCCGCGCCGGTACGTGGTGAACGTGTCGGCCGTTGAGGGCCGGTTCGACAGCGTCTACAAGGGCGCGGAGCATCCGCACACCAATATGGCGAAGGCGGCGCTGAACATGCTGACGCGGACGACGGCGTCCGAGCTGGCGGAGCGCGGCGTCTACGTGACGAGCGTCGATCCGGGCTGGTTCACTGATCAGCAGCCGGAGCCCGACCGGGTGCGCCGGGCCGCCGCCGGGTTCCGGCCGCCGCTCGACGTCGTGGACGCGGCCGCCCGCGTCTACCACCCGATCGTGCGCGGCGAGCGCGACGGGGACCCGCCGCACGGCTGCCTGCTGAAGGACTTCCGCGTCGTCAGCTGGTGACCCGCGTGGTCAGCTGCTGACCCGCCTCGTCCGCTGGTGACCCGGGTCGTCAGCTGGTGACCTCGCCGGACGTTTCGAGGAGGTCCAGGAGCGTCCCGACGAATCCGTCCTGGAGTAGGCGCAACGCCATGATCCAGGCTTCGGGGCGGCCGCCGAGATTCCGGTCGGCGTGTTCGGCGAGGCGGCGCAGCACGCGCGGGTCGGGCAGGCCGCCCTGGGACGGTGCGAGGATCGCGTCCACGTCGGCCGTCCTGAGCACCTCGTCGGCCGTGGTGCCCCGCCGCTGCTCGAACAGCCGCGCGGCTGCTTGCCCGTAGGCGAGTTCAGGGTTCCAGTGTGCCGCCACCTTGGGGTCGCGTAGGCGGCGGGTGCGGCCGTGGCCGGTCTCGTCCACGAAGGGCGGGGTCAGCTGGACGTCCCCGTCCAGGCCGAGCAGCGCCCTGATCCGCGCCGTGCCGCGCAGGCCGGGGAGCCACAGCGCGTCGGCGACCACCCGCAGGGCCTCCTCCGGGACGGTCGCGACGACGAACTCGGCGTCGAACGTCCCCGCGACGAGCCCGTTCCCGACGACCTTGAGGAGCGCGTCGGCGCCCGGCCGCGCGCCCTGTCCATACAGGTCGGTGAGCAGTTCCGGCGCGGGGGCGTCGATGAAGACGGCCAGCTCGGGATGGTCGGCCACCACCCTCCGCAGGAGCGCGAGCGGAGCGTCGGTGCGCCGCACCATGAACCGGGCGGCCCGGTAGGGGATCGGGCCTCCGTCCGCGCCCACCGCGGACCAGTCGACGCGCGGGGTGCCCGGGTGACGGCGGTTCACCACCGTCCGGACGAACGGACGGCGGCCATTCCGCCACGGCTCGCAGGCGTCCGCGTCGGCGATGTCGGCGATCGAGCGGAGAGTCTCCGGTCGCCGCACCCGCTCGGCCAGTTCCCGGAGTCGGCGCGTCCCGTCCTCGCTCTTCAGCGCGGCCTGTGCGTAGGCCAGGACGCTTGGTTCCGAGGCGTTCGGTCCCCACCTGAACGCGGGGAGGCGTCCCTGCTCGACGAGGTCCCGGAGCTCGTGGGCGCGGTGGGCGTCCAGCAGCGTCCGGCAGGCCCGGATCGCGCCGTGCGGGTCGGCGCCCGCGCCGAGGCTCCGGAGCGCGCTCCCGGCCTGATCGGGGTCGGTCGCGTAGAGGATCGCCTGATCGAGCGCCTCTTTGCGCTGCGACAGCGCGCCTGTCCAGGTCTCCCCGGGCAGCGGCCTCGGCGTGACGCCGTCGCGGCGCGAGGTCTGGTGGGCGAGCTGGCGGCGCAGGTTCCGCGGAAGCCGGGTGAGCACCCCGTCGGCGATCAGCACGGTGGCGTTGACCTCGGGGTCGTCCAGGTCGAGCAGCCGCCCCAGCAGGGACGGCGGGTCCCCGACCAGCAGCGCCTGCTGGACGAGGAGATCCAGGTCGTCGACGCGCCCGCGCCTCAGCAGCGCCCCGAGTACGACCGCGTTCGGCATCCCGTGGCTGTTCACGGCCTGCCGGACGTGGTCGTCGGGGAGGCGGTCGAGCAGCGCGTCCATTTCCCGGGGCGTCGCGAATCGCAGGAGCCCGGCCGTGCAGCGGGCGATGTTCCGGGCGCGGGTCCTCTTCCAGGACTTTCGGTCGGGGGCCATGGATCATCACCGTATCGGTCAGCCGAGACGGGCAACGGAATTCGACGATTTCCGGCAGCATGGCGGAATGGCTCAGACCCTGTTGCCCAGCCGACACACCGCGTTACTGTGCGCCGCCGTTTATGCGGTCCTGCTCACCGGAACCGGCGTCGCTTCCGTCCTGTTGATTTCCCGCGGCATCGAGCAGGGCCTGGAAGTGTGGCCCGACGCGCAGATGGACACGCAAATGGTCGCGGCGTGGCGGGGCGCCGCCATCTGCGGTCACACGTCCGGCAGCGGGGTCGGCCTTATCTGCGCTTTGCTGTCCGGGCTGCTGGTCGCCCGCGCGGCAGCGGATCGGTCCCGCCGGACGGGAACGGCCCTGTCCGTGGCGGCAGGCACGGTCCTGGCGCTGGTGAACCTGTCGCTCGCCTGGTGGAAGGCGTCGCCCCGGCTCACTCACATGACCGGCGCCGTGGACGCGAGCGCCATCGACACGGATTTGCGGCACCACACCTGCGTCATCGTCGCCATTGCGCTGGTCTTCGCCGCCTATCTGGTAGTGGCGGCCGCGGGTTACCTCCTCGGCCGGGCCCGCAATGTCATGGGCGTGGCCCTCACTCTGGCGGTGCTGGTCGTGCTGGTGCCCCACGGACAGTTCGGCCTGGCAACGACCCTCGTCCCCAGCCCCGAGTTCTGAATCCCGCCGGCCGACACGGTCACGGGGATTGCAGCCAGAAATCGCGCAGGTCGTAGAAGACGGCGTCCTCGTCGAAATGGGCCATCTGTTCGTCGCGCCAGGCTTTGTAGTCCGGCGGCATCCGCGTGCGCTCGCCTTCACGCGCGGCCTCCCGGGAAGTGAAGTAGGCGACGCCGGTGCACGTGCCGTCCGGAGCGACGCAGAACATGCCGCCGATCATGTCGGGCCTCAACTGGGCCAAGGTCTCCTCGGCCTCCTCGGGCACGAACGGACGCACCGCCTCCCGATCGCGGACGTGGGTCTGCAAGATCTGGACGAACCCGGTCCGGTCCGGGTCGTCCCGTCCGAACGTCTCCACATCGGTGCACTCGGCGACGGTGACCTCCCCCTCGAACAGGTCGCGGACCTGGTCCCACCACCGCATCTGCTCGCGGCGCCTGTCGTTGCGATGCGCCGCCTTCTCCGACGCGAACCACACCAGGTTGAGGTAGACGCCGTCGTCGGTGAGGCCCCCGGTGCTGCCCAGCCACCCCCGGGCCCGGCGGCCGACGTCCCGCTGCCAGCGGTCGGCGGCGTCGCGCAGGGCGGCCGCGTCATGCGTCCGGCCCTTGACGACCTGGACACACGTCTTGCGCTGGCCGAACACCCTTACGACGCTACCGATCGCGGGGCAAACCGGATGTCATCACCAGTTGAAGATCCCACCGAGACGCCCGAAGGTCGAGGGTCAGGCGGCGCTGGCCTGGGCGGCGTTGAGGTGGGCGAGGGCGCGGGCGGTCTCGGCGAGGCGGCCGCCCTGGTGCCGGGCCGCCGCGAGGACGGCGGCCACGTACTCGGAGTCATGGGCCTGGGTCTCGACCTGGCTGATGCCGTAGGGGTTGCCTCCGGCGGCGTGCGCGATCTCGTAGTCGACCCAGCCGGGCGGCAGGACGACCGAGCCCCAGTGGTACATCGTCTGGTACAGGGCGAGCAGCGTGGACTCCTGGCCGCCGTGCGGGTCCTGGCTACCGGTGAAGCCGGTCACCGGCTTGTTGGCCATCTCCCCGGCGAGCCACAGCGGCGAGGTCGTGTCGAAGAACTGCTTCAGCTGGGAGCTGATGTTCCCGAACCGCGTGGGCGTGCCGAAGGCGTACCCGGTGGCCCAGGTCAGGTCGTCATGGGTGGCGGACGCGATGTGCTCGGTGGCGTCGAGATGCGCCCGCCACCGGGGGACGCCGTCGACCACGGCGTCAGATGCAAGTTCCGGAACCTTGCGCAGCCGCACCTCCGCGCCCGCGTCGGCCGCGCCCTTGGCGTACGCCTCGGCGAGGCGGTGGATGTTGCCGGTCGAGGAGTAGTAGATGACTGCGATCCGTGCGTCGTTCATCGCCCGTCCGATCCTGTGGCGCCCGCCCCGGCCGCCTTCGACGCGCCCGGGACGATTCGAGTTGACGTGTCAACTCAGACTCTAGGCACGTCCGAGTTGACACGTCAACTCGACTAGACTGGGACCATGGCGGACCCCCGTTGGCTGGACGCGCGCGAGGACCGCGCGTGGCGCGGCTACATGCGGATGCGCGCGCTCCTCGACCTCCAGATCACCCGGGACCTGGCCCGCGACTCCGGCCTCTCCCTCGCCGACTACCAGGTCCTCGTCGCGCTGTCGGAGACCCCGGGGCACCGCATCAGGCTGTACGAGCTCGCCGAACTCACCATGTGGTCGACCAGCCGCCTCGCCCACCAGCTAGACCGGATGAGCCGCCGCGACCTCGTGTGCAAGGAAGAACACCCGGACAACCGCCGCGCCGCCGTCGTCGCCCTCACCCCGACCGGCCTGCGCACCATCGAGGAGGCGGCGCCGCACCACGTCGAGTCCGTCCGCCGCCACCTCATCGACCTGCTCACCGACGACCAGATCGACGCCCTGGCCGCCGCCACCGAAACCGTCGTCCACCACCTCCGCACCCAAGAAGCCCGCCCCCGCCGCCGCCCAGACGACCGCTGACGCCCGGCGCCCAAGCGTCCGAAAGCCCAGCCGGACGCCGACGATCTGGAGGGCGTCGCCGCGTCGTCCGGTTCCGAGCCGTCGCGCCTATGGGTGGACGACGCGGTATCGCGAAACGATCGCGCCGCCCTTGAACACCTTGGCATCGGCCAGTTCAAGGCCGAGATCGACCGTGAGGCCGTCGAACACCTGAGGTCCGGAGCTGAGGACGGCCGGACTGACCGCGAGCAGGTACTCATCGACCACCCCGGGCGCAGAGGCGATCGGCGCGAGGGTCCGCGGGCCGCAGGACAGCATGATGTCCTTGCCGTCCTGCCGCTTCAACGCGGTGAGCTCGTCGACCAGGTCGCCACTGATGACCAGACGGTCGGTGGCGGGCGGCAAGGTCGTGGAGAAGACGACCTTGGCCAGGTTCCGCTGCACCTCGGCGAACGTGCGGTCCGCGGCGGTGATGACAGGTGCGTCGTTGGGAGTCTCACCACGGGCGACCTTGTCCCACCAAGGCACGATCGCCTCGTACGTCGCCCTGCCCATCGCCCAGGTGTCCGCCTGGGAGAACTGCTCGGCGATATAGGCCGTCTCTTCCTCTCCCCACGGGAACGGCTCCCAGAATCCCCCGTCGGCGTTAGCGATGCGGTTGTTCACGGTGGTCTGCATGTGAAACACGATCTTTCTCACCTGGAGAGCCTCCATCGTCGTGATATCTCTCTCAGAGAGACCACCCCTCGTACGAAAATTCATCGGCCCCCGGACGACCGCCGCGCCGCCGTCGTCACCTCACGCCGACCGCCCTGCGCGACGAGGGCCTCATCACCACCCATCGCCACCGCAACATCCGCCAGCCGGGATCACATTGATCAATTCTGACCTTCCGTGCACGAGCTCGGCTTGGAATGAACCGATGCGGCGCGCTTTCCGTGGCTATTGACACAGCCATGTCGATGACGACGGGAAGGTCGGGCAATGAAGCTTCGGAACCGTGCCCTGGGTTGCTTACTGGCGGGAGTCGTGGTGACGCCGCCGATCGCCCAGTCCTCCGCGTCGGCGAATCCGGTGACCGAGCCGCCGAGCCGCCGCAACGCACTTTACGTACTGCACCTCTTCTCCAACGACATCACCACTTTCACACTGGGCCCCACCGGGCGTCCCACGCCGACCGGCGACCGCATAGCGACCGGCACCATGCCGCGCGGTTTCGTCTTTACACCCGACGGGCGCAGGGTTTACACGGCCAACGGCGGCGACGGCACGATCTCGGCGTACATGGTCGGCGACCACGGCGAACTCTCCGTCCTGGGCGATCCGGCTCCGACCGGCGGGCAGGGACCTTTCGGCATCGCCATCTCCCCGGACGGCAAAACCCTGTACACCGCCAACCTCGATTCCGGCACCGTTTCGGCCCTGTCGATCGGCGCGAACGGAACACCCCGGTTGATCGGGACGCCGGTGCCCACCAACGCACCCGAACCACGAACCGTATCGGCGACGGCGGACGGACGCTTCGTCTACGTCAGCCACGGCCGCCCCGCCACAGGCCGCGAAGACGTAATGGTCGTATTCGCCGTCCAACCCGATGGCGGCCTGGTGCGCACCGCGCTACCGCCGGTCTCGGTCGGCTCCGGCGGAAACGGCTCCGACATCACCCCGAACGGCCGCTTCATCTACGTCGCAAGCACCGGATCGGACGCCGTGTACGCCTTCCGCATCGGCCGGAACGGGAGCCTGTCACCCGTGCAGGGCTCCCCCTTCCCCACCGCCGACTTCCCCGAGGACGTGGCGGTCACCCCGGACGGCCGGCACCTTTACGTCACCAGTCCCAACCACGACAACACCGTCACACGGAACGTGACCGCGTTCTCAATAGGACGCGACGGCACACTGCGCACCGTCCCAGGCTCGCCCTTCGAGTCGGGCAAAGCCTCCGTCGGAATCACCCCCAGCCGCGACGGACAGAATCTCTACGTGAGCAATTTCGAGTCCCACGACCTCGCGACCTACACCATCGGCAAGATCGGTGTACTCGACCAGATCCCAGGCTCACCGATCCCGACCGGCGGCCTCTCTCCCACCTTCCAGGGCGTCGCCGTCCCGCCCAACCAGGGGCCGCGCGCGTCCTTCCAAACCACCGTGACCGACCGCACCGCCCGCTTCAACGGCACCACTTCCGCCGACGAGGACGGCAAAATCGCCCGCTACGACTGGACGTTCGGCGACGGCACCACAAACCCCAACGGCGGCCCAAACCCAACACACACCTACCGGCGACCCGGCACATACAAGGCCACCCTCACCGTCACCGACGACGAGGGCTGCACCACCGCCTTGATCTTCACCGGCCAAACCCCCCTCTGCACCGGCTCCCCCGCCGCCCGCACAACCAAAACAATCACCATCGAATAAGACAAAGGAGAGCACGAAAAGCCCCGCCAGTCCCGGCGGATTCGAGGGTCGTCGCAACACCGGTCGTGTCGGGAGCCTAGAGCGTGTCTGACAATGCTCCGGTCCAGGCGATCACGGCGTTTGAGGACGAAGCCGACGCGATAGGTAATGGCCTACTGGGCGGACTTACAGCCCCGAGGAGGTTGGCAACACATCCTAATTGGGCCGATCGGACGTCAGTTCTTCTTCAGTTCCTCGGCGAGCATCACGATGATGCCGCTGGGACCGCGGACGTACGTGAGCTTGTAGATGTCCTCATAGGTGGCCACGCCGCGAAGCGGACGGCATCCGTGTTTCGCGGCTATCTCAAGGGCTTCGTCGATGTCGTCGACTGAGAAGGCGACTCGGTGCATGCCGATCTCGTTGGGACGAGTGGGCTCCGACTCGATCGCTTCGGGGTGGATGTACTCGAAGAGCTCAAGGCGACCGTGACCGTCTGGCGTCTGGAGCATCGCAATCTTGGCGTGGTTGCCATCGAGGCCGACGGCAGTGTCGGTCCACTCACCACTGACCGTGTCACGGCCGACGACCGTGAGACCGAGGTCTGTGAAAAAGGAGATCGCTGCTTCGAGGTCGCGAACGGTGATGCCGACGTTCTCAAATTTGATGGCCATGTGTCGCATGCTACCGAGCCGGGCCGATGAGCTCCGCTGGCGAGCCGCGACTCGATCGAACAAGCCCGGCGAGCAATCAGGAACCACGGTGGGACTGACGACTGCCGGGATCCAGGCGATGACGGCGTTGAGGACGACGGCGGCGCGGTAGACGGTGGCGTGCCTGTCGTATCGGTCGCGACTCCTCGCCATGATCCCGCGCGAGCGCAGGTGCGAGCGTATGGCGCGGGACGAGTACGCCTTGTCGCCTCGGACCGCGTCCGGACAAGTCCGCGGCCGATCGGTGTCTCTGCCGACGCGCAGCTGCGCCATGAGCGTCGGGAACATCGGCGAGTCACCGGCCCGCCCGGGCGTGATCAGCGTCACCAACGAAAGCCCGCCGCCGTCGACGAGCTGGTGGATCTTCGTCGACAGGCCGCCTCGGGACCGGCCGATGCCGTGATCAGGCGGCTCGAATTCGTGCAGTTTGATCCGGCCCCTGTGTGGCGGGCGCGGCGGTGGGTCCGTGCTCAACCGTGCGTGCCCTGGTCGTGGGTGCCTTCCCGGTAGTCGCGCGGGGAGATGCCATAGGCGCGGCGAAACGCCCGGGAGAAGTCTGAGGCGTGCGTGAAGCCCCATCGCGCGGCCAGGGCCTGAATGGGAATGGTGCGCCGGGTAGGGTCGGCCAGGTCGCGGCGGGCGCGTTCCAGCCGCTGGGTCCGCACCCACCCGGCGACCGTGCGGCCGTCCCGGCGGAACAGCCGGTGCAGGTAGCCCACCGAGATGTGGTGCGCGGCCGCGATCGTTCCCGGTGTCAGGTCGTGGTCTCCCAGGTGGGCCAGCACGAACGCCTGGATCCGCAGGGGCAGCGCCCGGCTGTGGGTCTCCTCCGGCAGCAGGCGCCCGGCGTCCAGCTCGTGGGCGAACATCGCCGCCGCCAGGTCACGCAGCACTTCCCCCAGGCGCGGGGCGTCGGCGGGCCCGAAGGCGGCCGGCTCGCGCAGGATCCGCGTGATCATGTCGGCAAGCATCCCGCCGAAACCACTGTCTCCCGGGAGTGGACCGGTCAGCAGAGGAGCCACCGTGTCTTCGTTCAGCCCCAGCACGGACTTGGGAACGGTCAGCGCGACCGCGGCCGGACTGCGGCGGCCCTCGGGCACCGACCACAATGAGTGCGGACGACAGGAATCGTGCACGACCCACTGCCCGACCGCACCTTCGATCTCGCGGCCGGACTGTTCGGCGCCGATGCGGCCACGCCTGCACAACTCCAGTGCGTAGACGCCGTCATCAGCTTGCCGGATCATCCGCGGGGTACGGATGGCATGGATCGAGGGGAGACGGGTGTGGGCCACCGCGACTGTCCCCAGCAGCGCCATGTTCAACGTGAAATTGAAGTCGGCGGCGTGGTCGGAACGGATCTGGTGTTTGCACGGCAGCTTGCTCACCAGATCACACCAGGCATCGAACCGGTCCCCAGGCTCAAAATCCTCACCGCGCAACACCGTCGTGATCACGCGATCCTCCCGCACACCGCAGCAACCAACGGCGGCGCCGACGCAGATGCCCGGCCCGTGCGCCACCAGCTCACCAAGAGAGCTACCACGGGGAATGGAACCGAAAAGCCCGACAACAGAAAAAAGGAAGCTGAACCGCGACGGCATAATGCCCACCTCGCCACATCCAAACTGGCCCAAACGCATAACTTCCGCCACTTGCGTTCTTCCATTGCGCCACTCCCAGCCCGTTCACAGATTGATGCCGACGATCGCGCACAGCCTTGTTGGAGTACTAGAAGGTGAGCCCGGAGGACGACGGGAGTAACGAGCCCACCTCTGCCGGAAGCCAGAGACCTCCGAGGGCTCCATGACACATGTCCCGCTGTGCGCTCAGGTTCCGATCAGCGCGGAGTGGATGTGGTCGTCAAGGTCCGCCACGAAGGCCTCACGACGCCAAGGGCGCAGCTCCTGGCGTGCGAGCTTGAGCCGCTGAGCTGGAACGCGTGCCCGAGTGGCGCCGATGAGCTCGACGCATTCGTGCAACTGCTCGGTCGCCGCCTCTGGAGCGCCGGCACCGGACGTGCGCAGTCGCGCGAGCGCGCGATCGGTCAGGACGATGGCGCGCTGGACACCCTCGCGGGACCTTGTCAAAGCCTCGGCGGACCTCGCCAGCTGGCGTTCGGCGGCCTCCGCGTCACCGAGGAAGATCCCGCACACGCCCTCGAAGCCGCGCAGCCGCCCCATGCTGAACGAGCCCGCCA
This sequence comes from Actinomadura sp. 9N215, assembly GCF_044326345.1. NCBI lineage: Bacteria > Bacillati > Actinomycetota > Actinomycetes > Streptosporangiales > Thermomonosporaceae > Actinomadura > Actinomadura sp. 9N215. The sequence goes on along the minus strand of NZ_JBIRBA010000026.1, from coordinate 62,404 downwards.
TCGGATCGCCCGCTGTGTCGGAAGTAAGGTCGCGCCAAGCCCTGTGCAGGGCCGCCTGGGCACGGCGAGCCTGCGGAGGCCGGCTGCGCGCCGCCATCTCGGCCTGGAGCGCCTGCGCCCGCGCCCTCATGAGGACGCTGTCGCCACGGCGAGCGTCCCGCGCGGCGGCGTCGGCGATGCGGCGGGCGCGACCGATGTCACCGGTGGAGTAGTAAGTGACCATCGTCTGGCTGGAACGGATCAAAGCCCGCCGCGAAAGATCGAACTCGCCCGCGATCGCCACCGCTTCCGAGTACAACGCCAGCGCGGCAGAGTCGTCACGCGTCTCGAAGGCGAGGCGGGCGGCCAGCGCAAGGGCGCGTGCTGCGACCGTGTTCAGCCGGGCCCGCAGTTCTGCAGAATGGTCGCCCAGCAGCAAATGTCGACATGCTTCCACGACGGCCGCTTGGGCAAGGTGGAGCCGCACGAACGGAACCGTGCCGATCTGCCCGTCGACCGCCACGCTCGCCGCGTCGATCCCCTCGAGAACCGAAACGCTCAATGACTCGGGCCGGGCCAGCACACCGGCCAAATCGGCACGTGTCGAAGCTCCGAGAAAGGCCAGCAGGCTCGTTCCTGTATCAGTGACAGCGGCGACGACCGTGTTCGTCAGCTCGTCGATCCGCTCGGATGGCACGCCGAGAAGCGCCAGTGTGTCGACTAACTCGCGGAAGTCCGAACCGGAGCCGAGGGCCACCGATCCAGCGGGCGTGCGGGCGTAGACGTGCGCGAGAAGCACCTGATATTGGTCGTCGGGAACGCTGACCGCCGCCTCCCAGCGCCCGATGGTCCGCCGGATGCTGTTCAGCTGGGCCGTGCCGATGCGTGTGATGTGCAGCCTGCGGCCTTGCGAACGGAGTTGTGCGGCCAGCTCGGTCCAGGACCAGCCTCGCTTCGTGCGCAGCCGCCGCAGAGCACGGGCTCCGGCGTTGCGTTGTCCGTCCATCCTCGCAGTACACCACCGCGGTTCTCAGACAGGCATCACCAATCGGGGTTTGTCTTGGTTTGCCGCATAGTCGAGCGTGTACCGGGTACCGCTCGATTGCGTCCCCCGGAGGGGGAAGCCAATGACGAAATCGCTGCGATCCACCATCCAGCGGTTGCGCGCGAAGTAGCCTTCGGCGTCGAGCGTGCCGTCAAGCTCGACCAATTCGGTGAGACGGCCCGCGTTCCGGACGGCCACCACAGCACGCCGAGCGTCGGGCGGCTGATCGGCCAGCCGGGCCGGAACGGCGACCACGATCTGCACTTCCGTCTCGTCGGCCAGCCAACGCAACGCGAGCGAGTCGATGCCGGACGCGCCGCCCAGGTGGAAACGGACACCATGCCGCGCGAACGGGCGGACGTACTCATCAAACGTCGCCCGATAATCGGTCAGTGCGCGATGGTCGGTCGAACGCGTACCGGTGATCGTCACGGCCTGCGGCATGTCCGTTCCTCATGTCACCAGATGTCATCTCCCCTTCCAGTGACGGACCCGATTCACTCAGTCACACGGAGGAGCTCATCCAGCCTGCCACTCCGGGAAGCGGCGAGTGAACGCCGATGACTCCCTCCACCAGAGAAGCGACGGCCCCGGGCTGGTGGGCGAACACCAGAGATCCGGGGCCTTGCCCGGAAGGTGACTCCGACCCATGGCAAATGGAATGAGTTCCCGCGACCCGCTTGCGGCGTTGGGGGCGCATCTGTCGGCGCGGCGGCTTGGGCTTGAGGTCGAGCTGACCGCGTCCGGGCTGCGTGTCGTGAATCCGGACGTGCCCGGTTGCTGTTCGGAGGTGGGGAGGCTTTCGGACGTGGTCACGTGCCGTCCGAGGTCGGAGGACGGTGAGCGGGACTGGTTCTTCACGTCCTGGAATGAGCCCGTCGCCGAGGCGGGGCGCATCACCGACGCGGCCTTGTTCATCGTCGGCTATCTGCATGGGGCGAGCCGGTGACGGCGCCTTGGGCGGTGGTCGAGCTGGAGCCCGAGCGGGTGGCGGCCGAGCTGGCGCGCAGGTTTCCTGGCGTGTCGGCTTGGTTGGGCGAGTACACCGGGAATTGGTGGGCGCTCGTGTGTGACCGCGCCGGGCGTCACTGGCTCGTCGAGGCCTCGACGCCGGGTGGGCTGGCCGAGCGGATCGCCGAGCTGCGGCGGCCCGTGCCGCATCTTGTGCCGAGGTATTCGCGGGATCAACTGGTCGCGGTGGCCCCGCGCGTTCAGCCGGTTCCTGCGCGACGCCGTCGTCCGGTCTGTCGGGCGTGGGTGCGGGCTGCGCTGGGCGGGCTCGTCGCCATACGACCAGGAGAGACATGCTGATGGGCGAGATCTTCGGCCCGGCCGAGCGGTTGCACGCGGCCGTTCGCAGGCGGGCGCCGCGGATCGCGGTCTCGGTCGTCCGGGACGAGGAAGCGGGCCTCAGCCGGGTCAGCGTCACCTACCGGGGCGAGGGGCCGAGGCTGATCGGCTGGGACGGCTCGTCCTACACCTGGCACGACGGCCCTTATCGGGGTCTCTCGATCGGCGCGGACGCCGAGGAGGTCGCCGACTGCGTCGCCGCGACCCTCGGCGCGAACCGGCCGCATTAGAGCTGGGGGCGGCGCGGCGGCAACCCCCCAGACGCCGCGCCGCCTCCACCCACACACGTGCGCGGTAACGGGCCGCGTCGGATAGGGAGGAGTTGGCAGGATGGGCAGCCGGGACAAGGGCAACAGCGACGACAAGACCAGCACCGACGGGAACAAGCCGCAGGGCGGTTCCCGCGGTGGCGGCGACAAGAGCGACGGCAACCCCAACGACGGGAAGCGTTCGTGACCGACTGGCACAACGTGATCGGGTCGGTGCCCCGGAGTTCGTTCACACCCGATGTGGTGTGGGCTGACCTGGGGCCCGGCCCTTGGGCACGTGTCGACCGCGCCGCCGACCCCGGCGAGTGGGAACGGGTCGTGGCGCTCGATCAGCCGCTCGTCACCCAGTTCGAGGACGGGAAGGCAGAGGGCGAGGGGCTGGCCACCTCGTCGCTGTCCATGCCGGAGATGGTCGTCGGGTTCCTGGAGCAGCTCGATCCGTACGATCACCATCGGGTCTTGGAGATCGGCACGGGGTCCGGCTGGACGGCCGCGCTGCTCTCGGCCCGAGTGGGGGCCGAGAACGTCACCACGGTGGAGATCTCGCCGGAGCTCGCCGTCCGGGCCGGTGAGCGGCTCCGGGCGGCTGGATTCGCGCCGCGTGTGGTCGTCGGCGACGGCGCGGAGGGCTGGGCGGACGGTGCTCCGTACGATCGGGTGCACGCCACGTGCGCGGTGTCCCGCGTCCCCTATGCCTGGGTCGAGCAGACGCGGGTGGGCGGCGTGATCGTGACACCGTTCAGCGCCGGTTACGGGTACGGCGCGGTCCTTCGCCTTGACGTACTGGACGACGGGACGGCGGTGGGTCGGTTCGGTGGGTCGGCGGATTACATGCTTTTGCGTTCGCAGCGTCCTGCCGGTGGGGCGGCGCGGACGTGGGCGCGGGCGGCGGAGCGGGACGTCCGGGTGCGGCGGACGCGGCTCGATCCGCGGGCGTTGCGCTACGGGCCGGTGAGTGTGGATCTCGCCGTTGCCGCGATGGTGCCCGGTGTGGTCTCGCGGTTCTACTCCGACGCCGACGGGGCCACGCTGTGGGTTCTGGAGCGTGACGATCATCGCGGGTCGTGGGCTTCGGTGGAGTACGAGCCAGGTCAGGCCGACTTCGAGGTTCAGCAGGCTGGTGACCGATCGCTCTGGGACGAGACCGAGGACGCCTACCTGCGGTGGCTGAGGTGGGGGCGGCCCGACATCACCAGGTTCGGGATGACCGTCGGCGCGGACGCTCAGAGGGTGTGGCTGGACGAGCCCGGCAATCCCGTCTGAGGTTGCTGCTTACTATTGCCGAGTCACTTACTATTCCTTAGTATGGGCGCGTGGACATCACTGACAGCGCGTTCTGCCCGCGGTACCACCGGGCCGTGGAGGTCATCGGGAAGCGGTGGACCGGTGCGATCCTGCGGGCCATGCTCCTGGACGTCACGCGGTTCGGCGACCTGCGCGGAGTCGTGCCGGGGCTGAGCGACCGCATGCTGGCCGAGCGGCTGAAAGAGCTCCAGGACGAAGGAATCGTGGAGCGGATCGTGCATGACGAGACCCCCGTGCGGATCGAGTACCGGCTGACGGAGAAGGGGCTTGAGCTGCACGACGCGGTCTACGCGTTGAGCCGCTGGGCCGACCGCTGGGTCCCGCTCGAAGTGACCACGTGACCTGACCCCGAGCACGTCAACCACATATCGACCTCGTCCGGCGGGGCCTGAGCGCCCGCCGTAGGACGAGCCTCGCCGGGTGAGCCTGCCCGATCGCGAGGCGATCAGTGCTGCCCGGAATTCGTCCGTCCAGAAATACGGAGGCCATTGTGTCCCTGCCCGACGCACCATCCGACGAGGCGCGGCGGACCACGCTGCGAATGTGGTTGAGCGTGCTCACCGTGTCGGTGGGCATCTTCTCGATGATCACCGCTGAGCAGTTGCCGGTCGGGCTGATCCCGGCGATCTCCGACCGGCTGGGGGTGTCGGTCGGGATGGCCGGACTGACGGTCACCGTGCCCGGTGTGGTCGCGGCGGTCGCGTCGGTCGCGCTGCCGCTGGCGGTCGGCAGGCTCGACCGGCGGGTGCTGCTGGTGGGACTGCTCGCGGTGATGGCGGTGGCGAGCGCGGTCTCGGCGCTCGCCCCGAACTTCGGCGTGCTGCTGGCGTCCAGGCTGCTCGTCGGGATCACCATCGGCGGGTTCTGGGCGACCGCGGGCAGCCTCGCCGTGCGGCTGGTGCCCGCACCTTCGGTGCCGCGGGCGATGGTGCTGATCTTCGGCGGGGTCGGGGCCGCGGCGGTGCTGGGCGTGCCGGTCGGGACGATGATCGGTGAGCTGGTGGGGTGGCGCGGCGCGTTCTGGTCGCTGACGGGGTTGAGCGTGGTGGTGCTGGTCGCGGCGATCGTCCTGCTTCCGGCGCTTCCGGCGGCGGAGCCGGTGCGGTTGCGGGCGCTGCGGGAGCAGTTGCGCAATCCGGTGCTGGTGGCGGGGATCGCCGCGACCGCGCTGCTCGTCGCCGGGCACTACGGCGCGTACACGTTCGTGAGCCCCGTCTTGCAGGACGTGTCCGGGATCAGCGCCGGGGTCATCGGGCCGCTGCTGCTCGGGTACGGGATCCTCGGCATGATCGGCAACGCGGTCGGTGGGCCGAGGGCGGCCCGGGCGGCGGGACGCACCACGGCTGTCATCGTGATCGTGCTCGGCGCCGCGCTGGTGCTGTTCCCGCTGCTCGGCACGACACCCTGGACAGGCGCGGCGCTGCTGTTCGTGTGGGGGCTCGCCTATGGCGCGGCGCCGGTGACCTTGCAGACCTGGACGATGAGCGCCGCACCCGGGAGCGCGGAGGCGGCGACGGCGATCTACTGCTTCGTGTTCAACCTCGCCATCGCGTTCGGCGCGCTGGCCGGGAGCGTGGTGGTCGACGCCGCGGGGGTCGAGACCATGCTGTGGGTCGGGGCGGCGCTGGTGCTGCTCGTCCTGGTTACCGTGCGGCGGGCCCCGGAGGCGGCGGCGAGCGGGCAGGTCGCCACTGTGTCCGTGGAACGGCCCGACGTGAAGAGTAGGTGATTTCTGCCGACGCGAGCGCGGGCGCCGCCGTGTGATCTTGGGTCTATGAGTAGGCCCGCGCAGAGCAGGTTCGGCCCGTGGACGGTGCTGACCGTCCTGGCCACGGCCCAGTTCCTCGTGGTGCTGAGCACCTCGATCGTGAACGTCGCGCTCCCGCAGATCCGGACCGGTCTCGGGCTCGGCTCCACGGGGCTGTCGTGGGTCGTCAACGCCTACGTCCTCGTCTTCGGGGCGTTGCTGCTGTTCGGGGGCCGTTCGGGCGACGTGTTCGGGCTGCGCCGCGTGTTCCTGTCCGGTGTCGGGTTGTTCGCAGTGTCCTCGCTGGCCGCCGGGCTGGCGGACGGGCCCGCAACGCTCATCGCGGCACGGGCCGTCCAGGGTGTCGGGGCGGCGCTGCTGGCTCCGACGGCGCTGGCGCTGGTGCTGACCCAGTTCTCCGACGTGAAAGGACGCGGCACCGCTCTTGGTGTGTGGGGCGCCGTGTCGGGGGCGGGCGGCGCGGCCGGGGTGCTGCTCGGCGGGGTGCTCACCGGCCTCTACGGGTGGCGCGCGGTGTTCTTCGTCATGGTCCCCGGCGCGGTCGCCGTGCTGGCGGCGACCTGGCTGCTGCTGCCCGCCGACCGTCCCCGCGGCGGACGCCTCGACCTCCCGGGCTCGCTGACCGTGACGGCCGGGCTGGTCGCGCTGACCTACGGCCTGGCCGACGGGCTGTGGGGTGTGGTCGCCGCCGGGGTTGTCCTGCTGGCCGGATTCGTCGTGCTGCAACGGCGGACCGTAGATCCGCTGGTGCCCGGGCGGATCTTCCGCGTCGGGTCGGTGACCAGCGCGAACGTCCTGATGACGATGCTCGGCGCGGTGTGGCTCGGCCTGTTCTTCTTCCTGCCGCTCTACCAGCAGCGGACGCTCGGCTACGGCCCCGTCGAGGTGGGGGTCACCCAGCTGCCGCTCGCATTGATGATCACCGTGTCGTCGTGGGCGACGCCGCGGCTCGCGGCCCGATTCCCCGGCTGGGCCGTCCTTGCGGGCGGGCTGCTGCTGCTGGCGGCCGGGCTGGCGTGGCTGTCGCCCGTCCCCGCGGACGGCTCCTTCCTGACCACCCTGCTCGGCCCCTCGCTGCTCGTCGGCGCCGGGGTCGGGACGGCGTTCGTCCAGCTCACCGCGCTCTCCACGGCCGGCGTCCCGGCCGCCGACGCCGGGCTCGCCGGCGGGCTGGTCAACGCCACCCGGCAGATCGGCGGTGCGGTCGGGCTGGCCGCGCTGACCGCGATCTCCGACTCCGGCGGGTACGGGCCCGCGTTCCTGGCGTCCGCCTGCCTCGCCCTGCTGACCGCACTGCTGTCCACCGTCGTCCTCACCCGAAGGGAACCCGCGTCATGACCTCCGTGCCGTACATCAGCGGCCACTACGCCCCCATGGCCGACGAGCACACGGCGACCGAACTCCGGATCCGGGGCGCGCTCCCGCCGGAGCTGAACGGCCGGTACCTCCGCAACGGCCACAACCCGAAGCCGGGCGTCACCCCGACCCACTGGTTCCGCGGCAGCGGCATGCTCCACGGCGTCCGGCTGCGGGACGGCCGCGCCGAGTGGTACCGCAACCGCTGGGTGCACACCCCGGCCTTCGACCGCGACGCGCCGCTCATCCGCCCGGACGGGTCGATCGACCTGACCGCCAGCGTCGCCGGAACCCACATCGTCGAGCACGCCGGACGCTACCTCGCCCTCCAGGAGGCCAACCTGCCGTTCGAGGTGGACCGCGACCTCGGCACCGTCGGCGCGTACGACTTCGGCGGCGCGCTGACCACCGCGATGACCGCCCACCCCAAACACGACCCGGACACCGGCGAGCTGCACTTCTTCGCGTACTCGCCCGTCCCGCCGCACGTGGTCTACTACGTCGCGTCCGCCGCCGGGGAGCTGGTCCGCATGGACTCCGTGGACGGCGCCGGGACGTCCCTGATGCACGACTTCGCCGTCACCGAGAACCATGTCGTCTGGCTCGACCTGCCGGTCGTGTTCGACCCGTCCGAGCAGTCCGGCATCCCGTACAGCTGGAGCGACGACTACGCCCCGCGCATCGGCGTCATGCCCCGGACCGGCGACGCCGTCCCCACCTGGTTCGACGTCACCCCCGCCGCCCTCCTGCACGTCTCCAACGCCTTCGAGGACGCCGCCGGGCGCATCGTGCTCGACGGCCCCCGCTACGACCGCGCGGCCTGGGAGACCAGCTGGAAATGGTGGACGGCCGCGCCCGGGCACCCCGCCGTCCCCGTCACCGGCGCGATCAACTCCCGGTGGACGCTCGACCCGTCCACCGGGAAGGCGGGCGAGGAGGCGCTCGACGACCTGATCACCGAGTTCCCCACCATCAACGACGACCACCTCGGCCGTACCAACCGCTACGCCTACGCGGTCGCCTTCCCCGGCGCCGGACTGGACGAGTACGGCCTGGTCAAATACGACACCTCGACCGGTGCCCGCCAGGTCTGGCCCGCCGGGCCCGGCGTGCTGCCGGGCGAGGCGGTCTTCGTGCCCGCCGAGGGCGGCGCCGCCGAGGACGACGGCTACCTGCTGACGATCACCAGCGATCTCGGGCGCGACGCGTCCGAGCTGCTCGTCCTCGACGCGCGCGACCTGAGCGCGCCCGCGATCGCCGCCGTCGAACTGCCCCGCAGGGTGCCGTCCGGCATCCACGGCTCCTGGATCCCCGACCCGGAGGACGCCTCGTGATCACCGGGATCGACAGCGGCGCCCCGGTCGTCGTCCGCCTCGACACGACCATCGACGCCCCGCTCCAGGACGTCTGGGCCCGGCACACCGACGTCAACGCCTGGCCCTCCTGGCAGCCCGACATCACCACCGCCCGCATCAACAGCCCGCTGACACAGGGAACCGTCTTCACCTGGAGTACCGCGGGGATGGAGATCGCCTCCACCGTTTACGCGGTCGAACGTCCGCACCGCGTCCTCTGGGGCGGCCCCTCGCACGGGATCACCGGCGTCCACCTGTGGACGTTCGGCGAACGCGACGGCGTCGTGCACGTCCACACCGAGGAGTCGTGGGACGGCGAACCCGTCCGCGCCGACATCGAGGCCATGCGGACCGCGCTGGAAAACTCCCTCGTCGCCTGGCTCGCGCACCTCAAGGCGGCCAGCGAGAAGGCGTGACAGGCGCGACGGTGACCGGCACGGCGCGTCCCCCTGACGTCCGCTGAGCGTCAGGGGGACGCGGGTGCGGGAGCGGCCCCGTCCCGGGAGGTACGGGGACGGGGCCGCGGGGCCGCGCGGGGCCGGGCGACGGTCGCCCGCGCGGCAGGTGTTCCACTGTGAGGCGAACCAGCGGGTCAGTGCTTGGTCGCCGCCTCGGCGCCCGCGCCGGTCAAGGAGCGGACCTCGATCTCCGCGTACTTCTCGGCGTTGTACTCCTTGGTGAGGACCGTCCCGAGCCAGCCGCACACGAAGCCGATCGGGATGGAAACGATCCCCGGGTTCTCCAGCGGGAACCAGTGGAAGTCGACATCGGTGAACAGGGCCTTCTCGGAGCCGGACACGACCGGGGAGAAGGTCACGAAGAAGATCGCGGAACCGAGGCCGCCGTAGATGGCGGCGACGGCGCCCGCCGTGTTGAACCGCTTCCAGAACAGGCTGTAGAGGAGTGCGGGCAGGTTCCCGGACGCGGCGACCGCGAACGCCAGCGCGACGAGGAACGCGACGTTCAGCCGCTGCGCGTAGATCCCGAGGACGATCGCGACGGCCCCGATGACGAACGCGGAGATCCGGGCGACGCGGACCTCCTCCCGCTCGGTGGCCTTGCCCTTGCGGAACACGTGGGCGTACAGGTCGTGCGAGAAGGACGACGACGACGCCAGCGTGAGCCCGGACACGACCGCGAGGATCGTCGCGAACGCCACCGCCGCGATGATCGCCAGCAGGATGGTGCCGCCCGCGTCGCCGAACACTATGTCGCCGATCTTCTCGGCGAGCTGCGGTGCGGCGGTATTGCCCGCCGGATTCTCCTTCGCGATGTCCTTGCTGCCGACGAGGGCGGCGGCGCCGAAACCGAGGACGAGGGTCAGCAGGTAGAAGGCGCCGATGATGCCGATGCCCCACAGCACCGACTTGCGGGCGTCGCGCGACGTCGGGACCGTGTAGAAGCGGATCAGGATGTGCGGCAGCCCGGCGGTGCCGAGGACGAGCGCCAGCCCGAGGCTGATCAGGTCGAGCTTGCCCTCCAGGCCCTGCGCCTCGGTGCCGTAGCGGAGGCCGGGCTCCAGGAAGTCCTTGCCCTTGCCGCTCTGGTCGGCCGCGTCGTTCAGCAGCGACGACAGGTTGAAGCCGAACTCGCTCAGCACGAGGACCGTGATGAGGGTCGCGCCGGTCATCAGCAGGACGGCCTTGACGATCTGCACCCAGGTGGTGCCCTTCATGCCGCCGAACACGACGTACACGATCATCAGGACGCCGACCAGCGCGATCGTGGCGCCCTTCGCGAAGTCGCTGGTGAAGCCGAACAGCAGCGAGACGAGCGCGCCCGCGCCGACCATCTGCGCCAGCAGGTAGAAGATCGACACGACGATGGTGGAGACGCCGGCGGCGGTGCGGACGGGCCGCGGGCTCATCCGGAACGCCAGCACGTCCGCCATCGTGAACCGGCCCGAGTTCCGCAGCAGCTCCGCGATCAGCAGCAGCGCCACGAGCCACGCGACGAGGAACCCGATCGAGTACAGGAACCCGTCGTAGCCGTACAGGGCGATCAGCCCGGCGATGCCGAGGAAGGACGCGGCGGACATGTAGTCGCCGCCGATCGCGAGGCCGTTCTGGACGCCGGAGAAGTTGCGTCCGCCGGCGTAGAAGTCGGAGGCGTCCTTGGTGTTCCGGCTCGCCCAGACCGTGATCATCAGCGTCGCGGCGACGAACGTGAGGAACAGGATGATCGACAGGGTTTCACTGCTCATCGGGCGTCCCCCACCTTCCCGGCGTCGCCGGCCTCGTCCGCCTCGATGGCGGCGCGGATCTTGTCGGCGGCCGGATCGAAGCGGCGTTCCGCGTACCGCGAGTACCACCACGCGATGAGGAACGTCGACAGGAACTGGAGGAGGCCGAACACGAGCGCGACGTTGACGGCACCGAGCACCTCGGTGCCCATGAAGCCGCGCGCCCACCCCGAGAGGACGACATAGAGCAGGTACCAGCTGAGGAACGCCGCGGTCATCGGAAACACGAATCGGCGGAATCTACGTCGGAGCTCTTGGAACTCCGTGCTGCCCTGGAACCGTTCATAGACGGTCCCTGAGGCACTCTTATCGACGGACACGACCGCCCCTCCTCTGTAGTGACGCCGGTCACGCGCCACGCTAAGGAGAGTGTCGGTGCGGGCGAAGGGGACCGGCGGGAAGGTGCGGTCAGCTGCCACTCATCGTCGCTGGTCTGCGTCCCGTGTCGGTGAACGGTCCGTTTGGCGCGATGAACGGTCACACCCGTTTCGGCCGCCACGTGCCGCGGTCGACGTCCAGTGTCTCGGGCGTGTGCAGGCGCACCATCATCCGCGCGACGCCGGCCGGGACGCGTCCCGGCGTGCACCACGACACGACGATCATGACGGTGAACGCGATGGGAACCGTCCAGGCGGCGGGTTCGGAGAGCATCGCGCCGGCGAACCCGGCCGGCGGGCCCGCCGCGATCGTCACGATGACGGCGGTGCCCGCGAGCAGGCCGCCGGTGACGAGGCCCGCGAGCGCGCCAGGGACGGTCAGCCGCCGCCACCACACCCCGAGGACGAGCAGCGGGCAGAACGTGGACGCGGCGACCGCGAACGCGAGCCCGACGACGTCGGCGACGGCGAGGTGCCGGGCCGCGATCGCCAGCCCCAGCGGGACGACGAGCGCGAGCAGCGTCGCCACCCGGAACGAGCGGACGCCGCCGCGCAGGATGTCCTGCGCCAGCACCCCGGCGACGGACACGGTGATCCCCGACGACGTGGACAGGAACGCCGCGACCGCGCCGCCCGTCACGAGCGCGCCGAGCAGGTCGCCGCCGACGCCGCCGATGAGCCGTCCGGGGAGGGTGAGGACGACGGCGTCCGCCCGTCCGGTCATCAGCAGTTCCGGCGTGTAGAGGCGTCCGAGGACGCCGTACAGGGCCGGGAACAGGTAGAACGCGCCGAGCAGCGACAGCACCATCACGGTCGTTCGGCGCGCGGCCCGCCCGTCGGGGTTGGTGTAGAAGCGGACGAGCACGTGCGGCAGGCCCATCGTCCCGAGGAACGTGGCGAGGATCAGCGAGTACGTGGCGTAGAGGGAGTGCTCGCGGCCGTCCAGCGGCAGGGCCCAGTCGTGGTCGGTGGTGACGGGACTGCCGGTGACGTGCGGGACGCCGGCGCCCGCGGGGAAGGTGACGGACGTGTCCTCGTCGAAATGGTGCCGCCCGGGGTTCAGGGTCAGCGGGGCGTCGCGGTGGTCGCGTCCGTCGACGCGGCCGTCGACGACGACGTGGACGGGCGCGGTGACGTCGACGGTGACGGCCGTCCCGACGGCGACGGTGGTGCGGTCGCCGAACCGCGGCGGCTCGTCCGACGACAGGCCGGGCGCGCCGTCGTACCGCCACGCCAGCAGCAGGAAGATCAGCGGGACGGTGAGCGCGGTCAGCTTCATCCAGTACTGGAACGCCTGCACGAGCGTGACGCTGCGCATGCCGCCGACCAGCACGTTCACGGCGACGACGACGGCGACGAGGACGCCGCCCGTCCAGACCGGGGCGCCGGTGACCGTCCGCAGGACCAGCCCGGCGCTCTGGAACTGCGGCAGCAGGTACAGCCAGCTGATCAGCACCACGAGGACGGACGCGACGCGCCGCACCGCCATGGACTCCAGCCGCGCCTCAGCGAAGTCCGGCAGCGTGTACGCGCCGGAGCGCCGCAGCGGCGCCGACACCAGGACGAGCAGCACCAGGTAGCCGCCCGTCCAGCCGACGGGGAGCCACAGCATGTCGGCGCCGTAGGCGAGGATCAGGCCGGCGATGCCGAGGAACGACGCGGCCGACAGGTACTCGCCGCCGATCGCGGACGCGTTCCGCAGCGGTGTCACCGTCCGGGACGCGACGTAGAAGTCCGACGTCGTCCGCGAGATGCGAACGCCGAGCACCCCGATGAGGACGGTGGCGACGACGACCAGCAGGACGCCCGCGAGCCCGTACGCGGCGTTCATGCCCGGTCTTTTCCGGGGGGTGCGGGGGGTCGTCGCCCCACACCAGACCTGTCGTCGTTCTCGGGGGCCGAGGCGCGGTCGACGAGCTCGGCGAAGTCGGCCTCGTTGCGTTCGGCCTGCCGGACGTACCACCAGCCGCAGCCGACGAACCACGGGTAGATCAGCCCGCCGAGCAGCACCCACGGCAGCGGGACGCCCAGCACCTCCTGCTCGCGGACCGCGGGGACCGTCGCGAACAGCAGCGGCAGCCCCGCCACGACCACGGCGAGGACCAGGCACAGCCGTATCGCCAGCCGGAGCTGCGTGCGGACCAGCGACCGCATGTACGCCTCGCCCAGCCCGGTCTGCTCGTCGATCTCCCGCGTGACGGGGTAGCGGGGACGGCGGACGGTCCGCGTCCGCGGCCCGGTCACCAGCACCCGCCCCTTCTTGGGAACCGATGCCTCGGCGGGAGACCGGCTTTCTCCGGAAAGCGCGGCCTCCGCGGGAGTCCGGCTTTCTTCGGTGAGGGCGGCCTCGGCGGGAGGGCGGCTCGGCGCGGCCTCCGCCGGGCGTTCGCCGGCGGCGACCGGACGCTCGCCGGGGCTCAGTTCGACCGCCTCGCCCTGCGGACCAGCAGGTCGCGCAACTCCCGCACATGGCGGCGGCTCACCGGCAGCTCCGCGCCGCCGACCAGGACGGTGCAGCGCCCCGAGTCCAGCCGCAGCTCCGAGATCGCCGACAGCGCGACCAAATGGCTGCGGTGCACCCGCACGAATCCCGCACCGCTCCACCGCTCGCTCAGCGCCGCCAGCGGGATGCGCACCAGATGGCTCCCGCCGGACGTGTGCAGCCGCGCGTAGTCGCCCTGCGCCTCGACGTACAGCACCTCGGCGGGCGTCACGAACCGGGTGACGCCGCCGAGCTCGACGGGCATCGGCTCGGGCTCCGACGACGGGGCGAGCGCGGGCTCGCCGTCGTCCTCCATCCACTCCTCGGCCGCCTCGGTGACGCGCCTGATCGCCTCGCTCAGCCGCTCGGGACGCACCGGCTTGAGGATGTAGTCCGTCGCCTTGATCTCGAACGCGTCGACCGCGTGCCCCTCGTACGCGGTGACGTAGACGATCTGCGGCGCGCGTGCGAACTGCGCCAGCACGCGGCCGAGGACCGTGCCGTCCAGGCCCGGCATCCGGATGTCGAGGAACACGGCGGCGATGGGCCGCCCCTCCGCGAGCGCCCGGTCGAGCTTGCGGAGCGCCGCGGCGCCGTCCCGCGCCGTGTGGATCTCGCCGATCCGCGAATCGGCGCGCAGGAGGTGGACGAGGTCGTCCAGCGCGGGCGCCTCGTCATCGACCGCAAGGACACGCAGGACCACCGCAAACCCCGCCCTTCGTGTGCCGCCCGCCACATTCCAGTAAAAGCAGGCTCACGAGTCAAGGGGCAGGACGCCCCTCACCTGCCCGATTCGTCATGACGCGGTGACGCCGGGACGGTATTTCGGGACGCGCACGGTCACCTTCGTCCCGGCGCCCGGCCCGGTTTCGACGGCGAGACCGTACTCGTCGCCGTACACCTGGCGGAGCCGCGCGTCGACGTTCGCGAGGCCGATTCCGGCCGCCTCTCCGTCGCCGTCGACCGTGCGCCCCTCGCCGGACAGCAGCCGCCGGACGTCGTCGGGCTCCATGCCGATGCCGTCGTCGTCCACGCTGATCACGCAGTCGGATCCGGCGTCCTCGGCGACGATCGTGATGAGGCCGGGCTCCGACCTGTCCTGCAGCCCGTGCCGGACGGCGTTCTCCACGAGCGGCTGCAGGCACAGGAACGGCACCGCGACCGGCAGCACCTCGGGCGCGATCCGCAGCGTGACCCGCAACTGCTCCCCGAACCGGGCGCGTTGCAGCAGCAGGTACCGGTCAATGGACCGCAATTCCTCGGCGAGCGTCGTGAAATCGCCGTGCCGCCGGAACGAGTAGCGGGTGAACCCGGCGAACTCCAGCAGCAGCTCCCGCGCCCGCTCCGGGTCCGACCGGACGAACGACGCGATCGTGGTCAGCGAGTTGTAGATGAAGTGCGGCGAGATCTGCGCCCGCAGCGCCCGCATCTCGGCCTCCACCAGCAGCGTCCGGGAGTCGTCGAGTTCGGCGAGTTCGAGTTGGGCGTCCACCCATTGGGCGACCTCTTCGGCGGCGCGGATCAGCCCGGCGGGGACCTCGTCGCCGTACGCGGCGAGCGTCCCGACGACGCGGTCGTCGGTGGCGAGCGGCACCACCACGACCCGCCGGATCGGGCAGTCGAGCCGGTCGCAGACCACGTCGTGGACCTGGGTGCGTCCGCTCGCGAGCGTGGCCTCGGTGTGGCCCGGGCCCTCGTCCGCGTGGTGGTCGTGCTCGCCGTCCCAGGCGAGCAGGCGCTTCCCGTCCGTGATCGCCAGCGCGGCGCAGCCGAGCAGCGCCCGCAGGTGCCGCGCGGCCTTCTGCGCGCCCTGCTCGGTCAGCCCGGCCCGGAACGCGGGCGCGGCCCGCGACGCGGTGTGCAGCGTCTCGAACGTCGCGCGCCGCGCGGGTCCGCCGAGGTCGCCGCCCCGGCCGCCCTGCCGCCGCCACCACACCAGCGCCGGGACCCACGTCAGCAGCAGCGTCGCGATGACGGCTATGCCCACATTCATACGGCGAAGTTACGCGGTGGCGCGCCATTCCCGGGAGGGGTCCCGTGCCGTCCCTGCCACCGTGACGGCGGAACAGCGGCACGGCGGAATCGGAGGGGGCACGACATGGGGCGCGTGTTCGCACGGGCCGGGGGCGCGCTCCGGCAATGGCGCCACCCACCGGAATTCAGGATCGGGGCGTCCGCGTGGCCCGCGGACGCGCTCGCCGAACTGGCGAGCGCGATCGCCGCCCACGACGACGGCGGCATGGACGGCGTCCTGCCGGACGACGTCCTGCCGCGCGGGGAGGTTCCCGAGCTCTCGGACCGCTCGCTCGCGGACCTGGCGACGAGCCTGTGGCGGCTGCGCACCCGGATCGAGCGGATGAACGACGCGCCGCGCCCGGTCGTCCGGCACCTGGAGACGGCGTGGGACGTCCTCGCCGGCACCGGAATCACGATCAAGGACCACGTGGGCGAGCCGTTCGATCCGGGGCTGGCGATGTCCGTGGTGGCGTACGAGCCCACGCCAGGGCTGTCCCGCGAGCAGATCACGGAGGCCGTCCGTCCTGGCGTGTACCTGGCGGGACGGTCCATCCAGATGGCCGAGGTGATCGTCGGCACCCCCGAGACGGATCCCGGGACGAGGCCCGAGGCGAGGCCCGGGGCGCAGGCGACCGGAGCGACGGAGGAAGCACGCAAGCGATGAACAGGACCACGATCGACTTCGGCATCGACCTCGGCACCACCAACAGCGCGATCGCGCGGCTCGACGGGGTCGAGACCGAGATCATCAAGAACAACGACGGCGCCGACACCACGCCCTCCGCGGTGCTGGTCGACCGCCGCGGCCGGCTCACCGTCGGCCGGGCCGCCAAGGACCGCAGCGAGCACGACCCCGAGAACACGTGCGTGGAGTTCAAGCTGCGGATGGGGACGTCCGGCCAGCCCAAGTTCTTCGCCGCCGCCGAGCGGACGATGGAGCCCGAGGAACTGTCCGCGGAGGTCCTGCGGTCGCTGCGCCGCGACGTCGGGCAGCGCACCGGCGAGGAGATCAGCGCGGCGGTGATCACCGTCCCGGCGGCGTTCGAGCTCAGCGCCTGCGACGCGACCCGCCGCGCCGCCGAGATGGCGGGCATCGCGCATGCGCCGCTGCTCCAGGAGCCGACCGCCGCCGCTCTCGCGCACGGCTTCCAGGGGGACGCCGACAACGCGTTCTGGCTGGTCTACGACTTCGGCGGCGGCACGTTCGACGCCGCCGTGATCCAGATGCGGGACGGCGAGTTCACCGTCGTGAACCACCGGGGCGACAACTTCCTCGGCGGCAAGCTGCTGGACTGGGCGATCGTCGAGGAGCTGCTGATCCCCGCGGCGGCCGGCGAGCACGCGTTCACCGACCTGCGCCGCGGCAACCCCCGGTGGCGCAAGAACATCAACAAGCTGAAGGTCGCCGCCGAGGCCGCCAAGATCAGGGCGTCCAGGGCGGAGTCGGCCGAGCTGCTCATCGACCTGGAGGACGACTCAGGCCGGTCGGTCGAGTTCGAGTACGAGCTGACCAGGGCGGACGTGGAGCGGCTCACGGAACCGTTCGTCGTCAGGTCGGTGAACCTGTGCCGCAAGGCGCTGGAGGAGAGCGGCCTCGGGCCCGGCGACGTCGAGCGGGCGCTGCTCGTCGGCGGCCCGACCCTGTCGCCGTACCTGCGGGAACGGCTCGCCGACCCGCGCGAGGGCCTCGGCATCCCGCTGGACCACACCCAGGACCCGATCACCACCGTCGCCCGCGGCGCGGCGGTCTTCGCGGGCGGGCAGCGGCTCGACCCGTCCTTCGCGGGCCCGCCGCCGCCCAGCGGCGAATACGGGGTCGAGCTGGAGTACCGTCCGCTCGGGCCGGACATCGAGCCGTTCGTCGGCGGCCGCGTGACCGGCGCCGACCCGGCCGGATGCTCGATCGAGTTCGTCAACCCGGACACCCAGCCGGTCTGGCGCAGCGGACGCATCCCGCTGACCGCCGACGGGACGTTCACCACCACGCTGTGGGCGGAGAAGGGCCGCGCCAACACGTTCCAGATCGAGCTGACCGACGCGACGGGGGCGGGCCGTCCCATCACCCCGAACACGCTGACGTACACCGTCGGGGCCGTCGACACCCAGCCGCCCCTCACGCATTCGATCGGGGTCGGGCTGGAGGGCAACGAGGTGGAGTGGCTTTTCAAGCGCGGCACCCCGCTTCCGGCCCGGCGCGGGGCGATGCTGCGCACGACGGTGGCGGTCAGCCGCGGCCGCGGCGAGGGCATGATCCGGATCCCGGTGCTGGAGGGCGAGCACCACCGCGCCGACCGCAACCGCAGGATCGGCCGCCTGGAGATCAACCCCGAGCAGGTCAGGCGGGACGTCCCGGAGGGCAGCGAGGTCGACCTCACCATCGTGATCGACGAGTCCCGGATGGTGGTGGCGCGCGGCTACGTCCCGATGCTGGACGAGGAGTTCGACTGCGTCCTCAACCTGCAGACCGAGACCGTCCCCGACCCGGCGGAGCTCGCCAGGGACGCCCGCGCCGAGAAGCGCAGGCTGGAGTCCGCGCGGCGGCAGGCGGGCGAGCTCGACGACTCCCGCGCCAACGAGGTGCTGGCCCGGATCGACGCCGAGGGCATCGTCGCGAACCTGGACGCCGAGGTGAACGCCGCCGAGGTCGACCCGGACGCCGCCGTCGCGGGCGGCAAACGGCTGCTCGACCTGCGCGCCGCCGCCGACGAGGTCGAGGACGAGCTCGAATGGCCCGGGCTGGTCAACGAGGCGCGCGAGCTGCTCCCGCTGGTCCGCGAGATCGTCGAGGAGCGCGGGAAGGCGAGCCACGTGCCTGAGCTGCGGGCGGCGGAGTCGGCGGTGCAGGACGCCATCGCCGCGCACGACGCCGACCTGCTGCGGCAGCGCGTCACCGAGCTGCGGCGGCTCGCGACCCGGGTGCTGGACGCGTCCGGCGACCTGCCGTTCATCGCCTTCCGGGAGCTGTGCGACCTGCAGCCGGAGATGCGCGACCAGCGGGAGGCCGCCGCGCTGATCTCCACCGGCCGGCGCGCCGCGCAGGCGGGCGACGCGAGCACGCTGCGGGACGTCAACTCGGCGCTCGTCGACCTGCTGCCGTCGGCGCCGGCCCCGCCCGACCCGTTCAGCACGGTGAGGATCGGCCGGTGAACGCCCCGGCACCGCCGCCGGCCGCGAGCCCGGCCCCGGCGCAAGCGGTCCGGGAGGTGACGATCGCCCAGGCCCGCGCGCTGGCCCGCGCCGGGCACTACGCCGAGGCGGAGGAACTGCTGGACGGCGAGCACGGCCCCGCCGCGCTCGACCTGAAGGCCCGCGTGTACGCGCAGCAGGGCCGGCTGGACGAGGCCGACCGCTGCTGGGCCGAGGTCGCCGCCCTCTCCCCTGGCGACCCCGGCGCCGCGGAGGGACGCCGCCGCATCGCCGCCATACGGGCGGCGGCGGCGTCCCCTCGGCGTTTCCTCATCGCGCGCTCCGCGCTCCGCCTGGGCGCCGCGGCCGTGGTCCTGCTCGCGTTCGTCATGCTGGTGGACGTCTGGTTGGACCGAGATTCCACCGACGAAACAGAACCGCCCAAGGCCGCCCCATCAGCACCGACACCCGGCGTCCCGTCCGCCAGCCCCTCCACCGACCCGACGGCGGAATTGGAGCTCGAAGGGACGGGCGTGCACGTCAACCGGCGCGGCGGCGAGATCGAGGTCACCTTCGAGCGCGGCCTCTTCCGCCGCGACGCGACCCTGACATCGCGCGGCCGGGCCGTCCTGACGAACCTCGGCGAACAGCTGCGCCCCCACGCCGACCGGATCGCCGTCACCGTGATCGGCCACACCGACCGCAGGGCCGTCCACCCGGGCGGCGGGTACGCGAGCAACGCCGAACTGGGCATGCTGCGCGCCACGGTCGTCCGGGAGGTGCTGCGGTCGTCCGCGCGGATCCCCACCGCCCGCTTCTCCGTGTCGACGCTCGCCGGCCTCCTGCCCCCGTATCCGGGCGAGGCGGCGTCCGGCGACCCCCGCAACCGCACGGTCAGCGTGCGCGTCTCCGCGGCGAGTGGACGATGACCACCACGAAGACGTCCTACCTCGACCGGATCGGCCCGGACCTGTACCGGGAGAACCCCTTCCGCGTCACCGGCCTCGCGGTGGACGCCACCGCCCGCGACATCCGCCGCCGCTCGGAGGAACTCCAAGTCAAGGCCAAGCTCGGCGCGTCCCCCGGCACCGGCTCACCGCTCCTGCCGCTCGACCCGCCCCCCGATCCCGACGACGCGCAGCGGGCGATCCAGCGGCTCCGCGACCCGGTCCGCCGCCTGGAGGACGAGCTGTTCTGGTTCTGGCCGTCCCACGACGGCGACGAGGCCCTCGCCGCCCTCCGCGAAGGCCGCGTCGAAGACGCCGAGCGCCTCTGGACCACCCCCGGCCCAGGACGCCCCGCCGCCGTCGCCGCGCACAACCTGGCCGTCCTGGCCCACGCCCGCGCCCTGGACGACGACGACCCCGGCCAATGGGAAAAGGCACTGCGCCACTGGCGGACCGTCCTCGACACCGACGCGTTCTGGGACCTCGTCGCCGCCCGCGCCCGCACCGCCGACGACCCCCGCATCGGCCCCCGTTCCGCCGCGGAGCTGCGCGAACGCCTCCCCGCGGCCCTCCTGTCGATCAGCGCGCGCCTCGCCGTCCAGGAGTCCCAGGCCGGAAGGGAGTCCGCCCACATCACCCTCATGCGCGGCTCCGGCTTCGACGCCGCCCTGGTCGACACGGCACTCCGCGACGCCGTCGCCCCCGACGCGTCCCGCCTCAGATCGCAGAGCCAGTCGGCCCTCGAACGCGCCGACGCCACCCCCGAGGACGGCTACGGCGAGGCGATCCGCCTCCTCGAACGCGCCGAACCCGTCCTGGCCGGGCTCGGCATGGTCCTGCCCGGCGACCACTCCGTCCTGGAGGGTCTACGGGACGAGGTCGCCGACTCCGCGATGCGCTGCGTCGTCCTGTACATCAACGAGACCGACGACTGGCTCCCGGCGGAGGGCGTCCTCGAACGCGCCGAGGCCACCGCCAGCTCGGCCAACGTGAAGTCGCGCATCGCGGACAACCTGGAGACCGTCCGCGACAACAAGGTGTACGCCACCTGCTGGTTCTGCAAGGAGCACCCGCCCCGCGACGGCGCCGGCTTCAAGGTGAAGATGTACGGCGAGGTCAACGAGGAGATCACCGAGTTCTACACCCGGCGGATCACGTGGCGGAAACTGACGATCACGGTCCCGCGCTGCGCGGCCTGCACGTCCGCCCACCGGAGCCGCCGCGCCAAACTCTGGGCCTACGGCCTCGGCTCGAACGTCGCGCTGTTCCTCGTCGGGCTCGTCCTGACCTCGACCAGCGCGTTCGGCGCGGGCGTCGTCCTGATGATCCTCACCTTCGCCGGCTTCGCCTTCTCCATCGGCTGGGCAGCCACCAGCCCCCTTTCGAATTCCGCGGAGACGCTCCTGCACCAATTCCCGGCCATTCAGGATAAGTTCAAGGCCGGCTGGTCCTTCGGCCACAAACCCCCCGGCGTCCAATGACACCTGTGCGTCACCGAGATCGGTCACTTCTGCCGGGGCACCGGATACCGATGGAGGTGTAGCCCGAATGCTGCGTTCTTCCCCGGCCCGCCTCCTGCGGCGGGCTGGAAGTCCGCCGCGGGGACGGCGCGCGCAGCGGGCATGGCAGCGGCTGGTGCGGATGTGCGCCGCGGGCGACGCCGCCGCGCAGAACGCGATCCGCTCCGCCGACCTGCCCGAGGCGGACGTGCTCGACCTGCTGGCCGTCGCTCCGCAGGAGCCCGCCGACCGCGCCGCCTACCTCACCCTCATCGGCCAGGACGCCCAGCGCCAGGCCATGGACCCGGACGGGTCGCTGCTGGCCCTGGCCTACCGCGCGGCGGCCACGGACGTGCGCGAACGCCTCCGCGCCGCGACGGCGTCCGAAGGAGACGCCGACATGGTCCGGGTGCTCATCACCGGCGAGCGGCGCGACCGCATCGCCCAAATCTCCGGTACCGAACTCGACTACCTCGGCCGCCACCTGGCCGAGCACGACCGCTGGGACGAACTGCGCCGCCTCGCACTCGATCTCCCCCTGGCCGAAGCGGCCCAGGCCGCCCGCCTGCTACCCGCCGACCAGCGCACCGACCTGCCCAGCGATCTCACCGAGAGTTCCCCCGAACTGCTACGCGCGACGATCGACAGGCTCCCCCGAGAGAAAATGATCTCCCATCGCCATGAAGGATGGGTCCAGGCGTCATTCTCTCCCGACGGGTCCGAACTCGCCGTCCATCTGGTCGTCGGTCGAGCTAACTCGACCGGCAAGAAACACGTGGAGAATATCCGAATCGCGACCGGCGAAGTCA
This sequence comes from Actinomadura sp. 9N215, assembly GCF_044326345.1. Lineage (NCBI taxonomy): Bacteria > Bacillati > Actinomycetota > Actinomycetes > Streptosporangiales > Thermomonosporaceae > Actinomadura > Actinomadura sp. 9N215. The sequence goes on along the minus strand of NZ_JBIRBA010000026.1, from coordinate 40,479 downwards.
CCCTGTGCCATCGCGAATACCAGGACAACACGCGCGTGCTGCCGCGCGTGCGCAAGTACAACTCGATTCTGCATCTGGGTGACGAGATCGTCCTAAGAGAGACGAAACGAAAAGGCGTCACGATCAAGAGACGTGCGATCATCCGAGTCCATCCCGTGGAACAGCGGATGCCACTGGAAGGTCTGGAGCTCATGTCGGACCCGGCGCGGACGAGCACGGGTCTCGTCGCCGTCACCTCGGCGGGGCTGGTCTTCATCGACCGGGGTTCCACCCACCAACGGCACGTGGCCGTCCCCCGACTCGGTGAAGCCGTCCGGATGTCCATCAAGGACGCCATCCTGTCGTCCCCCGGCGGGCATCCGGAACCGAGCCGCATCACGACATCGCCAAACCACGGGCTGATCGCGATCAGCGGTGAGTACCGGATACTCGTACTGGACGAACAGGGGACCATACTTCACGAAAAACCCGTCTCCCCCGCCGCCCCATCGGGCTACGCCAAAAAGGCTCCGGGAATCCGGTGGATGAGCTTTCTCGATCCGGATTCGCTGGCAGTCCTGGACGATGACGGAGACTGGGCGGTCTGGCGCTTTTCAACGTCCTCGACGATCCGGCCGAAGCCCGAAGCGGCCAAGGGCTGGCGGGGGATCGAAGCGCTGCGCGGAACTCCCCTGGACGAACGATTCGCCCGGGCCCTCGGCGATGATGACCACCACCTTTTCCTCACCCCAGACCCATCCGCGCCGAAACCGCCAGGCGAACGGCGGCTCCACGCCGTGTCCCCGTACGCGGACACCATCGCCGTCTCGACACCGAACAATTTCTTTCCAAGAAGTGATCTTGAGGTGCACAGCCCGCATCTGCCCGTCGCGCGCGAACTCCTTGAAACACCGTTGCTGCACACCACCCCGTTGCACTGGGAGCGCGCGCGAAAGCTTCGCCCACGGATCGGTGACCCCGAAGTTCGCGAGGCGCTCACGCTGTTCGAGTCATGCCTGCGGCACCGGTTCGCAAACGAGATCGCCCTGGGCACCAGCCCGATATCCCCCGGCACCCCCGACGACATCTCTATCACTTGGGACGAGTCAAGCCACGGCGAATGACCTCAGGGTATTTCGAGGTCGGGAGCGAGGTTTTCGTAGTGGGCGTCGCCGTTACCGAAGGCCAGGGACGCGGACATAGCGTGCTGGGAAAACCAGTGCAGGGTCGTGTTCGGCGGTGAAGCCGATCGCGCCGTGCACCTGGTGGCCGAGCACGCAAACCCGCTCGTACGCCTCGCTCACCCATGCCTTCGCCAATGACACTTCCTGCACAGAGTCCGGGGGCAGCCTGCTAGCCTCCAAGCATGCCCATCCCAGTTGAACAGCCGCCACTTTTCGGCCCGGAAAATCCGGAGGACAGGGAGCTAGAGCTCGTCCGGATTAATCTCCTGGGGCTTGATCCTGACGGAAACCGAATCGCCGCCACGCTCCGGCGATCCCTGGACATGCTGCTCGATGGGCCGCACACAGGGCGATACGCCTGGCATCAGCTGTACAAAACGGAGAAGACTCACTGCGGCACCGTCGTCGAGATCAATTTGCAGCGCGAGTTCAAGTTCGCTGGCGGCGATCGCCTCGACTACTCAATAGCCGGTCATGACGTCGACTGCAAGTACTCCCAAGACTTCGGCAAATGGATGATCCCACCGGAGGCCGTAGACAGGCTGCTCTTGGTGGTCTGGGCAAGCGATCAGGCTGGGATCTGGTCCGCCGGCCTGCTCCGCGCACGTGAGGAGTGGCTGAACACAGGCGCCAACCGCGATAGGAAGATCACGCTTAAGGCGGAACACCGTCCGCGGATTCGGTGGCTGTTCAAGGACGCGCCGCTCAAGGAGAACGCCCTTCTGCGCATTCCGCAACGCGACTTGGATGCGATCTTCGCCAAGCGGTCTGGACAGCAGCGAGTGAACGAATTGCTGAGCCGCGCCACGGGCATCCGGCTCACCCGGAACGTGATCTGGACTGTCGCGACCGCTGGTGGCAGGCCCAAGGATGACCCGACCCGGCGAATCCGGGGCGGCAAGGAGGGCGCTCGCGGGCAGCTCAGGCCAAAGGGCATCGTGATCTTCGGAGACTACGAGAATCACCGCAAGGCGGCGCGGGCCCTCTCCTTGCCAGAGCCTGGCGACGGTGAGTACGTCAGCATCCGGCTCACTCGTCGTCGGCTCCGCCATGGCGATGCTCCGTACATCACCCTCGAGGACGCCGACTGGGTCGTCGCTGGTCCTGAAGACCCGGTCGAGTTGGCTCCCGTGCTCCCCGAGATCAAGAAACAACGGAACACTGCCTAGCCGACTCCGGCGTAGAGCCCTGACTACCTGTGGTATTAGGAGGTGCCTGCCTCCTCGCCACCTGCTTTCCGTCTGACCTCTCGTGTAGCTTCGAACTCTCGTTCTGTGAAGGCCGTCCCAACGGCCTCCACGACGGCATCGATAGCAGCAGGAAGGGGCTCATGTTCCCACAGGCGTACGACACGCCAGCCTGCGGCTTTCAGGGCGGCGTCCGCGGCACGGTCTCGCTCAACGTTCCGCCGGAGCTTCGGGGTCCAGTACCACTCGTTGCTGGTGGGCTCGCGGCCATGCTCGGGACAGACATGCCAGAAGCAGCCGTCAACGAACACGGCGACCTTACGGGCAGTGAAAACGATGTCGGGCCGGACGCGAGCACCCTCAGGGAGATCGAGGCGCAGATCCTTGCGGTACCGGTAGCCACGTGCATGCAGTGCTCGCCGGAGCGCTATCTCAGGCTTGGTATCCGACCGGCGGTTGGCCCGCATATTCCGGGAGCGGCCCTCGCTCGACGGGCGTGGATAGGTCCCCGCGGCCCGGGCTTCCTCTCGCCGGTCATCCCCGCTGTCGCTGGACACGCTGACGCCGCCCCTCACTCAGTTCGCTGTTCAGGGAGTGCCATGAGCGAAGATACTGCCATGACTCCTTCCCTGCCGGGCCCGCGAACGCCATCAGGAGGCCCAAGTGCCAGCTCTTGAAGCCATCGAGCTCTGCGCGGGGGCGGGAGGCCAGGTCCTCGGCCTAGAGCTGGCCGGGTTCCATCACCGGCTAGCTATCGAACTCGATCAGAACGCCGCTAACACCCTCTCAGAGAACCTGGAAGCTCGCCGAGGGCTTCTGCCCAGCACGATCGTCCAGTGCGGCGATGTCGCCGATCCCGAGGTCTGGAAGCCTTCCGATCACGAAGGCATCGACCTGCTCGCCGGCGGCGTCCCATGCCCTCCGTTCAGCATCGCCGGAAAGCAGCTCGGTGCCAGCGATGAACGCGATTTGTTCGCCTGGGCGGTTGAGCAGGTCCAGTTCATGCGGCCTCGGGCGCTCCTGCTGGAGAACGTCCGCGGGCTGAGCATGCCGCGCTTCACTGGTTATCGGCAACACGTGCTCGACCGGCTGCAGGAGTTCGGGTACGTCGGCGAATGGCGCCTTCTCCACGCCTCTGACTTCGGCGTCCCTCAGCTGCGACCCCGATTCGTCCTGGTAGCACTCCAGGAGGAGTGCGCACCCTACTTCCATTGGCCCGAGCCCGTTGGCGAAGCCCCCACCGTCGGTGAAACGCTCATCGACCTCATGGCCGCCAATGGCTGGGAAGGCGCAGAGGACTGGGCTGAGAGGGCTAAGAAGATCGCCCCGACAATCGTCGGCGGCTCCAAGAAGCATGGCGGCGCTGACCTGGGCCCCACCCGCGCCAAACGCGCCTGGGCGGAGATGGGCGTAGACGCCCTCGGCGTCGCCGACCACGGGCCTGCCGCCGGTGACACCTTCGAGATCGGCCCGAAGCTGACATGCGATATGGTCGCGCGGCTCCAAGGCTGGCGAGATGAATGGGGCTGGCAGTTCACCGGCCGTAAGACCTCCGTGTACCGCCAGATCGGCAACGCCTTCCCGCCACCCGTAGCGCGCGCAGTCGGACAGGCTATCTCCAGAGCGCTACGGCATGTGGGCAAGCCTCGCGAGCGGGAGGTTCCTGAGCAGGACCCGATCTATCGGGCCCTTCGGGATCACGGCGACTTCATGACTGCGGCTCAGCTCACCCGCGCGTCCAAGCTTCACCTGGACGCACCGGAACTGGAACATCGGATCAGCCTGCTCAGTCGAGACTTCGAGATCGAGATCCGCAACGGCGCCAACACGACCGCCTACAGGCTCGGCCAGTTCAAGGCATTTCTCGGCCAGGACGACCATGAACGCCATGAACGGTTCCTGCAGTACCGTGCCAGGATCAGCTAATTCTATCGCTGATCCGGCACGGCCCATCTGGATGGCCGTCAGAGGTGACGACATATTCAGTTGGGTCAGGGAAGGTCGAGGTCGGGGGCGAGGGTGTTGTAGTGGGCGTCACCGTCGCCGAAGGCCAGGGACGCGGACATGGCGTGTTGGGAGAACCAGTGCAGGTCGTGCTCCTGCGTGAAGCCGATCGCGCCGTGCACCTGGTGGCCGAGGGCGCAGACGCGTTCGTACGCCTCGCTCACCCATGCCTTGGCCATCGACACTTCTTGCGTGGCGTCACGGTTCGCCGATAGGCGCCAGATGGCCTCGTAGGCGATGAAGCGGGAGCCTAGGACGTCGATGGCCATGTCGGCGCAATGGTGCTGGACGGCCTGGAACGACCCGATGGGACGGCCGAACTGCTCCCGTTCCGTCGCATACCCGACCGTCATGTCCAGGACGCGTTGTGCCGCACCGACCATTTCGGCGCAGGTGGCGGCTGCGCCGAACAGGGAGATCGCGTTGGCGGCGTCTGGGGTGAGGACGTTGTCGGCGGGGACGCGGACGTCCGACAGGTCGATGTGGCACGGACGGTCCATGCCGACTGTCTCCAGCGGCTGGAGGGTGAGGCCCGCGGACGAGGCGTCCAGCCAGAAGGCGCGGACCTCGTCGCCGACGCGGGCCGCGACGAGCAGGCTCTCGGCGGACGCGGCATACGGGACGAACGTGGCGGTGCCGTTCAGCAGGAAATCCGTGCCGTCGGGCGAGGCCACCGGCCCCTCCCCCGGACGGTCCCAGGGGAGGGGTGCGGCGGTCGCGATCTGGCCTTCCGAGACGGCCGTCAGCCACCGTTCCTGCTGGTCGGGCGTCCCGTGGCGGGCGATCGGCATGCCGCAGGACGCCACCGACGTCAGGAGCGGGCTCGGCACCTGCGCGTAGCCCAGTTGCTCGAACAGCAGGCACACGTCGAGGAAGTCGCCGCCGACGCCGCCGTGCTCCTCGGGAAAGGCGAGGCCCGTCCAGCCGAGTTCGATCATCTCCTTCCACAGCGCGGCGGAGTATCCGGCCGGGTCGCCGTCGAGCGCCCGCGCCCCGGCGGTCGCGGCGCGGGATTCCAGGACCTCGCGGGCGGTGGAGGCGATCAGCTCCTGGTCCTCGGTGAGGCTCAGGTCCATGGCGGCGGAACCTTGTCGGAGCGGACCCACACGCCGGGCCGTTCCTCCCAGAACAGCTGGACGAGAACGCCGCCGGTGTGCTTCGGATGGATGAACGTGTCCTTCCACGCCGCGCCGTCCGTGCTTCCCTCGTTCTCACCGAACGTCGGCGTGTCGTGGTGGTCGCAGGCCGCCATCGCCTTGTCCCAGTCGTCGACCTCGAACGTGACGTGGTGGGCGGCGGCGCCGTTGCGGTCCCAGAACCGCTCGATGAACGAGTCCTCGCCGCGCGGCATGATGACTTCCCAGCAGATCGCGGAGCCGGGGATGTTCAGCACGAGGTCGGCCATGTCGGGATGCTCGTCGTCGGGCGTCCGCCACACCTGCACGAATCCGGCCAGGTCGTGGTACCAGCGGGCGAGGGCGTCGCGGTCGGGGAACGCCTGGCAGATGTGGTCGAGCGCGACGATCCCCAGGGACGGCGCGTCCGATGTCGAAGACTCGGCGACGGACGCGGACGTGTCGCCGCACATGTCCAGGCTGCCGGGGCCGCGGAGGCGGAACAGGACGCCGGGGCCGTGCTCGGGCGGGCTCAGCGACGCCTCCAGCCAGCGTCCCCGGGCGCCGTCGGTCGGCTTGATCCCGCGGACTTCGAGTTCCGCGCGGACGGCCTCAAGATCGGGCACTTCCGCGCCCACGTGGTGCAGGCCGGGGCGTCCGCCGTGCTCGTCCAGGAAGGTCTGGAGCGCGGAGCCGTCGCCGGCGGGCGCGACGACCTCCCACGCCTGGCCGCGGCTGCCGGGGATCTCAAGCCGGGTGCCGCGCGCGCCCTCGGCCGGGTTGTCCCAGCTCCGGACGCGCCGGAACCCGAACAGGCCCTCCAGCAGCGCGACCTGCGCGTCGAGGTCGCCGGTCACCTGCGCGACATGGTCGATGCGGTAGATCTGCACGGGTCCTCCTAGCTCGGGTGCGGCTCGATCCAGTCGTAGCCGTAGGTGACCAGTTCCTTGACGAGGCGAAGGTTGTAGCGGTTCATCGCGGCGATCCGCTCGGCCAGCTCACCGACCCGCTTGTCGAACTCGTCCGCCGGGTACACGTCGTTGACCAGGCCCAGCTGGAGGGCGCGGGCGGCGTCGATGCGGGCGCCGGTGAACAGGAGCTCCTTGGCGCGGGCCTTGCCGATGCGCTCCGGCAGCCGCTTCACGCCGCCCCAGCCGGGCGCGGACCCGCCGAACTCGGGCTGGTCGGGGTCGCCGTCCTCGGTCATCTTCGGCCGGTACGGCGGACGCGCCGACAGCGTGATCTCGACCAGGCCGACCTTCGCGTTGTCGGACGCGACGATGAAGTCCGCCGCCAGCGCCAGTTCGAGCCCGCCGCCGACCGCGTAGCCGTGCACGGCCGCGATCACGGGGACGGACGTCCGCTCCATCATCGCGAACGTCTTCTCGCCGAGCCGTCCCTGCTCGATCCGCTCGCGCGGGGTCAGCTTCTCCGACCAGGCGAGGTCCATCCCAGCGCAGAACGCGCGCTCGCCGGCGCCGCGCAGCACGACCACGCAGACGTCCTCGTCGTCGTCGACGCGGGTGAAGATGTCGCGCAGCTCGGTCATCGTCGTCGGCGTCAGCGCGTTGAGCTTGTCCGGCCGGTTCAGCGTCAGCCAGGCGACGCGTTCTTCGATCCGCAGATCGACGGTCTCGTAGGCGTTGTCGTCGGGCATGCGTGCTCGCTCCTCCTGGTGGTCAGCCGCGGGGCAGGTTCAGGCCCCGGGTGGCGATGACGTTCCGCTGGATCTCGGTGGTGCCGCCCAGGAAGGTGGACGCCACCGAGTCCCTGCACATGTGGGTGAATGCGGCGTTCATGGGTGCGCCTTCGCGCTCCCATAGCGCGGCGGACCTTCCGAACGCGCGCGCGCCCGTACGGGCTAGGCGCTGATGCAGTTCGGCACCGAAAAGCTGGTTGATGGACGCCTCGAAGTCGGGCTCGTCGCCCGCCGCCTGCCGCGACACGGTGTACCGGGCCAGGTTGTAGAGGACGCGGATCTCCGTCTGGCGGCGGGCGATCTCCTGGCGCAGGGCGGGGCTGCGGCGGGCGAAGCGGCGTCCGTCCGGGGAGCGCAGGTAGGTGACCAGTTCGGCGAGGGCCTGCTCGTACTTGATCGTCGCGCCGATCCCGGCCCGCTCGAAGCCGAGCGCGGACATCGCCACGTACCAGCCGCGGTTCTCCTCCCCGACCCGGTTCGCCACCGGCACCCGGACGCCCTCGAAGAAGATCTCGCAGAACGGCGCCGCGCCCCGGATGTCGGTGATGGGACGGATCGTCACGCCGGGCGCGTCCGCCTCGATCAGCAGGAACGTGATGCCCCGATGCGGACGCTCGGCATCGGGATCGGTGCGGACGAGAACGAAAAGCCAGTCGGCGTACTGGCCGAGGGACGTCCACACCTTCTGGCCGTCGACGACGTATTCATCGCCCTCCCGGACGGCCCGCGTGCGCAGCGAAGCCAGATCGGAGCCTGAGCCCGGCTCGGAGAATCCCTGCGCCCAGGTCGCCTCGCCCTTCGCGATCGGCGGGAGATGGATGGCCTTCTGCTCGTCCGTGCCGTGCACCAGGAGCGTCGGGCCGAGGAGGAACGCGCCGATGCCGTTCACGGTCGGCACCCGCGCCCGCATCATCTCCTCGTGCAGGATGAACTCCTCCAGCGCCGACAGCCCGGCGCCGCCGTACTCCGCGGGCCAGTGCGGGGCGATCCAGCCGCGTTCCGCCAGCGCGTCGGCCCAGGCGCGGGCGCCGTCGCGCCGGCCCGGATCGTCGGCGACGCGGTCGACGGGCCAGTTGTAGCCCGCGACGTCCTCCGGCTCCAGGCTCTGCTCCTCGTCCCCCGCCGGACGGTACGACTCAGGAAACCGCTCCCGGACGAACGCCCGCACCTCCTCGCGGAACGCGGCCTGCTCCGGCGTGTCGTCCCAGTTCACCGTCCGTCCGCCTCCCGGTCCCAGGTCGTGTCGGTGACGCCGTGCTCGCCCTGCGCCCGGAGCTTGTACTTGGCGACCTTGTCGGTCGGGGTGCGCGGCAGCGCCTCCACGAACTCGACGTAGCGCGGCACCATCGACCGCGGCAGCCGCTCCTCGCAGTAGGCGATCAGCTCGGCCGGGTCCATGCCGGTGTCCGGTTGCACCACGATCGACACCTTGATGTCCTCGTCCTCCAGTTCCGAGGGCACGCCGATCGCGGCGCACTCCAGTACCGCCGGATGCTGGTTGATCTCCGTCTCCAGGTCGAAGGCGGAGATGTTCTCACCGCGCCGGCGGATGGCGTCCTTCATCCGATCGAGGAAGAAGAAGTACCCGTCGTCATCGCGCCATACCCGATCTCCGGTGTGGAACCACATGTTCCGGAAGCAATGCGTCGTCGCCTCCCAGTTCCCGTAGTAGCCGGTCGTGAGGACGAACGGCTGCTTCGGCCGCAGCACCAGCTCACCCGGCTCCCCGGGCGGGAGTTCGCGATCGTGCTCGTCGACCACCGCGACCTGGAAGCGCTCGTCGTGGGCCTGCCCGCACGACCCGACCCGCCACTCCCCGTACGGGCTGCCCGTCGCGATCCCCGCCTCCGTGCTCGTGTAGGTCTCGACCGACCGGACGCCGAACCGCTCCCGCATGGGCTCGTCCAGGTTCGACTTGCCCATGTAGAACGTCTCCAGCCGGTGGTCCCTGTCCCTGGACGTCGGCGGACGGTTCAGCAGGATCGGGATCATCGAGAACACGCTCATGCAGACCTGCGCGTCGAAGCGGCGCACGTCGTCCCAGAACCTCGACGCGCTGAACCGCTCCACGATCGCGATGGACCCGCCGCCGAGCAACGCGGACAGCATCCCGTCCCACAGCGCCGCCGCGTGGAACAGCGGCAGCGGGCAGTAGATCGTCTTCCCCCACCGGTCGAGGAAGTCGAGCGAGTCGTAGGCGCAGGTCAGCGCCAGGGCATGGGGCACCATCGCGCCCTTGGACGGTCCCGTCGTCCCGGACGTGTACATGATCGCCTGCAGGTCCGCGAACCCGACCGGGACGTCGACGCGGCCGTCGCCGTCGCGGTCGTCCGGCAGGCTCGCCAGCTCCCGCGCGGGCTTGCCCAGCCGTTCGAGCAGCACCCCACTGGCGGCGGCGTCGCGGACGATCACCCCGCCCAGCTTCGGCAGCCGGTCCGCGACCTCGGTGATCCGCTCCGCGTACGGCCCGTCGATGATCAGCCAGCCGGAGTCGGAGCTGTCCAGCACATGCCGCAGCAGCTCCCCCCGGTACGCGATGTTGATCGGCACGGCCACCGCGCCGAGCCGCGCCAGCGCGAAGATCAGCTGGACGAAGTCGGCGCAGTTGGGCAGCATCAGCCCGACATGGTCGCCGCGACCGATCCCGGCCCCGGCGAGCGCGCGGGCCATCCGGTCGGCGGCCGCGTCCACCTCGCCGTAGGTGATCTCGCCGTCCCGGAACTTGAGAAACGTCTGCCTTCGGTGGATCTGCGCCTGTGACCGGAGAACGTCCCCGAGGACGAAACTCTCCAGCAACTCCTTCCGCATCGGACCTCCGCTGTCGCCGCGTGCGTCGTCATAGGTGGTGTGCGTCGTGGTCGGCCGGTGGCTGCTGACGGGGTGGCTGCTGACGGGGTGGCGGGTGGCTGGTGGACTCGTGGCGGGTGAACAGGCCGTGGCGAGCCGCAACCGGACATCGCCCTAAATAGATGAACACGAAACGTCATACCCGGCAACAGCGGCAATCATGGAACAAAGCCGGTCTTCACCGGCCCTACTGGGACAGCAGTCGATCACTGTGACAAGAACCACACCCCCTCGGCCGCCGTATTTCGGACCGTCGGCCCGTCCTCCGCCGCCCCGCCCGTAAATGGTTGGCGACACCGTCACCACGGCCGTCATCGTGGGGGACATGCACGTCGATTCCTTCATCGAGGACGGCTTCGTCCACCTCAAGGGAGCGTTTCCCCGCGCGCTCGCGGACGGCTGCCGCGAGATCATCTGGCGCGACCTCGGGGCCGACCCCGGCGACCCGTCCACCTGGCCGGGCCCGATCGCCGCCCGTCCCGACCACGCCGAGCCGCCCTTCGTCGCGGCCGCCAACACCCCGCGCCTTCACGCCGCGTTCGACGCCCTCGTCGGCGAGGACCGCTGGACGCCCCGCACCAGCCTCGGCGGCTTCGTGATCCGCTTCCCCGCCGACGAACCGGCCGTCGTCGACGGATGGCACGTCGACGTCAGCTTCCCCGGGCCCGGCTCGTCCCCGGACGACTACCTGACCTGGCGCGCGAACGTCTCGTCCCGGGACCGCGCGCTGCTGATGTTCTTTCTGCTCTCCGACGTCGGCCCCGACGACGCCCCCACCCGCCTCCGCATCGGCTCCCACCGGCACGTGGCCCGCGTCCTCGAACCCGAAGGCGAGGACGGCCTGGACGCCCGCGAACTGGCCCGGCGCGCGGACGCCGCCACCGCCCATCTCCCGACCGCCCAGGCCACGGGCCGCGCGGGCGACGTCTACCTGTGCCATCCGTTCCTGGTCCACGCCGGCCAGCCCCACCACGGGACGGCCCCGCGCTTCCTGGCCCAGCCGAAGCTCAGCCCGTCCAAGCCCCTCCGCCTCGGCCTCCCGGCCATGTCGTCCACCCCGGTGGAAACCGCGATAACCCAAGCCTTCACCCACTGACGGCGAGTCGCTCGGAGGCGTCGCCGAAAAGGCGCGAGCTACCTGGGGAGTTGCCGCTCCAGGCCGTCGAGGAGGGCTTGGAGCCCGAACTCGAAAGTGCTCTCCGGGGCGGCGGCGTAGTCGGCGGCCGGAGTCTCGAGGCGGGCACGCAGGTGCGGGTAGCCCATGGCGATCTCCCGGGCCTCGGCCATGGCGTCGCGCAGCCGTTCTTCGGCGCCCGCGCCGTCCTTGGCGATCCGCCGGGCGTGCGAGGCGGCCGCGGCGGATCCGGCCGCGTTGCCCAGCGCGTAGGTGAACACGGCGGCGGCGGCCTGGTCGGCCTGCTCAGGACTGAAGCCCGCCGCCTCGTAGACGGCGAGGTGGTGGTCGTCGTGGCGGGCCTTTCCCTCCCCGTAGGCGATGTGCGCGGCGAAGACCTGCACCAGCCAGGGGTGCCGGGTGAACATCCGGTACAGGTCGGCGGCCATGGCGGCGGCCGCGGCGCGCCAGCCGACCGCGTCCACGTCGGGCAGCGCGAGCCCGCTCCACACCTGGTCCGTGGCCAGCAGGACGAGGTTGTCCTTGCTCTTGACGTGCCAGTACATGGCCGTGGCTGCGGAGTCGAGCCGCTTGCCCAGGGCGCGCATGTTCAGGCCTTCGAGGCCTTCGGCGTCCAGCAGCTCGACGGCGGTCCCGACGATCTGGTCGCGGGTGAGGGTGTCGCGTGGCATGCCCCCACCGTACAAACCTTCTTGCACTTAGTTCAAGAAACGTCTTGCACTTAGTTCAAGTCTCGTTCTACCGTGGCTCTCACCACCACTTGAACTTAGTACAAGTCGAAGGAGAGCCCCCGTGAACACCCTCGCCGCCGTCATGCAGCTGCTCGTCGCCGTCGCGTTCGTCAGCATCCCGGTGGTCCGCCACCGCTTCGGGCCCGCCGCGAAGGCCGCCGCCGTGGCCGAGCTCCGGCGCCAGAACGTCCGTCCGGAAGTGCTGGACGAGAACAGGCTCCGGTTCGACGCCGGCGGCCACGAGACCGCCATTCCGGCGGCCGTGGCCGCGGTGATGACCGCAACGGCCGCCCTCAACCTCGCGGGGGCTGGGCTGGCCCAGCCGCTGACCTGGGTCTTCTCCTCCCTGGTCCTCCTCATGAACGCCGGAATCGTCTACAGCAACCTCACCGCGGTGAAATCCGTCCAGGCCGCGTTCCGCCGCAAGAACGACCCAGAGCTCGCCCGCGTCGAGGTCGCGCCCTTCCTCAAGGCCGCCGAGGGCGCCTTCCCCCGCTGGGTCCGCGCGCAGACCTACGTCCGCAACACAACGGTCTTCGGCGGCTCCGCCGTCGCCCTCCTCGCCGTCACCCTCGCGTGAGGAAATCAGTGTGAGCTATTGCACGCTCACGTGACCACATGTATACATATCGAGCTATGAGCACACAAAATGAAGCAGATGTGGACTGGTTCGCGCTCGCCTCGTACCGTACGGGGAACGCCGGGGAGGTCCGTCCGGCACTGGTCCTCGACCACGGCCGGGTCTACGACCTGGCGGGGACGCGGGACGCCCTCGGGCACGCCGACGCCGCCCTGACCGGGTCCGTGGCCGACCTGCTGGACGACTGGCCGCGGACCCTCGGCGCCCTCCGCTCCCTGGCCGCCGCCGCCCACGCCCGGCCGGAGGCGCTGACCGAGATCCCCGAAGGCGCGGACCGGCTCGCCGCGCCCTACCGGCCGGCCCGGATCTTCGCCGCGACCTCCAACTACGTCGACCACGCCGACGAGATGGGCACGGTGCTGGCGGCGAAGGCCGACAGCCGGCCGTACGTGTTCATGAAGGCCGACTCCAGCGTCATCGGCCCGGGCGAGGCCGTCGAGCTGCCGGACTCGTCCGAGCAGGTCGACTGGGAGGTCGAGCTCGCCGCCGTGATCGGGACGGGCGGCCGGCACATCACCGTCGACGACGCCCTCGACCACGTCGTGGCGTACACGATCATCAACGACGTCTCCGCCCGCGACCTCAACCTGCGGGACGACTTCCCGTTCAAGTTCGACTGGTTCCGCGGCAAGTGCTTCGACACCTTCGCGCCGCTCGGCCCCTGGCTGGTGCCCGCCGGGTGCATGCCGGACCCGCAGTCGCTGGGCCTGCGGCTCGCGGTCAACGGCGAGGTCATGCAGGACGCCAAGGCCAGCGAAATGATCTTCACCATCGCGGAGCAGATCGCCTACCTGTCCGGGATCCTCACGCTGCGGCCGGGCGACCTCATCGCCACCGGCACCCCCGACGGCGTGGGCATGGGACGCGGTGTCTACCTCAGGAGCGGCGACGTGATGCGCGCCGAGATCGAATCCATCGGGGTCCTGGAGAACCCGGTCCGCTGACCGGTCATCGGGGGGTGGTGCTTTCTTCCTTCGTCCATTCCTGTGTGGGGGTCCCCATGAACAGAGCAGACCGGCGGCCGGCCGGCCCGCGCCGCATCGCGATCGCGGTGCCGCTGATCGCCGCGCTGATCGCGACGCTGGCCGGGTGCGGCTCGAACGGCGCCGCGGAGTCCGGCAAACCGCTCCGCAAGATCACCTTCAATCTGGCGTACTTCCCGCAGGGCAGCACGGGCGGCGTCTTCGCGGCGATCGACCAGGGCTTCTACGAGGCCGAGGGGCTCAAGGTCGAGGCCGTGCGCGGGTACGGGGGCACCCGCACGGTCAACGAGATCGACCAGGGCAAGTGGGACTTCGGCTACGGCGACCCGGTCAGCGTCATCCTCAACCGGGCGTCCGGCGGGAAGGCCGTCATGGTCGGCGCGCTCAACACCGTGTGGCCGGGCGGGCTGTGCTACGACGCCGGCAAGCACCAGATCAACACCCTTAAGGACCTCAGAGGCCTGGTGCTCGGCGGCGGCGCCACGTCCCCGATCCAGAGCCTGCTGCCGGTGTGGCTGGAGGCCAACGGCCTTCCCCGCGACCACGTCAAGCTGCTCAAGATGGACCCGGCCGTGGTCGACACCTCGTTCATCCAGGGCAAGACCGACCTGGACGACTGCTGGGCCGCGAGCAACCGCGCCAACGTCCTGAAGCTGGCCGAGCAGGCCGGCAAGAACATCAAGTGGATCGAGTACCGCGACCACAAGCTCGACATGTACGGCAACGGCATCGTCACGTCCGCCCAGCGGATCCAGCAGGACCCGGCGGTGGTGAAGGCGTTCCTGCGCGCCACCTACAAGGGCTACGCGTACATGCGCGAGCACCCCGACAAGGTCGCCGAGTACATCGCGTCGAAGAACCCGCAGCTCGACCCGAAGGTCCTGACCCAGCAGGCCACCGACATGAACAAGCTGATCAACGACCCGCGCACCGCGTCCCAGGGCCCCGGCTGGTTCGACGCGGCCCGGATGAAGTCGACCGTCGAGACCATCCGGCGCGCCTTCCAGGTGAAGCGGGAGATCTCCCCGTCCGACGTCTACACCAACGACCACCTCAAATAGACCCTCAGCGAGGAAGGTGACCGCGATGCCGGCCGCACGTCCCACGAAGCTCGGCCACCTGGTGCTCCAGGTGCGCGACATCCACAAGTCCGTCGAGTTCTACACCGAGATCGTCGGGCTCACCGTGTCCGACTGGATCGCCGACCAGATGGTGTTCCTGCGCTGCGGACCCGACCACCACGACCTCGGCCTCGCCCAGCTTCCGCCCGAGGAGGCCGCGCGGCCGCCGCGCCGGGTCGGCGAGCGCGCCGGGCTGGAGCACTTCTCCTACGAGGTAGGCGGGCTTGCGGAGCTGGAGGCCGCCGCCGACTTCCTCGCCGAGCGGGACGTGGAGATCGTCCGCGGCATCGGCAAGCACGGGCCGGGCGAGAACCTCTTCCTGGTCTTCCTCGACCCCGACGGCAACTACGTCGAGTTCTACGCCGACATGGTGAAGGTCGACGACGAGCACCCCCACCAAGCGCAGGTGTGGGACGACACCGTCGAGGCGTACGACCAATGGCGTTTCGAGCGCTTCCGCGTCCCGGCGCCGGCCCTCTACGAGGAGAAGGCGGAGGGCCGCCCATGACCCGCCGGGCGCTCAGGCTGGCGGAACCGGTGCTGCTGGTGGCCGTCATCCTGGCCGCTTGGGAGTTCCTGCCCGGCGCGCTGGGCGTCAAGCCCTACCTGATGCCTGCCTTCAGCGACGTCCTGTCGGCGGGCTGGACGGCCCGGTCGAGCCTGACCGACTTCCTGTGGATCACGTCCCGGGAGGTGCTGCTCGGCTTCCTGCTCGCGGCCGCCGGTGGGCTCCTGCTGGCGGTGCTGATCTACGGGTCGAGCCTCCTGCGGCGCACGCTGTACCCGCTGCTGGTCGCCCTCCAGGGGCTGCCCAAGGTGGCGCTGGCGCCGCTGTTCGTCATCTGGTTCGGGTACGGGCTGGGCTCGAAGGTGCTGATGGCCTTCCTGTTCGCGCTGTTCCCGGTGGCCATCGCCACGCTCGGCGGGCTGGCGGGCACCCCGGCCCATCTGGAGGAGCACTTCCGGGCGTTGCGCGCGTCCCGGTGGGCGACGTTCGCCCAGTTGCGCGTGCCGTACGCGCTGCCCGCGGTGATCGACGGCTGCAAGGTCGCGATGCCGCTGGCGGTGATCGGGGCGATCGTCGGCGAGTTCGTCGGCGCGGACGAGGGGCTGGGCATGCTCATCCAGTCGGCCGCCTCCAGCAACCGCACCGACCTGGTGTTCGCGTCCCTGCTGCTCGTCACCGGCCTGTCCTTCGTCCTGTACGGCGTCATCGAGCTGCTCGGCCGCCTCGTGTGGTGGCGGGGCCGAGCGGCCGCCTGAAATCCGATTGGAGCTGATCCCCGTGGCCAAGCTGCGGCACATCGCCATCGCGGTCAACGACCTGGAGACCGCCTCGAAGTTCTACCGCGAGACGTTCGAGATGGAGGTCGCCGGCGAGACCGAGTCGCCGATCGCGTCGGGCGTCTACCTGACCGACGGCACGGTCTGCCTGGCGCTGCTGAACTACAAGACCGACGAGGCCGCCGGGTTGGAACGCGGCAAGGAGTACGTCGGCGTTCACCACTTCGGGTTCTGGTGCGACGACCTCGACGAGCAGGGAAAGCGGATCGAGGCCAACGGCGGACGGTTCTTCATGGACCTCCCGCTGGCCAAGGACTCCCTCTACTACGAGGCCAAGTACCGCGACCCGGACGGCGTGATCTTCGACATCTCCGAGAACGGCTGGGTGGGAGCGGCCAAATGACCCGGTCCGGACGGCGGGTCATGGAGCCGGCGGCGTCCCCCGCGCCGGGGACGCCGGCCTCGGCCGGTGCCGGCGCGCCAGCCACGGCCGGGGCGGAGGCCGGGGTGGCGGCCGGGGCGGCGGCCGCCGTCCGGCTGGCGGGAGCGGCCAAGACCTTCCGGGGCCGCCGCGAGGACGTGCGCGCCCTCGACCCGATCGACCTCACCGTGCCGGCCGGGGAGTTCGTGGCGATCGTGGGGCCCAGCGGCTGCGGCAAGAGCACGCTGCTCAGGATCGTCGCCGGGCTGATGGACGCCGACGCGGGCGGACGGGTGGAGGTGCAGGGCCGTCCGGTCGACGGCACCCCGCCCGACCTCGGCGTCGTCTTCCAGACGCACAACCTGCTCCCGTGGCGGACCATCGAGGCCAACGTCGGTCTCGGCGCGCGGCTCGCCGGGATCCCCAAGGCGGAGGTCGCCCGCCGGGTGCCGTCCATGCTGGAGATGCTCGGCCTGTCCGGGTTCGCCCGCAAGCACCCGCACGAGCTGTCGGGCGGCATGCGCCAGCGGGCCGCGCTGGGCCAGGCGCTGGTGTGCCGGCCGGAGATCCTGCTGCTGGACGAGCCGTTCGGCGCCCTGGACGCGCTGACCCGCGACCGGCTCAACGTCGAGCTGCTGAAGATCTGGCAGGAACTGCGGCAGACCGTGTTGCTGGTCACGCACAGCATCGCCGAGGCGGTGTTCCTGGCCGACCGGATCATCGTGATGTCCCAGCGTCCCGGGGCCGTGGTCGAGGACATCCGGGTGGACATCCCCCGGCCCCGGGACCCGGCGACCACCCGGGCGCTACCCGAGTTCACCGAGACCGCTCAGCGGCTGAGCCGCCTGATGGGCGTCACGTAGCCGTGCAGGAGGAACGACGTTGAAGCACAAGAGGCATGAGCAGTTCCACGGCGTGGTCACCGCCACGCCCACCACCTTCGACGCCGGCGGCGGGCTCGACGAGCGCCGTTTCCGCGACCTGGTGGAGGGCTACGTCGCGGCGGGTGTGCACGGCGTGTCCGTGGCCGGCAGCCAGGGCGAGTTCTACGTCCTCGACGCGGCCGAGCGGCTGCGGCTGATGGAGATCGCCGTTGAGACGGTCGCCGGGCGGGTCCCGGTGTACGCCGGCACCGGGACGGTCTCCACGCGGGAGTCGATCGCGCTGACCCGGGCGGCCGAGTCCATCGGCGTCGACGTGGCGATGGTGATCACGCCGTACTTCCTGGCGCCGTCCGACCGCGAGCTGGCCGAGCACTTCCGGACGGTCGCCGCCGCCACCGCGCTGCCCGTGCTGCTCTACAACAACCCGCCGCGCACCGGCGTCAACGCGACCCCCGACGTCTACGCGCGCTGCGCCGGGGCCGGCAACGTGATCGGCGTCAAGGACAGCAGCGGCGACCTCTCCCAGGGCGTGGAGTACCTGCTCACCGAGGCGGGCTGCACGCTGTTCTCCGGCCGCGACACCATCACCATGGCGCTGCTCGCGCACGGCGCGGCGGGCGCGATCTCACCGGCGGCGAACGTGTTCCCCCGGCTCATGTGCCGGATGTACGACGCCGTCCGCGCGGACGACCTGGCCACCGCACGCCGGATCAACGACGCGCTGGCACCGCTGCGCCGGGCCTGGCGCCTGGGCTCGTTCCCGGTGGTCATCAAGGAGGCGATGGCGGCGGTGGGCCTGGACCCGGGTCCCGCACGCGCCCCCATCTCCCCACTGCCGCCCGAGCGCCGAGCACGGCTCAACGCCGTGGTGGAAGAGATCAGGGAATTCGAGCGCGCCGCCGTCCCGGCGATAAGCGGGGCGTGAATGGCGAAGGTGATGAACGCCCCGGTCGCCCTCGCGGATCACGTGCTGGAGCGCCTGTTCACCGGCGCCAGGACGGCGAACCGGTTCACCGGCCGTCCCGTCCCCGACCACCTGCTGCGCGAACTGTACGACCTGGTGAAATTCGGCCCGACCGCAAGCAATCTCTGTCCTGCCCGATTCACCTTTGTCCGCGGACGCGAGGCCAAGGAACGGTTGCTTCGCGCGCTCGATCCGGGGAACGTGGAACGCACGAGGGAGGCGCCTGTCACGGTGATCGTCGGCTGGGCCGAGGACTTCCATCTCCGGGCGCCCGACCTCTTCCCCGGACGGCCCGATATCGTCGCCCGGCACGCCGGGGACGAGCGGAAGGACGTCCGGCGGGAGGTCGCATTCCGGAACTCCAGCCTCCAGGGAGCGTATATGATCATTGCCGCCCGGGCGCTGGGTCTTGACTGCGGGCCAATGTCGGGTTTCGACCCGGAACTGATCGAAAGGGAATTCTTCCCCGACCGGAAGACGCGGGTCAACTTCCTGTGCAACCTCGGCTTCGCCGATCGCGCCGCGCAGTTCCCGAGGCTTCCCCGGCTGCCGTTCGACGAAGCCTGCGCGCTTCTGTAGCCGGGAATTCGACATCGATATGGAGGATGGTCCACATCGCTGGCACTAGGTCGGAGGAAATCCGGCAGCGGATCGCCGAGGACATCGTCTCCGGCCGGCTCAGGCCTGGGCAGCGGCTGGAGGAACTGCAGCTCGCCGACCAGTTCAACGTGTCCCGCACGCCGGTGCGCGACGCGTTGCGCGAGCTCAGCGGCACCGGGCTGGTCGAGATCCGGCCCAACCGGGGCACCTGGGTCGCCGAGATCGACTCCGAGCAGCTGGAAGAGCTCTTCGAGGCGTTCGCCGAGATCGAGGCGCTGTGCGCCCGGCTGTGCGCGGTACGGCTGACGGTGATCGAGCGGCGGCGGCTGGAACTGCTCCACGAGGAGTCGGAGCGGTACGTCACCACCGGCGACCACGAAGGCTACGCGAGGCTGAACGAGCAGATCCACAACGCGATCTACCAGGGCAGCCGCAACCACGCGCTGTACGAGATCGTCCGGGGACTCCGGCACCGCACGGCGCCGTTCCGGGTGCCGCAGTTCTACATCACCAACGACCGGATGAAGAACTCCTACGCCGAGCACGGCGCGCTTCTGGCCGCCATTCTCCAGGAAGACGCCCAGGCGGCCTACGCCGCCATGTACTCCCACATCGCCAATTCCTCGGTCAACGTCATCGGCTTCCTACGCGAAAGCCTGCACACGTGAGCGACGAGCCGCTCACGTACGTCCGGACGGGCCCTCCGGGAGCCCCGGCCGTGGTGTGCCTGCACGGCATCGGCTCCAACGCGGACGCGTTCCGCGACGTCCTCGACCTCCTGCCCCCCACCCACCAGGGCATCGCCCCAAACCTGCCCGGCTACGGCGGCTCAGCACCACTGCCCACCACCCGTCCAACGGTCACCGACTACGCCACCACCCTGGTCACCTTCCTAGACCGCCTAAGCCTCCCCCGCTGGCACCTGGTGGGCAGCTCACTAGGCGCACTGATAGCCGCCACGATCGCCACCACCCACCCCGACCGAGTCACCTCACTCCTACTGACCGCACCGACCACCGGTTCCGGCCGGACGCCCCAGACCCGCCAGGCCGAACTGGACGCCCGCGCCGACCTGATCGCACTCGGCCCCGAAAAGATGGCCGAGACCAGAGCACCACAGCTGATCGCGGGCGACGCCCCAGGCCCGCTGCACGCGGCCCAGGAAGCAACGCGCGCCCTCGACCCCACCGCCTACATGCAGGCCGCGCACGCACTGGCGAGCGGCGACATCTTCACCTGCACACCCCACATCCAAGCCCGCACGATGGTGGTCTGCGGCACCGCCGACACGGTCGCGCCACCCACCGTCCACGCCCAGCCGATCTCCCGCGCCCTCCCCGGCTCGGAACTCGTCCTCCTACCAGACCTGGGCCACGTGATCGAACTAGAGTCCCCCACCACCCTCGCCACCCTGATAACCCGCCACACCACCCCGCCCCCTGAGCCCCGGGCGACGTCGTGCATTGGCGTGGTAGGGGGCCACCGGGGGATGGTCGATTGGCACCTGCGGGCACTCCGGTAGGACGGGGCGGCTCGTTTTGAGGAGTGCGCGGGGACGTCCGCGGTTCTCGCGCGGCGGTCGGGTGTGCGTTCTCGGCCGTCCCGCCGTGCGGCCCCTGCCCCCAGGGGGCCGCACGGCGGGCGTTTTCGCCCGTTGAGAGGGCGTCTTCGGTGCGTCTGGAGTCAGGGGCGGACGAGGACGACGTTGCCGAGGGAGCGCTGGCCCGTCGCGTCGGACGGGCGGTTCACGATGCCGCCGTCGCGGGTGACCATGACGCTGGAGCCGCCGCCGTCGAGGTTCATCGCCTCTTTGGCGCCGAGCAGCTTCATGAGCTCGCCGGTCTGGGCGATTCCGAGACCTTCGCTGTAGCCGTCCTTGCGGCCGTCGACGACCACGAGCATGAGGCGTCCATGTGAGTCCATGCCGATCATCGAGCGGGGGTTGGCGCGGACGGCCCAGTTGTAGGTGAAGGTCTGGTCGCTGCCCTCGCGAATCAGCCCGTCGGCCTTGGCGTTCACCGACACCCTGCCGTTCCTGACCAGGGTGGGGCCGACCTGGAGGATCGTTGTGCCGTGTGTGAGGGGCACGCGGCGGCCTCGGCTGTCCTCGACGCGCTCGCTGACCCGTAGCCGGTCGCCTGGCCTGACGTGGTCGAGCAGCCAGGCGGCGCTCTGGCCGGTGGCCTGGACGGTCGAACCCCCGGCGGGGACGGCCGCGCCGCGCGAGGTGTTCACCGCCGTCACCCTGCCCTGGGCGTCCAGGACGGCCTCGGCGCCCGCGCCGGTGGGCGGGACGCCCCATTCGGGGGTGAACAGCACGAGTTCGCTGTCGTCGGTGCACTTCAGGTCGTGCTGCGGCTTCTCGGTCGGCTGGTCGCCGCCCACGCCGCCGCAGTTCCAGATCTCGCCCGGCAGCCGGTTGACGCCGTCGAGCTCGACGGTGGTCCGGCCCGCGCGGAGAGTTACGTGGGCGGTGTAGCCGTCGACGTCCACCGAGCGTCCGCCGCGGGTGATCTTGATGGCGCCGCGGCCCTGGGTGGCTCCGCCGATCAGCCTGCCGTCCTTGACGTACAGGCCGGCGGGCGCGCTGTTGTAGAACCACTGCGCGTTGATCCCCGCCACAGCGCCGGTCGCGGCGGCCAGGTCGGTCAGCTTCTCGGTGCCGTTCAGGGCCGGGCCGAACTCGGTGCCGACCGTGCCGCGGAACTGGCGGAAGTCGACGCGGACCACATGCACCTTCTGGGGCGCACGCCGGTCGGCGCCGTCCTGGGCGGTGTAGCGCGTGCCGCCCGCGAACCCCGCCGTCCTGATCGCGGAGAGCGCGGCCGACGCCTCGGCGTCGGTGGCGTACCGGCCGACGCGGACCGTCCACCCGAGGGGGCCGGCGGGACGGTCGGCGAACCCGGGTGTGGAGACCTGCTCCAGCCTCGGCTCGAACCCCTTGTCCCGCACCGCGCCCGCCACCCGGCGGGCGATCTCCTCCGAGCCCAGCGCCGTGGCGGCCTTGTTCAGCGGTCCGTCGATCGTGGCCGGCAGGTACACGTGGACGGTCCAGTAGTCGTCGGCGTCCTTGGCGCCGAGCGACATCGAGGTCAGCGTCACTCCGCGCGCCACCGTGGTGGTCACCGGCCGGGCGCTCAGCGGAAGCCTGTCCCCGAAGAAGGATCCGGGAGCGGCCTCAGCGGCCGGTGCGGTCCGGGCCATCGCCGCGACGGGCAGGTTCACGGCCAGCACGGTCACGACCGCTACCAGGGCCGGGACGGGTTTGGGACGCATGGAGAGCCTCTCTGATCAGGCAAAATAGTTACGGCGTGATCATCAAAGGCCCGGCAGCTTGCCCGGAATCAACCTCAAAGCGGCATATGCCTAACACCACGTAAACAGCTGCCCTTTCGGCTTCACCGTCGGCGCTCCTACGTGCGGCTTTCGTCCGGGCGGGACGTGCGGCGGGCGTCACCTTGGCGGACGATGTGTCCGTGATCCAGCCTCGCAAGCGTGTCGCCGCCTATGTGATCAGGGATCGTCCTGTCCCTGAGCTGCTGGTGTTCGACCATGTGGGCATGCCGGAGGCGGGGACTCAGATTCCCGCGGGGGGCGTCCGGTCGGGCGAGGGGCTGGAGGCGGCCGTTCTCCGGGAGGTCGAGGAGGAGACCGGTCTGCGCACCGCCACCGTGGTCAGGCAGGTCATGGTGGAGGACAAACCGCATCCTCAGACGCGGCATCCGCGGCGAACCACGTTCTTCCATCTTCGGGTGCCGCCGTACACCGTCGATGCGTGGAGCCACACCGTGCGCGGGGAGGGAGGCGACGCGGGCCTCATGTTCGCGTGCCGGTTCGTGCCGCTGCCGCTGGAGAGGGCGCTGGCCGACGAGCAGGACGCCTGGCTGGGCCGCATCGATCCGGTGTGGACGACTCGACGGGGTTAGCGCGCCGCCCCGGAGAACGTGCGGCGGTACGCGGTCGGGGGGACGCCGACGACGCGGACGAAGTGGTGGCGGAGGTTGGCCGGGCTGCCGAGGCCGGAGCGTTCGGCGATCTGGTCGACGGGGAGAGACGTCGTCTCCAGCAGCTCGCGGGCGTGGTCGATGCGGATGCCGCGCAGCCAGGCCATCGGGGTCGTGCCGGTCACGGCGTGGAAGCGGCGGATCAGGGTGCGGGTGGTGACGTTGGCGTGGCGGGCGAGGGCGGTGACCGTCAGGGGTTCGTGGAGGCGGCGGCGCGCCCAGTCGAGGAGGGGGCCCAGCTCGTCCGTGGCAGGGACGGCGACGCCCGCGTCGATGTACTGGGCCTGGCCGCCGGGACGGTGCGCGGGCATGACCAGCCGCTTGGCGAGGGCGCTCGCGACGGCGGCGCCGTGGTCGGCGCGGACGACGTGCAGGCACAGGTCGAGCCCGGCGGCGGTCCCGGCGCTGGTCAGGATGTCGCCGTCGTCGATGTAGAGGACGGACGCGTCCACCTTGACGTCCGGGTAGCGGCGGGCGAGCTGGTCGGCGTGCATCCAGTGGGTGGTCGCCGGACGGCCGTCGAGGAGCCCGGCGGCGGCGAGGACGAACGCGCCCGTGCACAGCGACACGATGCGGGCGCCGTTGCCGTGCGCGGCGCGGACGGCCTCGACCAGGTCGGACGGCTGGTCGTCCAGGATGTTCGCGCACGCGGGGATGACGACGGTGTCCGCGTCGGCGAGGGCGTCGAGCCCGTGCTGAGCGTCCGCGGCGAATCCGGCGGTCGTGCGCGTCCCGGCGGGGGCGCAGAGGCGGAAGTCGTACCAGCGGTCGGTGAGGCCAGGCCGTTCGTACCCGAACACCTCGCACGGGATGGCCAGCTCGAAGATCGGCACGCCTTCGGTCACGGCGACGGCGAGTTTGTGCATGTCACTATTTTAGCGATGGTGGTCGCTTCTGCCACTTGGGTTCGGGCGGCGCGGGCGCGAAGGTCGAGGGCATGGATCAGTTCCCTGCCGGGCGGGCCTCCTTCGACCCCGCCCCGCCGGTCGCCGAACGGCTGTGGCGGCACGTCATCGACCTGCTGGAGAGCGAGCGCGCGGAGATCGCCGGACGGGACGTGAGCGCGCCCGTCGACGTCCGGCGGTTGCGGGCGGCGATCGGCGCGTACGACTTCGGCCGTCCGGAGCGACCCGACGATGTGATCGAAGACGTCGCGGAGCTGCTTCGCGCGGCGACCGTCCACACGACGCATCCGCGCTATTTCGGCCTGTTCAACCCGACCCCGACGTTGCTGGGCGTCGTCGGGGAGACGCTGGCGGCGGCGTTCAACCCGCAGCTCGCGGGGTGGTCGCATGCCCCGGCCGCCGCCGAGATCGAGGCGCATCTGCTGCGCTTCCTGGGCGGACGGCTTGGCTACCCGCCCGGGAAGGTCGCCGGGTCGTTCACCAGCGGCGGCGCGGAGGCCAACCTGACGGGCGTGCTGCTGGCGCTCACCAGGACCTGGCCCCGGTACGGCGCGGAAGGGCTGCGGGCGCTGCCCGGCCGTCCCGTGATGTACGCGTCGGCGGAGAGCCACCTGGCCTGGCTGAAGATCGCGCACGCGACGGGGCTTGGGCGGGACGCCGTCAAGCTCGTCCCCACCGGCCCTGACCTGCGGCTGGACGTCGAGCGGCTGGCCCACCAGATAGCCGCCGACCAGGCGGACGGCGACCTGCCGTTCCTCGTCGTCGGCACCGCCGGGACAACGGGCGCCGGAGTGATCGATCCGCTGCCCGAGCTGGCCGACCTCTGCGCGGACCTCGGGCTCCGCTTCCACGTCGACGCCGCCTACGGCGGGGCGGCCGCGCTCTCCGACCGGCTGCGCCCGGCGCTCGCGGGCATCGAGCGCGCCGACTCGATCACGCTTGACGCGCACAAGTGGCTGAGCGTCCCGATGGGGGCGGGCGCGCTGCTGTCCACGGACGCCGAGGGGCTCGCGGAGGCGTTCCGGGTCACCACGTCCTACATGCCGGACGACGTCCCGGACACCGTCGACCCGTACACGTCCAGCCACCAGTGGTCGCGAAGGTTCATGGGCCTGAAGCTGTTCCTCAGCCTGGCCGTCGCGGGCCGCGCCGGATACGCCGAGCAGCTCGACCACGACGCCGACCTCGCCGACGACCTCCGCGACCGCCTCGCCGCCACCGGCTGGACGATCGTCAACGACACCCCGCTCCCCGTCGTGTGCTTCACCGACCCCGGCGACGGGACGTGGGAGCACCACGACGCGCTCGCCCAGCGGGTCGTCGGCAGCGGGCGGGCGTGGATCAGCCCCGTCCGGCTGGACGGACGCGCCGCCCTCCGCGCCTGCGTCATCAGCCACCGCACGACGCCCGCCGACATCGAGGAACTCGTCCAAGCGGTCAACGACGCGCGAAAGTGAGGCCAGACGCGCCGCGCGTGGATCAGGGGACGCGGGCGACGGCGCAGAGCATGGAGACGTCCTCCACCGAGGGACGGTCCGCCTCGTTCCCCTCCGGACGCCATTCGACGACCGACGCGACGCCCGGGGGCAGCAGTTCCAGGCCGTCGAAGAACCGGGCGAACTCGTCGCGGCTGCGCAGCCGGAACGGGACGCCGCTGCGCTCGTTCGCCGCCACGCTCTCGGCGTACTGCTCGGCCGTCAGATGGTCGTTGGTCGCGTGCGTCATGACCAGGTGACTGCCCGAGGGCAGCGCGGCGAGCAGGCGCCGGACGATGCCGTACGGGTCATGGTCGTCGGTGACGAAGTGCATGGTCGCGACCACCATCAACGCCACGGGACGGGACAGGTCCAGCGTGGACGCGAGATCCGGGTCGACCAGAATCTTCTCCGGCTCGCGCAGGTCGGCCTGGATGTAGGCCGTCCGGCCCGCGGGCTCGCTGGTGAGCAGCGCCCGCGCGTGGACGAGCACCACGGGGTCGTTGTCGACATAGACGATCCTGGACGTCGGCTCGATCGCCTGCGCGACCTCGTGCACATTGCCCGCCGACGGCAGCCCGGTGCCGATGTCGAGGAATTGGTGAATGCCCACCTCGCCGGCCAGATAGGTCACCACGCGCCGCAGGAAGGCGCGGTTCTCGCGGGCGGACAGCGCGACGGTCGGGAATGCGGACGCGACCACCTCCGCCGACTCCCGGTCGACGGCGAAATTGTCCTTGCCGCCCAGCCAGTAGTTGTAGCGGCGAGACGGGTGCGCCTTCGTCGGGTCGATCCCCGGTCCGCCTGCACGGCGTGACGATCCCCGCGGACGCCCGCGTCCTGCTGCTCGTCGGCGCCGCCAACCGCGACCCGGACGTGTTCGACGACCCGTCCCGCTTCGACCTCGACCGCCAAACAAGGGCGTCGAGCGGAGCTCGTCCATTGAATGGCGGTGGGCGGGGGCTGGAGGACGGTCAATCCCTCGCGTTCGGCAGCGGGCGTCACCACTGCCTCGGCGCGAACCTCGGCCGCCTGGAGGCCCGCATCGCGCTCACCGAGCTCACCGCCGCCATCGCCGACTTCGAGATCGACATCGACCGCGCCCGCCGCGTCCGCTCGTCCAACGACCGAGGCTTCGCCTCCCTCCCCACCCACATCACCGCCCGCCGCTGAAGCCCGTCGCGTCCGTCCCGTCCGTCGCGTCCGTCGCGTCCGCCCCGGAACGAATTACTCGCTCGTGAAAATGACCGCCGATTATTCGGGCATGACCGAGGATCATGAAGACCCTCAAGAGCGACTCCGGCGGACGGGACGACGAACCCGGCGGTTCCTCCGTGTCCCTCCAGAAGGAGGGACGGGCGCGCACCGACTGGATCGTCTACGGCGTGACCGCGGGCCTGTCCATGGCGTTCGTGATCTGGGGCGCGGCGTGGACGGACAACCTCAGCTCCACGGCGCAGTCCGTCCTGGACTGGCTCCTCGCGAACCTGGGCTGGCTCTTCGTCCTCGCCGCCACCGGGTTCGTGATCTTCTCGTTGTGGCTGGCGCTGAGCAGGTACGGCAAGATCCCGCTCGGCCAGGAGGACGAGGAGCCGGAGTTCAGGACCGTCTCCTGGATCGCGATGATGTTCAGCGCGGGCATGGGCATCGGGCTGATGTTCTTCGGCGTCGCGGAGCCCCTCACGCACTACGTCGAGCCGCCGCCGGGCACCGACGCGCCGCAGAGCGAGCCGGCGATCGAGGCGGCGATGGCCACCACGATGTTCCACTGGACGCTGCACCCGTGGTCGATCTACGCGGTCCTCGGGCTGGCGATCGGGTACGGGCACTACCGCCGCGGCCGCAGCCAGCTGATCAGCGCCGCGTTCATGCCGCTGATCGGACGGCACGGCGCGGGCCCGGTCGGCCGGCTCATCGACATCCTCGCCCTGTTCGCCACGCTGTTCGGCTCGGCGGCGTCGCTCGGCATCGGCGCCCTGCAGATCCGCACCGGGATGCAGGAGGCGGGCTGGATCGACACGCTCGGCAAGACGGTCCTGGTGCTGATCATCGTGGTGCTGACGATCTGCTTCATCCTGTCGGCGGTGTCCGGCATCGCGCGCGGCATCCAGTGGCTGTCCAACATCAACATGGTGCTGGCGGCCGTCCTGGCATTCTTCGTGTTCGTCGTCGGCCCGACGGTGTTCGTCCTTGAGCTGCTGCCCACGTCACTCGGCGTGTACATCCGCGACTTCGGCGAGATGGCGTCGCGGTCGGGCGCCACCGGCGGCAAGCCGATGCAGGACTACCTCGCCGACTGGACGATCTTCTACTGGGCGTGGTGGATCTCGTGGTCCCCGTTCGTCGGCCTGTTCCTCGCCCGGATCAGCCGCGGCCGCACCATCCGCCAGTTCGTCGCCGGTGTGATCCTCGTGCCGAGCGTGGTCAGCCTGGTCTGGTTCGCGATCTTCGGCGGGACGGCGATCCACCAGCAGCGCGACGGCCTGAACCCGTTCGGGGACGGCTCCGAGGAGCAGATCACCTTCAACGTCCTCGGCAACCTGCCGTGGGAACTGCTCACCGCGATCGTGGTGATGGTCCTGGTGGCGATCTTCTTCGTGTCGGGCGCGGACGCGGCGTCGATCGTCATGGGCACGCTGTCGCAGCGCGGCTCGACCTCACCGGCCCGCTGGGTCGTCATCTTCTGGGGCGCGATGACCGGCGGCGTCGCCGCGATCATGCTGGTGATCGGCGGGGACAAGGCGCTGAACGGCATCCAGAACATCACGTTCATCGGCGCGCTGCCGTTCGCGATCGTGCTGATCCTGCTCTGCTTCTCGCTGGCCAAGGACGTCCGCGACGACCCGATGATGCGCCGGCAGACCAAGGGCGCCGAGGTCCTGGAGGACGCGGTCGTCTCCGGCAGCGAGCGCCACGAGGGCGACTTCGAGCTGGTCACCCAGCCGTCCCCGGACGACGACCCCGCACCGCCCGCCGACCCGCGCCCCTGACCGTCCGTCCCGCCACCCCGTCCGGCTTCGATGAATTTCGCGGTAGTGGCTGGTCAGTACGGGACCAGCCACAAACAAGGAGGTTCACGATGGGCAAGGTGTTCACGCACATGACGATGTCCCTCGACGGGTTCATCGCGGAGCCGGACGACCAGATCGGGGAGCTGTTCGAATGGTACGGAGGCGGAGACGTCGAAGTGGAGAGCGCCAACGAGGACATCTCACTCCGAGTCGATGAGGCGAGCGCGGGAGTGCTGCGAGAGCTGACCGAGAACTGCGGCGCCCTCATCTCCGGCCGGCGCCTGTTCGACATCACCGACGGCTGGGGCGACAACCACCCGGTGGGCGCGCCCGTCGTCGTGGTCACCCATCGCCCGCCCGAGGACGCCGCCAAAAAGTGGCCGCGGACGACGTTCGTCGACGGAGTCGAAGCCGCGGTCGCCCAGGCCAAGCAGATCGCCGGCGACCAGGACGTCACCATCGCGAGCACGACGATCACCCAGCAGGCGCTCTCCCTCGGCCTGGTCGACGAGGTGTGCGTCAGCCTCGTGCCGGTGCTGTTCGGCGAGGGAATCCCCTACTTCGGGAAGCTGGAACAGGGCCACCAGCTCCTCGAAGACCCGATCGTCGTCCAGGGCCACCGTGCCGTCCACCTGCGATACCCCGTCCGCCGCTAGCCCCCGACGGCCATCGCCTCGACGGCTATCACTTCGACAGTCCTCGACGGTCATCGCCTCGACTGCCATCACTTCGACGGCCGTCGCCTCGACGCTCATCGCCTCGACGCTCATCACGTCCACGGTCATCACGTCCACGGGAATCGCCTCGGCGGGAATCGTCCCGCCGCGGTCGCGAGGGTGCCCGGGAGCGAGCGCCCTCGCGGCCGGGGTCAGGCGTAGGGGTTTTCCCCCGCCTTGACGCGGCCCGCGAACTCCTTCAGGGCGTCCAGGGCCCGGAGGTACGGCATCGGGCCGTAGGAGACGCGGGCGACCCCGGCGGCGGCGAGGTCGGCGAGGGACGAGCCGGGCATGTTGTTCGCGTTGATCGGACCCGGCAGGCCCTTGACCAGGGCAGGGACGGCGTCCAGCGGCGCGGTGATCGGGTACACGCAGTCGGCGCCCGCCTCGAAGTACAGGCGGCCTCGGGCGATCGCGGCGTCGACCGGGTCGGGCGCCTTGGCGACGAACGTGTCGACCCGCGCGTTGATCACCAGCGCGTCGCCGGCGGCGGCCCGGACGGCGGCGAGGAACTCGGCCTGCTGCTCCGGCTCCGCGAGCTTCCCGGCGTAGGTGTCCTCCAGGTTGCAGCCGGCGGCGCCGATGGCGAGCAGCCGCTCGACGAGCTCGCCCGGCGGCAGCCCGTACCCGGCCTCGGCGTCCACGGTGACGGGGACGGTCGCGGCGCGGATCACGCGTCCGGCGGCGGCGAACATCTCCTCGGCGGGCGCGCCCTCGTGGTCGGGATAGCCGAGCATCGCGGACACGGCGGCGCTCGCCGTGGCGAGCGCCGGGAACCCCGCCTCCTGGACGGTGGTGGCGCTCGCCGCGTCCCACACGTTCGGGAGCAGCAGCGGATCGCCCGGGCGATGCAGGTCACGGAGTACGGCGGCGTGATCGGTCATATCTGTCTCCTTTCCCATCACTGAATGGACTAGACAGACCGGCTGAGTGTGACATCCACCCCGGACATTTCCGCCGCACCGGTGGCTGGGCTAACGTCGAAACGATCAGTCGCCGCGACGAGGAGTGGGGTGCGCCATGCTGCCGTGGTCAACGGAGCTCGCCGGACGCCTGGACGAGCACGTCGTCCGCAGCGAGTTGCTGCGCGGCAACCCGCTGGACGACCCGTACGAGCGGCCCCTCCTGGTGTACGTCCCGCCGGGCTACGACGACGAGCCGGAGCGCCGCTACCCCAGCGTGTACGTGATCCTGGGGTTCACCGGGCACATCGAGATGTGGCGCAACCGGATGCCGTACCGGCAGCCGTTCCCGGAGACGGCGGACGCGGTGTTCGCGTCCGGCGAGGCCCCGCCCGCGATCATGGTGTTCGTGGACGCGTGGACGAAGCACGGCGGCAGCCAGTACGTCGACTCGCCCGGCACGGGCCGCTACCACTCCTACATCTGCGACGAGATCGTCCCGTGGGTGGACGCGCACTACCGGACGCTGGACGCCCCGCAGCACCGCGCGATCAGCGGCAAGTCCAGCGGCGGCTACGGCGCGATGATCACGCCGATGCTGCGTCCCGACCTGTTCGGCGCGCTCGCGACACATGCGGGCGACGCGCTGTTCGAGTACGCCTACCTGCTCGATTTCCCCAAGTGCGTCCGGCATCTGCGCAAGTACGACGGCGACATCTGGCGCTGGTGGGACGACTTCCAGGGCCGCGCCTCCTACACCAAGCCCGAGGACAACGAATTGCTCGAAATCCTCGCCATGGCGCAGTGCTACTCCGCGCGCGACGACGGCACGCCCGAGCTGCCGTTCGACCCGGTCACCGGCGTGCTCCGGCAGGACGTCTGGGAGCGCTGGCTGGCGTGGGACCCGGTGCGCATGGTGCCCGAGTACGCCGAGGCGATGCGCTCGCAGCGCGCGATCTGGATCGACGGCGGGACGCGCGACGAATGGTTCCTGGACGTCGGCGCGCAGGCCTTCCGCCAAGCCCTCCTCGACGCCGGAGTGGCCGAGGACGTGATCCACTTCGAGCTGTTCGACGCCACGCACGGCGGCATCGACTACCGCTATCCGCTCGCCCTCACCTGGCTCTGCCGCGCCATCGCCCCCTGACCCCGGCCGGTGACCGCCCTCGCCCACGCCCGCAACCCCGCCCGCGCCCCCGTCCGCAAGCCGTCCGCGCGCACGCTCGCGAGCCGCCCGCGAGCCCGTCCGCGACGCCGTCCGTGAGCCCGTCCGCGCGCACACCCGCGAGCCCATTCGCGACCCCGCCCGCGCCCCCGTCCTCGCGCACGCCCGCAACCCCACCCGCGAGCCCGCCCGCAACCCAGCCCGCGCGCGCGCCCGCGAGCCCGTCCGCAACCCCGACCTCGGGGACGCCAGCGAGCCGTCCGCGACGCTGTCGGCGAGGCCGTCGGCGCAGCTCAGGGCGCGGATATCGAGCTTTCACTTAACAACGCCCCGAAGATTGAAAATCCAGTACCAAATGGATTTGTTGACCTTTTTGGCGACTAGGAGTGCACTTCGGGACAGCTCATCCGGATGAGTCCCCATCCCAAAGCCCGCCGGACGGGTGGCGGCCCTCGCGGAGCGCGCTCCCACAAGGAGCTCCGCGGCCGCGCCATGCCCGGCACGTGGAAGGAGCACCCCCGTGAGACACCAGACCGCGATCGGGGCGGCGGCGATGTCCGTCGGCCTCGCCGTGGCGTTGTCCGCCCCCGCCACAGGCGCGACCACCCGCACCGCCCCCGCCAAGCCCGACCCCCGCGCCCTCGCCGCCGCCTCGGCCGACCAGTTGGTCGCGGCGCAGCCCGCCGCGTTCAAGAAGGCCCCCGCGGACAGGATCGTCCGCACCGGCGCCTTCGCCGGTCTGCACGGCCTGCAGCACGTCACGTACGAGCGGACCTACGCGGGCCTGCCCGTCGAGGGCGGCGACTTCGTCGTCACCACCACCGCCGGCGGCCAGGTGACGAGCACCTCCGTCGGCCAGACCGCGAAGCTCGACGTCGCCACGACCGCGAAGATCTCGGCGGCGCAGGCCGCGAAGACCTCCCGCGCCCGGGTGTCCAAGATCGAGAGCGCCTCCGCGCCGCGCCTGATGGTGCTGGCCGAGGGCACCGGACGCCTCGTCTACGAGACCGTCGTCAGCGGCGTCCACAAGAAGGCCCCGACGAAGCTGCACGTGTACGTCGACGCCAGGACCGGCAAGGTCGTCAAGACGTTCGACGAGGTCCGCGACGCGGCCGACGACCGCAGCTTCTACCACGGCACCGTCGACATCAGCACCGCGGCCTCGTCGATGACGGACCCGCAGCGCACCGGTGTCCGGTGCGGCGGCCAGAACGGCCAGGCCTTCACCGGCGACGCCGCCTGGGGCAACGGCACCGGCACCGATCTGGAGACCGCCTGCGTCGACGCCATGTACGCGGCCCAGAAGGAATGGGACATGCTGAAGGAGTGGCTCGGCCGCAACGGCATCAACGGGAGCGGCGGCGGCTTCCCGATGCGCGTCGGGCTGAACCAGGCCAACGCGTTCTGGAACGGCAGCTACACCAACTACGGCCGCAACTCGTCCGGCAGCAAGCAGGCGACCTCGACGGACGTCGTCGGCCACGAGAACGGCCACGCGATCTTCCAGACCACGCCCGGCGGCTCCAGCGGCGGCAACGGCAACGAGAAGGGCGGGATGAACGAGTCGGCCGGCGACATCTTCGGCACGCTGACCGAGTTCTTCATCAACGAGCCCGCGAACCTCGACCCGCCGGACTACCTGGTCGGCGAGGAGGTCGACCTGGTCGGCGCCGGCCCGATCCGCAACATGTACAACCCGCAGGCGCTGAACCACCCGAACTGCTACTCGTCCTCGATCCCGCGCACCGAGGTGCACGCGGGCGCGGGCCCGCAGAACCACTGGTTCGTCCTGCTGGCCGTGGGGACGGGCGGACAGCCGAGCACCACGACGTGCGACAACTCGTCCGTCACCGGCATCGGCGTCCAGAAGGCCGGAAAGGTCTTCATGGAGGGCCTCAACCGCAAGGTCTCCGCCTGGAGCCACGCTCGGGCGCGCCTGGAGACCGTCAAGGCGGCGGTGGAGCTGTTCCCCGGTTCCACGGCCGAGTGCACCTCGGTGAAGGCGGCCTGGAGCGGCGTCAACGTCCCGGCGCAGTCCGGCGAGCCCGCCTGTTCCTGACGGCCTGACCGCCCCATACCCACCGCGCGCGGCGGAGCCCGCTCCTCCGCCGCGCGCCCCCGACTCGCGGCCTGTGGCGGAGCCCGCTCCTCCGCCGCGGGCCGCTTCCCTTCTCTCTGGGAGGAAACACTCATGAGATCGCGCACTATGGCGACCGTGGGGGCGGCCGCCCTGGCCCTCTCCGCCCTGCTGCCCGGCGCGTCCGCGTCGGCGTCCCCGCCCGCGACAACATCCTCGGCCGCGACAACGTCCTCGGTCGCGGCACCGGCGGTGCGCGCGGCCGCTCCCGACATCCCGCTCGCGAACGTCAAGGCGCACCTATCGCAGTTGCAGACGATCGCGACGAGCAACGGCGGGAACCGCGCGCACGGCCGTCCCGGCTTCCGGGCGTCCATCGACTTCGTGAAGGGCAAGCTGGACGCGGCCGGGTTCCAGACGGCCGTCCAGTCGTTCAGCTACAACGGCGCCACCGGCTACAACCTGATCGCCGACTGGCCGGGCGGCGACGTCAACAACACGCTGATGGTCGGCGCGCACCTCGACAGCGTCACCGCGGGCCCCGGCATCAACGACAACGGCTCCGGCTCCGCCGCGAACCTGGAGGTCGCGCTCGCCGTCGCCCGCGAGGGCTACAAGCCCGCCCGGCACCTGCGGTTCGGCTGGTGGGGCGCCGAGGAGCTCGGCCTCATCGGGTCGACGCACTACGTCGAAACCCTGCCGTCCGCCGAACGGTCGAAGATCAAGGGCTATCTGAACTTCGACATGGTCGGCTCGCCCAACCCCGGCTACTTCGCCTACGACGGCGACGGGTCCAGCGGAGGCGGCGGCCCCGCCGGATCCGCCGAGATCGAGCGGGTGCTCCGCGCGCACTTCGCCACGATCAACGTGCCCGTCGAGGACACCGCGTTCGACGGACGCTCCGACTACGGCCCGTTCATCGACTACGGGATCGCCGCCGGCGGCCTGTTCACCGGCGCCGAGGGGCGCAAGACGTCCGCGCAGGCGCAGAAGTGGGGCGGCCAGGCGGGCGTCGCGTACGACCGGTGCTACCACGCGCGCTGCGACACCACGACCAACATCAACGACCCGGCGCTCGACCGCAACGCCGACGCCATCGCCTACACCGTCTGGACGCTGGCCGGCGGCACCCAGGTCCTGGACGAGCCGCGCGCCGCGGCGAACCGGGCGGCCGCCTGACGGACGCAGACGGCGGACGTCTCCGCTTATGCCGGGCAGAAGGTCCGACTCGTCGTCGAGGCCGCGGACGCGGGCGGCGCGAGCCTCGTCGAGTCCGGCCCGGACAACATCAAGATCACCAAGTGAGAGGTCGCATTCACACAGCTCAGTAGCCCTTTTCAGGATTTTCGACGGCCCCGTTCAGCGATGTTGAAAATCCAGTGGCAGATGGATCCGTTGACACCTGACCCGTCGCCACGGTCCAATTTTGGACAGCCCGCTTTACTCCCAGGGCTGACCTAAGGCGGCTCGCGCAGGACGGATCTCTACCCGGCCCGCGCACCGCCGCCGCTCAGACGGGGCCCCGCCCCCCGCCGGGCCCCAGGCGCCCTCGTCCGGCCGTTCCGCCGGACGAGGGCCCGGGGCCCTTAACCCGTCCGGCCGGTCCCTCTGGACGTCCGGCCGGTCCCTCTGGAGTGGGATGTCGGTCCCACAGGTCACAATGGGAGTATGTGTCGCAGTATCAAGACTCTTCGCCCGCCCTTCGCCGACGACGTCACCGACCAGGACGTCCGGGCGGCAGCGCTCCAGTACGTCCGCAAGATCTCCGGGTTCCGCGCGCCCGCGTCCCACAACGCCGAGGCGTTCGACCGGGCCGTCGAGGAGATCGCCCAGAGCACCGCCGCTCTCCTCGACTCCCTGGAGATCCGCGGCCGCCGCGCAAGCTGACCCACCGCCCACCCGACGGACGCTCGCCCGGCCGGGGTCACTCAGCGCCCAGGCCGCTCGGCGTCCCGGTGGTTACTCGGCGGCGACCAGCTCGGCGATCTGGACGGTGTTCAGCGCCGCGCCCTTGCGGAGGTTGTCGCCGGAGCAGAACAGGGCGAGGCCGTTGTCGACGGTCTCGTCGCGGCGGATGCGGCCCACGTAGGTCGGGTCCTGGCCCGCGGCCTGGAGCGGGGTCGGGACGTCCGACAGCAGCACGCCGGGCGCGCCCGCCAGCAGCTCACTCGCCCGCTCCGGGCTCATCGGACGCTCGAACCGGGCGTTCACCTGCAGCGAATGCCCGGTGAAAACGGGGACGCGGACGCAGGTGCCCGACACCTTCAGGTCCGGGATCTCCAGGATCTTGCGGCTCTCGTTGCGGAGCTTCTGCTCCTCGTCGGTCTCGGCGAGCCCGTCCTCAACGATCGACCCGGCCATCGGCAGGACGTTGAACGCGATCGGCCGCACATAGACGGACGGCTCGGGAAACTCCACCGCCGACCCGTCATGCGTCAGCCGGTCCGCGTTCTGGACGACCTTGGACGCCTGATCATGCAGCTCCGCGACGCCCGCGAGCCCGCTGCCCGAAACCGCCTGGTAGGTCGACACGACGAGCGCGGTCAGCCCGGCCTCGTCGTGCAAAGGCCGCAGCACCGGCATCGCGGCCATCGTCGTGCAGTTCGGGTTGGCGATGATCCCCTTGGGACGGCGCGCCGCGGCATGCGGGTTGACCTCGGCGACGACGAGCGGGACGTCCGGGTCCATCCGCCAGCCCGACGAGTTGTCGATCACGACGGCGCCGGCGGCCGCGACCTTCGGCGCCAGCTCCTTCGACGTGGTCTTCCCGGCGGAGAACAGGACGATGTCGAGGCCCGAGTAGTCGGCGGACGCCGCGTCCTCGACCGTGATCTCGGAGCCGTTCCACGGCAGCCTGCGCCCGGCCGACCGCGCCGAGGCGAACAGCCGCAGCTCGTCGACCGGGAATCCGCGTTCGGCCAGGATCTCGCGCATCACGCCCCCGACCTGGCCGGTGGCCCCGACGATCCCGATTCTCATGCCGCTCCCTCTGGTAGCACTGTCAGCTCTGGTACAAGGCTCTGGCCTGGAGTGTTGCCCAGGCCGCTCAGGTCGTCCAATGAATAACCCTACGCAGCGCGTTCAAGCATTCCTTAACAGACGCGTCCGGGCCTTCCCCTGGACGGGGCGTCCCCTGGACGGGGCGTCCCCTGGACGGGGCGTCCCGGGGGCGGGACGTCCCGTCCACGAGCGTACGTCGGGGACGGCACCCTGACCCGCCAGGGGTGCGTTCAGGGATGAATCAGGGCGAATCCGGATGTCAGGGTTACCTTCCGCTGGGCATGATCGAGGCATGGACATGAACAAGGACACCGCCGCCACCACCGAGAAGAAGCTCCGGCGCACCCGCGACGACCGGATCCTCGCCGGGGTCTGCTCGGGCGCCGCCCGCTTCCTCGGCGTCGACGCCAACATCATCAGGGTCGCCCTGGCGGTCTTCACCGTCTTCGGCGGCGCCGGGATCGCGCTCTACGCGATCGGCTGGGTGATGATCCCCGAGGAGGGCGCCGACAAGGCGATCGCCGAGGACATGGTCAAGAAGGCGAGCGACTCCCCGGCCTTCCAGGACGCGGTCAGGAAGACGAAGGACGCCTTCAACAAGCCCCGCACCCACGCCTGAACGCGCCCGCAAGACCGCGTGAGCCGCACCCCCAGGCCCCACCTGAGCCGCTGGCCTAAGGGGCGGGAGCGAAGCGGCTGGGCTAAGGAGCGGGAGCGGAGCAGCTGGGCTAAGGAGCGGGAGCGGAGCCGCTGGACTTAAGCAGCGGGAGCGGAGCCGCTGGACTTAAGCAGCGGGAGCGGAGCCGCCGGGCTAAGGAGCGGGAGCGGAGCGGCTGGGCTAAGGAGCGGGAGCGGAGCGGCTGACGCCCGACAGCTCGTCGTCGTCCGCGGCCGGCGTGGCGACGACGACGGGTTCGACGCGCTCCCGCATGGCGGTGATGACGCCGCCGCGGATCTGGTTCCAGCCGAGCGTGAGCGTCGCGGCGGCCGACAGGCCGAGCAGGCCCGCGAGCGCCACCACCGTCTCGGGCCCGAGCACCTGCGCCGCGGCCCCACCGACCAGGATGCCGACGCCCTGCCCGGCAAGGATGCCGGACTGGGCCAGGCCGAACGCCCGTCCCCGTCCCGACGCCGGCACCGCGGCCACGAACGCGGCGTTGGCCGCGAGCTGGTAGGCGCTGCCGAGGCCCGACACCGCCCACAGCGCCACCACCCCCCACAGCGGCGGATCCAGGCCGGCGCCGATCAGCGGCAGGCAGGCCAGCATCGACATCCATCCCATCGCGTGCAGCCGGTTCGCCGGACGGACGAACCGGCTGAACAGGAACGCGCCGATCACCATCCCCGTCGGCATCGCCGACAGCAGCAGCCCGACCGTGACCGCGCCGCCGCCGAACGTCGCCGCGTACGGCGCCGCGAGGCCCTCGGGGATCACGTAGAACGCGCACAGCCACGCGAACAGCACCAGCGAGCGCAGCACCGGGTCGCCGAACACGAGCCGCATGCCGTCCCGCGTCCCGCGCCACAGGCCGAACGAGTCGCGCTCCCGCCGCCTCGGCACCGTCCGCCGCCGCAGCCCGCCGATCAGGATCACGGCGGACGCCCCGAAGGTCAGCGCGTCCAGCGCGAGCGCCTCACGCGTCCCGACGACGGCGACGATCGCGCCGCCCGCCAGGAAACCGAGCATCTGCGTGCCCTGGTGCGTGATGTTGTTGATCGCCGACCCGGCCACGTACCGGTCGCCTTCCAGGACGTCCGGCAGCAGCGCCGCCCGCGCCGCGGTGAACGGCGTCCCCAGCAGGACGGTCAGGAACACGAGCACCGACAGCGCGCCGACCGGCATCGCCACCAGCGCCATGACCGCGACCAGTCCCGCCCGCAGCACATCGGAGACGATCATGACGGTGCGGCGCGGGAACAGATCCGCCAGCCCGGACAGCACCGGCCCGCCCACGATCGGCGGGATGTACGTCAGCGCGTACACCAAAGCGGTCAGCAGCGCCGACTTCGTGTGGTCGTACACGAGCACGGCCAGCGCGACCTGCGCCAGCTGGTCGCCGACGAACGACAGCGCCTGCGCCAGCCAGAGGGCACGGAACTCGCGCACCGCGAACACCTCGCGGTAGGTCGCCTGCTCCTCCGGCGGACGGCGATGCCGCCCGGTCTGCCTTCCCGCCACGCTCGCTCCAGTTCAGCCCGCCCGGTGTTGGGCAGCCCTCCCATTAACTCACGCTGCGTGGCGCTCATGTGACCTACAGTGCGCAATTCTTCGCGTCGGCCGGCTCTTTTCGTCTGCCGAACCCGGCATGTACGGGGAAAGGCTCAGTATCCGAGCTCGTGCAGTCTCCGGTCGTCGATCCCGAAATGGTGCGCGATCTCATGCACCACGGTGATCCTGACCTCTTCCACCACGTCGTCCGGGGTGTCGCAAATTTCGAGAATCTCATTACGGTAGATCGAAATGTGATCGGGCAGGACGGCGCCGTACCAGTCGCCCCGTTCCGTGAGGGGTACCCCTTGGTACAGGCCGAGAAGTCCGCGCTCTGGCGCGTCGTCCTCGACGACGATCACGACGTTGCGCATGTGCGAGGTCAGCTCGGGTGGGATGGTATCGAGGGCCTCGGCCACCAGGTCCTCGAACTCATCGCGCGACAACTCCATCACGCCGACAATTCTGCTCGACAGAAGGGGAACCCGTGCCCAAGGTCCGCGCCGAGTCGACCGAACCCACCGCGTCCCGGGGCCGCCGCGCCGCCCGCGCCGCCCGGGGATTCGCCGCCCGCGCCGGCCGCGCCACCCGACGCAACACTACCCGCGCCGGTCGCGCCACCCGACGCAACACCGCCCGCGCCGCGCGCGCCGTCCGGCACCACCCCGCCCGCGCCACCCGCGCGGTCCGCCGGTACGGCGCCCGCGCCCGCCGCCGCGCCGCCCCGGCCGCCGAACGCGTCCGGGCCTTCTGCGCCCCCGTCACGAGCCGCGTCCGCCCCGCCGTCACCAGCCGCTGGACGCGCCTCCTCCTCGTCCTCGCGATCGGCCTCGCCGCCGGCTACGCGGGCCTCCTCCTCGGCGGACGCTACGTCACCCCCGTCGGCCCCGCCGACGTCGAACTGTCCCTGCGCCCGTCCCTCCACGGCGGGACGATCCTCGAACTCCCGCCGCTCGGCTCCCTCCAGCTCGACACCCACTGGGGCCCCGTCTCCCTCCAGGCGAGCCTCACCGACGTCCGTCCCGAACAGGCCCAGAAGCTCATCGAGAACGACACCGAGATAGACCGGCTCACCAACCAGATTGGCGACCAGATCGCGCACGGCGTCACCCAGCTGCTCGTCCGCGCCGTCGTCCTCGCCCTCGTCGCCGGCTTCGTCGCCGGTCTCGCCCTCTTCCGCTCCTTCCGCCGCGCCCTCCTCGGCCTCGCGTCCGCCGCCCTCGGCCTCGTCGCCCTCACCCTCCTCACCTGGGCGACGTTCAACCCCCAGTCGGTCGCCGAACCCCGCTACAGCGGCCTGCTCGCCAACGCGCCCCAGATCGTCGGCGACACCCGCAGCCTCGTCGAACGCTTCTCCGCCTACCGCGCCCAGCTCGCCCGCCTCGTCGGCAACGTCTCCGAGCTGTACGCCACCACCTCGACGCTCCCCACCTACGAGCCTGACCCGTCCACCCTCCGCGTCCTGCACGTCTCCGACATCCACCTCAACCCCGCCGCGTGGAACGTAATAAAGTCCGTCACCACCCAGTTCAAGGTCGACCTCATCATCGACAGCGGCGACCTCATGGACCACGGCAGCAAGGCCGAGAACAAGTTCGCCGACGAGATCTCCGACCTGAAGGTCCCCTACGTCTACGTCCGCGGCAACCACGACTCCCGGAACTCCCAGAAGGCCGTCGAGCGCGAGAAGAACGCCATCGTCCTGGACGGCGCCACCCGCGAGGTCAAGGGCCTGCGCGTCTACGGCGTCGGCGACCCCCGCTTCACCCCCGACAAGAGCACCCGCGACGACTTCGTCGGCGCCGACCAGATGCGCGCCGAGGGCCTCCTCCTCGCCGAGAAGCTCCGCGCCTCCGGCACCACCCCGGACATCGCCGTCGTCCACGACCCCGCCGAAGGCGAGGCCTTCACCGGCCGGACACCCCTCATCCTCTCCGGCCACGCCCACACCCGCTCCACCAAACTCCTCCCCACCGGCACCCGCCTCTTCGTCCAGGGCTCCACCGGCGGCGCCGGCCTCCGCGGCCTGGAACACGAGAAGCCCACCCCCATCGAACTCTCCGTCCTCTACTTCAGCCGCGCCACCCACCGCCTCCAGGGCTGGGACGACCTCCGCCTGGGCGGCCTGGGCCTCACCTCCGCCCAAATCGAACGCCACCTCGAACCCGACCCCGACCGCACCATCAAGCCCAGCCCCCCGGCGACCTCCCCGCCCCCGTCCCCGACCTCCCCCTTCC